>JAGCCV010000017.1 GCA_017651505.1 Bacteroidaceae bacterium | reverse complement strand
CTCTTCTGTTATTCGTCAGTCTGTTGCTTATTTCCTGCAGCAAAGACGACCCAGGAGATGAGCAACCGCAGTATGATGTTACGCGTTGGGAATGTATCCTGTTTGGCTCTTACCCTGCCAACGAAGTGGTTAACGGCAGCTTTAATGCTGTGGATGACTATGCGTTGGTGGAGGGTGATGTGATTGTAAACGCCACGCTATACAATCAGCTGAAGCATGCCAAATGGACAGACGATGACACAGAGATTGACGGCAAGCGCTACCACAGACTGAACGCCGCAGGTGCTGTGAGCTATTCCGACAGTCATGCCCAACACTACCAATGGACAGACCCTGAAGATTGGCACTATTTTGCCTACGCACCCATCAAGTGGCGCATCCTAAAGCAGACAGGCGACAAAGCACTGCTGTTAGCAGACCGCATGCCTGACGCCTACCCCTTCAACGACACATATACCGACACCAACTGGAGAGATTGCTCCTTGCGCCAATGGCTGAACAGCTACTTCATTAGCCGCGCCTTTACAACGGCAGAGATTGATGCCATTGAAGTGACTGATGTCAAAAACGATGCCAACTATTATTTCGGTACCGATTGTGGCCCTGATACCAAAGACCGTGTGTTTGTCCTCTCTGAAAGCGAGACCTTCTCATCGCCTTTAGCCAAAGAATACGGTTTTAGCAACAGCGACAGCGGCAACGATCCTGCCCGTCGATTCCGATCTACGCTCTATGCGAAATGCAGGGGTGCATGGTGGTCGCCAGTGGAAGATTATCTTGGCATCGCTTTCTGGTTTATGCGCACCATCGGCTATACGAAAGCTAACGTGGTATATGTGGGTGAGACTGGTGACACCTATAACCGCGGTATCGTGGTTACCTGCAATGATGCTGCCGTGCTACCCGCCATTACCCTTGATTTATCAAAAGCCGATTATAAGCCTGCAGAACCCGTCTATTCTACAGATATACTTAAGTAAGTCATGGAAAAAAGATATAAATACCCTTACCTTGTAGGATTGCTCGTACTAAGTGCAATGATAACTTCGTGTAGCAAAGAAGAAGAGGGTGGCAGTGAGACACCAAGTGAGGAGCGTTATACGGGTGACACCTATCAAGACCTGCACAGTCCATGGGTGAAGGATCCTAACAAGACGACTCACTTTACAAGGTGGGAGTGTATTCTGTTTGGTTCCTACCCTGCCAACGAAGTGGTATGCGACAATTTCGATGCCGTGGATGGCTATGCGCTGGCTGATGGCGACGTGATAAAGGATGCCTCGCTCTACGAACAACTGGAAAACGCCGAGTGGACAGACGATGACACGGTAATTGACGGCAAGCGCTACCACAGGCTGAATGGTCATGGAGCCGTTACTTATTCTACTGATCGGGAACAACACTACCGATGGACAGACCCAGAAGAATGGCATTACTTTGTATATGCCCCCATGAAATGGCGCATACTGAAAATCAGCGACACCAAGGCTGTGTTGCTGGCCGATCGTATGCCCGACTCTTGCCCCTTTCACGACAAGGATGAGGATGTAAACTGGAGTGGGAGCTATCTGCGCCAGTGGCTCAACAATGTATTCCTCAACCGTGCCTTTTCAGAGACGGAGCGTGAAGCCATTGTAATAAGCAACGTGGAAAACGCACCAAACTCACACTACCATACAGACTGTGGTCCAGATACCAAAGACTATGTATTCATCTTATCAAACAACGAGGTGTTTGCTTCTCCACTGGCATCAGATTATGGTTTCTATGCCGGAAGTGGAATTGATGACCCTGCCCGCCGTTTCCGTTCTACTCTTTACGCAAAGTGCCGTGGTGCCTGGTGGTCTTCGGTAGAGGGTTATCGAGGTAACTCTTTCTGGTTTATGCGTACCAACGGCTATACGCCCAGCAACATCACCTACGTATGTGACTTTGGGTATCTGTATAATCAGGGAACGGCCGTCACATGCGATGATGCAGCCGTGGTACCTGCCATCACCGTCGATTTGGCAAAAGCCAATTATCAGACAGCCTCGCCCGTGGTATCCACAGACGTGAATCAATAATACTGTATTCCAGAAGTAACCTAACCGGAAAATAAGCAAAGGCACTACCAGCCCAATTGACTGAGACCCGCATCTTTATACCAAGAGGTGGCATGGTAGGCTATATCCATGCTATCAGATATATCGTTAGTCTTGGGGATGTAATGAGTTATGCCGTGAGCTGTTTCCATAGAGAACCAACGGCTGGCACTGGAGTAGTATTTGGAAGTGGTATGCCATGCTACGAGGGCATGCTGATAGACATTGAGCCACATAGCGTAATCATTTTCTTTCATTAATGACTTCATAAGATCTACCATGTCGAAATTATAATGCCTATCCACGAAGTTACGACGGTCATATGGAAAAATAGCCTCACGCAGAAGCACATTGTCAATGTCAGTTACACCTTCCAAACCTTCAGCAGTAGCCTTGGCAAGGGCTTCGAGTACTCCACAATCCACCACACCGACAGTGACACCTCCATGCCAACTGTCATTAGTAGGGATGCTGTTGTTGTCTTCATCATAGCGTTGGTTGTAATACTCGAAAAATGCTTCTCCCATTGCATCTGGCACATTGTCTTCAGCCAGCATGACAGCCAACATGGTGTCATAGGGTGCTCCAGGGCCAGGGGTTTCAGTAGGTGAGGCAACGATATACTTGGTACAGTTGCGCAACTCATAAGCCACCTCTATGGAAAGCATATAGCAAGCATCGAACATTACAAAATCAAATTTCTTTCCTATTGACGATAAGGCATCAGCCAATCCAGAGATGGTTGTCTTACCGCGTGCCTCTCCCTTTAGCGTCCCATTCTGCTGGTCAATGCCGATATATTGCCAACCGTCTCCATGCGACCAATAGACGAATCCATAGCTGTTGGCTGGGTAGTAGGTTTTGGCAAAGTCTATGACCTCTTTTATCAACGCTGGATCTGTAGATAACACATCGGAATCAAACTTCTTCACCTCTTCGAGTATCGCTTTACCATCGGAAGATTTCTCCAGTCGCCAGATAGTGGGCAAGAAGAGTTCATCGCTTTTGTCGGCAAAGATCAATACATTGTTGGTGGTCAACAGAGAGGCATCTAACTGTGCTGCCCCTGCCAAGATCTCAGCAAAGTCGCCCGACTCCCCATTAGTCTTCAGTAAAAAACTTAAGGAGTTGTCACCTGCCATATAGAGGATAACCGTGCGAGGGGGCATATTGAGCGTAGATGGGGCAGGTATGGGTATCTGAACCGGTCCAGAAACTGGTGTGGATGCTGAAGCATTTGTGTTGGATGGCTCTGTGTTAGTTGACGAACCTCTGTCTCCGCAGGCACAACACACACAAAGTATTAACAACAGAAATGCAATATGTAGGCACCATGACTTCATGATTTACCAACCTAACTGGCTTAACCCAGCATCTTTATACCAGGCAGTTTTTTGGTAGTCGGCATCTGTGACAGGAGCTAATCCACCAGATGGTATGTAATGAGAGACACCGTTAGTGCCTTCCATCGAGAACATTCCGTACAAGGAAGAATAATTCTTTGGAGTGGTTTTCCAATAAGGCAATGCGTCATTAAAAGCTTTCTTCCACTCTTCAATCCCCGTAGGTTTCAACACATTCTCCATCAATTGTACCATATCGTAATAGCCCACATGAGCATAGGAGCGCTTGTCGTAGTCAAAAACATCTTTGAGCAAGGTATTTATATTGGAAGATGTTGACAAATTGGCCTTTGTCACATCAGCCAACTTGGCCAACTTTGTACAGTCCAGCACACCCAAAGACACCCCACCCGTCCAATTAGAATTAGTGGTTTTAACATTAGGATTATACTTATCATTGTAATACTTAAAATATGCCTCAGCCATCTTTATTGCAGCTTGCGATGAAGCAAACATCATTGGCACGACCTCGGCATAAGGAGCTCCTGGCCCTGGCGTTTCTGTAGGAGAAGAAATAATAAAATCGGCACAATCTCTCAATTCATATGATGACTCAAGAGACAACATGAAACAAGCATCAAACAATATGAAATCAAATTTTTTAGGAGCTTGCTTCAAGGCATCAGCCAATTCGTCAATCTCAGACTTAAAGTTGTCCGATTTGTTGTTTTTGTCAAGTCCCATCCACCGAAATGGAGAAAGAGAACGCATGGCCATGATCTTAGACTTAGCAGGCAACCATCCCTCACCATGTGACCAATACACAAAACCGTAGCTCTTGGCAGGGAATTCGTCAAAAGCCATGTCCATCACCTCCTTCAAGACAGAAGGATTGGTGAAGGTAATTTCTTGTGGATATTCATAAATGAGTTCCTCTTCTGTTGTAATCACCAATTCTTTCTTACTGGAATCAGTTTCTGAGGGTTTAACCTCACCTTTTTTAATGAGCCGGTATAGTTTAGGACGCATAGTCTCAGAATACTGGTCATAGAAAATCAACAAGTTATTATGGCTATACAGGTTAGCATCCATAGTCTTGATGGCTTCCTCCATTTCCCTCAAATCTACAGCCGTTAATCCTTTTGTATCCAAGTCATTATCACTACCCACATATACCAGCACTGTGCGTTCAGCAACAGAACCATGTGGCGGTGGGTCGGGTACGACTTGTGGATCTGGACCTGGATCTGGATCATTATCCTTACTGCATGACACCAACAACGACATGCAGAAAAAGAACCAAAAATAAAAGTGCAAGTTTTTGATTAGCATTTGTGATTAAAAGTTTAGTTCATCTGGTTTAACGAATTTGAATTCACTCTCCTTAATCTCTATCAGCTTGATATTGTCTTTAGAAAAACGATTCTTCACCTTTGCCAACTCTTTTTCCAGTTTAGCCTTCTTTACATTGAACAAAGTAATGCATGTATAGTCCATCTTGCCCTGTTCCACTAAATAATCGCGCAACTGGAAAGAATAGCCAGAACGGCGATGGAGGTATTTTTTACGATCAAGCTCAGCGTCATTCAACACCTGCATCTCAGTACAATATGCAATGGAGTCGTTGAAAGATGTCGCTACGCCAACGGCATATAAAGAAGCCTTCGTGGACTTAGCAGCTTTAGGTTCCTTGGCCAAAGTCTGCTCTGCGCCAAAGAACAGTAATATTACAAAAAAAACACTAATTAGCCTCATAACTATCAACAGTAGGTACATAATACATGGCGAAGGTACGAAAAAAAACTGGTATTCATACAAAGGAACACCAGTTTTTAATCTTTTTTGGAATTGATATGGCTATTTATCCCAAATAAGCCTTGAGCAACTTACTACGATTACTTTGTCTTAATCTTCTGATTGCCTTCTCTTTAATCTGACGAACACGCTCACGTGTGAGACCAAACTTGTCGCCGATTTCCTCTAATGTCATTTCTTGTTGACCGATACCAAAAAACATCTGGATAATGTCCTTTTCGCGCTCGGTTAACGTAGAAAGCGCTCTATCAATTTCCTTCGCAAGAGACTCGTTCACCAATTCACGGTCGGCCATTGGAGAATCGTCATTTGGCAACACGTCGAGCAAGCTGTTGTCCTCCCCTTCCACAAAAGGAGCATCTACAGAGATGTGACGGCCTGATACCTTGAGGGTATCTGCCACCTTATCCACTGGGACATCCAACGTTTCTGCAAGTTCCTCAGCTGACGGACGACGCTCGTTCTCCTGCTCGAACTTGGATAAAGCCTTGCTGATTTTATTCAGCGAACCCACTTGGTTCAAGGGCAGACGTACGATACGAGACTGTTCGGCCAGAGCTTGCAAGATTGACTGACGTATCCACCATACGGCATAGCTGATAAACTTAAAACCACGCGTTTCATCAAACTTCTCAGCTGCCTTAATCAATCCGAGGTTACCCTCGTTGATCAAGTCTGGCAAACTAAGACCCTGATTCTGATACTGTTTAGCAACAGACACCACAAAACGCAGATTTGCACGTGTCAGCCTTTCCAAAGCCTCACGGTCACCCTTTCGGATGCGCTGAGCCAAATCAACTTCTTCTTCTACAGTAATCAATCCTTCACGACCTATCTCCTGCAGATATTTGTCAAGTGACTGACTTTCGCGATTGGTGATACTTTTGGTAATCTTTAATTGTCTCATTCTTTCAAAAAAAACCGAATTTGGGTACAAAGGTAGGTATTAAATTTATAAAACCCAAAAAGAGTGCCGACTTTTTTGTCGGCACTCAGTTATATTTGTATCTACAAACTCCCCTGCCCTGACGCTCCCCTAACCTACAAGGAGGAGAACTGGGGAATAGTTAATTTACTCTTGACTCAGGTCAACTGCGTAGTTAGCACGTCTGCCACTTGGATAGATACCTGAGATAAACAACACCTGCTCAGGAGATTGAGTAGCCTGCTTCAACACGCTCTGCAAATCTTCTTCAGAACGGATGGTCTCATTGTTGGCCTTCTGGATGATGAAGCCCTTGCGGATGCCTGCATCCTGCATCTTGCCTTTATTTACGCCAGTCACTTCCAGACCATAGCTTAGGTTGAGTTGCTTCTTGGTATCATCGGAGATAGCTCGGAAAGCAGCCCCCAAGATTTCCATATCAGCACTCTTCACCACTTTGGTGTTACCCTGTGAGTTCTTCAAAGTGATGTCGAAGGTCTTCTCACTCTTCTTTCGAATCACAGTTACCTTCACCTTATCACCAGGACGATGCTGAGCCAAAGCCTCTTGCAAGTCACTAAATTTGTGCACCTTCCTATTGTCTATAGCAGTGATGACATCATCAGTTTGAAGGATTCCCGCAGCAGAACCACCTTCAACAACATCTGCTACATACACACCATCCTTTACACCCAACTCATCAATTTTCTTGCGCATTTCTTCAGCCTGTGCCTCGCTCATGGTGAGATCGGTACCCAATGTATTACCACGGATGCCCAGCAATGCACGCTGTACAGCACCGAACTGCTTCAAGTCAGCTACCACCTTAGTCATAATGCTGGTAGGGATAGCAAAGCCATAACCAGAATAAGCACCAGTAGGAGAATACAACATAGCGTTAATACCCACCAGCTCGCCACGGGCATTTACCAATGCACCACCAGAGTTACCCGAATTAATGGCAGCATCAGTCTGAATGAAAGACTGGATATTGGCAGCTTGACCGTTAGACGCCGTAGGTCCCAATGAACGAGCTTTGGCACTTACGATACCTGCAGTAACGGTTGAGTTGAGGTTAAATGGGTTACCTACTGCCAGTACCCATTCACCTACCTTCAACGCCTCAGAGTCGCCTACAGGAAGAGTTGGGAAGTCATTGCCTTCAATCTTTACCAAAGCCAAGTCTGTATCTGGATCAGTTCCTATCAGACGTCCCTTCAACTCACGCTCATCGTTCAGTTTTACAACAATCTCATCAGCACCTTCTACCACATGGTTATTGGTAACGATGTAACCGTCTTTAGAAATGATTACGCCAGAACCAAAACCTACGCGTGGCTGGGTCTGAATTTGACGTTGCTGCCCACGTCCATCACCGAAGAAGAAGTCGAAGATGTCAGGCATATCCTGTACGGTCTGCGTACGGCTCAACTGGGTAGAGCGGATATGTACCACTGCATGTACTGATGCCTCAGCAGCCGCAGTCAGATCAACGGGCTGTGCATCTGCTCCATTGAAAGAAGCCAGTCGCATATTGTCATTCTGTTCAAACAAGTCTGTGAAAGTAGCTGCCGGCTGATTCTTTTCCATTAGTTTATAGGTGGTCACACCTGCCACCCCTGCACTCAGCAATACAATTGCCACAATGCCTAAGAAAGTTTTTGTCTGTTTCATATTTCCTATCTTAATTGTTAATATTTTCGTTCGCGATATTTTAACGCCGCTAAGATAAGGGCAAAAATTATACACTTGTATCTTTTGTCACTTATTTTTGTCCTCTTTTAACTAAATACTCAAATAGCTTAACAGGGCTTAACGGCAAAGTCTGCCATTTTTACATTTTGTAAGAAAAAGACAAGAAATTATGTCAATGCAACGCCAATTCCAGGCATGTCTGGCAGCGTGATTTTCCCTTTTACGACTTCCATGCCCTTAAACCTGTCATTTGAAATCAACAAATTACCATCCAAGTCGGCAAAGTCAACAGCAGGCGACAGTTGAGCCGCTGCACTTACAGCACAAGATGTCTCAGTCATACAACCCACCATCACCTTCATACCCAATGCACGAGCGAAGTTCACCATCTTCCAGGCCTCACGCATACCCGTGCATTTCATCAGTTTGATGTTGATGCCATGAAATGCGCCCTGCAAGCCCGCCACATCCCTTAAACGCTGGCATGACTCGTCAGCAAAGATGGGCAATGGACTGTGTTCTGTTACCCAAGCGGTATCGTCTAACTGCTCAATGGGCATGGGTTGTTCCACCATCACAACACCATGCTCTTTGAGCCAGTGAATCATTTCGAGTGCATATTCCTTATCTTTCCACCCCTGATTGGCATCAACTGCAATAGGCAAGTCAGTTACCTCGCGAATAGTTTCAATCATTTCCTTGTCATGGTCAGAGCCTACCTTCACCTTCAATATATTGAACTTGTCGGCACATTCTTTCGTTTTCTCTCTCACCACCTCGGGCGTATCGATGCCAATGGTAAATGTGGTGCTGGGAGCAAGGGTTTTGTCCAATCCCCATATCTTATACCAAGGAGCGCCTAATAGTTTGCCGACCAAGTCATGTAATGCAATGTCCACTGCAGCCTTGGCAGCTGGATCCGCATCGCTCAGACCATCAATATAGGTAAGAATCTCTTCTATCTTGAACGGATCGTCAAACTGCTCAAGGTTAACCTTACTCAGAAAAGCACTAACGCTCTCGACTGTCTGCCCTAAATACTGCGGCATGGAAGCCTCACCATAGCCCGTTACGCCATCATATTCTATTTCCACCTGCACGTCGGGCGTAGTGGTACGAGAATAGGATGAGACGGTAAAGACATGCTTCAGCTTCAACTCATAAGGGAAGAAACGGAGTTTCATGCGCGCGCCAGTACCATGATTGATATTGGGGGCGGATATCTCATCGTGCTTACACCTGTTGATGGCAAGTCCCACTGCGGCACCTACCCCTACCAATCCAGCTGTTTTCAGGAAAGTTCGTCTGTCTGTCATCTTTTAATTATAATAAGGATTCTTGTCTGTTGTGTTCAGTCCTGCCTCTTTATTAATATATGGAAGTATGCGGACTGCATAGAGCAGACGGTTGAGATTCATCTCATCAAAGAGCTCATCATCTGGCAATAAACTGCTCACATGCACATTGCCCTGAGAATGAATGAAGCGGCCATTGCCCAAGTACATACCCACATGTGAAACGCCTTCCTTGCGCTCAGGTGTAGCCTTACGTCCGAAGAATATCAAATCGCCGGGCTCGATATTGCTGAAATCAGGAGCAATGTCGATATGCTGCCCCACCTTCACCATCTGCGATGCATCACGAGGGATAATCATATCGTGCATGTAGTAGATATTACGAATATATCCACTGCAATCCATCCCTTTTGAGGAAGTGCCTGCCCACATATAGGGGAAGCCCATCATGGTATAAGCCGTTTCAATAAGCGATGACGCATCTTGTTTCAAGCCTTTGCGCCATTCATCAATGGGCTGAGCCATATTGTCTGCGATAAAGCCCTTACGCCCATCGGGAAACTCCACCTGATAATAGCCACCCACCTTGCCAGTTAGTTTGAGACGGTCGCCCGCCACCACATCAGATACAGTCTGTGATTGGTCATTTGCTTCGGAATATACCGTACCAAAATGTTTTATTACTGTCACCTTGTCAGCTTTGTTCCATGCATCGTATTCAGCCTTTGTCATACGCCAGATACCCACAGGGTGTACCCATCCAGTATAATCATCGGGGGTTTGTATCTCATACCAAGTATCGAATGCCAAAACCTTTACAGGCATACCCAACAAAGCCTGTGTACTCATTTCAGCAGTAAAGTTGGGCGTTTCACGCAAGTTGCATACCGACAGGTTCACCACAGCATAGTCCTTACCGTCATGAATTGCAGTGTCTTTCTCCATTTGCTCCTCGACAACAGCCTGCTTGGGCTCATCTTTCGATACAAAAGGCAACATGATTGCCAGCACAACCAATGCGGTGAGTAACGACACACCACACATCAACAATATTTGTTTCTTCTTTGACATAAAAGTAATTTTAAATAGGTGTGCAAAATTAAGAATAAACAAGAGAAAAGCAAAAACAATTCATGCTTTTCACAACTTCTTGATGCTATCCTTAATCTGCGCCATGTTGCTGCGAGATACAGGAAGATAGTCGTGACAATGCTTGATGAGCAGTTGCATGCTGCCCGACTTGGAAATAATCTGCTCTACTTGCTGCAGATTGACAATGAATGCTCGGTGACAACGTACAATCATAGGATAGCTATGTAAGTCATCCTCTATCTGCTTAGAAGTAGCTCGCAACATGTCGGTACGTACTTTGCCGTCATACAGATGGAACACTTTCACATAGTTGCCCACAGCCTCAACATATAACAAATTAGAGACCTGGAGACTGATACTGTCGTTGGTTGTACCTGTAAGTTTGATAGCAACATTCTGAGGAAATGAAATTACTGCCTCTTTTTGTACCTTTGCTCCAGTAGAATAAGACACACTTATAGGCAATGACGCAGCTTGTTGCATCTTTTGCAGTTGCTCGTTCAACAAGCGTGTTTCTTCTAATTCAGCTGACAAGTATCTGCTACGATACTTGAACCGCCAATAAAGGCCTATGGCGAAGGAGCAGAATGCTATAATCAGCAGTGTTTCCAGGAAATTGCTCAGCGAAAGCTGATTGCCCTCTATCTGATTGCTCAATATGAAATGACGATAGAGACATATCATGAATGAAACTAAAGGTGTGTTGATAAGCTGAAACCAAAGATTACGTCTTATGATATAATCTACCCCCTGGTCTCGGGATGAAGGCATGCCCACGATAAACTTCATTAACAAATCGGAGAATATACACACAACGAGACCTATTATAAAAATATTCAAAAGATGCGTGTATGCTTCCCATTGCCACATATCAAGGCCAAAGGGTTTGAATATCGCCAATGCCAGTATGACAAACAGGCAACTGACGATGCGAACACGAAATATTTCTTGTAAACTACTGCTCATATCGATTGCAAAGATATGATAAAAATACATTAATACAAGTCATTCGTCACGCTATTCATCCCAGAAAAATGCCATTCATCACAAACACATGCCATATATCCCAGAAATTTGGAGGTCTTTTCACTTCAACCTACATTTGCATCAGTGAGAAGCAAGATAACCTGCGACATTCAATCGATAAAATATGTCTAACAATAAAAAAATAACGTTATGAAAACGAAATCTACTTTAAGAGGTATTATTGGTGTAATATTAGTATTAGCCAGCCTCCTCAAATTGGCAACTCTGTGGGGCATCATACACCTGGAGTGGCTGGAGAATGCCACCAAAGAACCTGGCGTATATTATTTCGCTATTTCATTGCTCATCTTTGTGGGCCTTCACCTCATCTTTGAAGGCTTTAAGGGCTATTATGCCAATAACTATATCATGAAGAGACTGAAGATTGTTCTCGGCATCGTTATGGTGGTGGCTTTGCTGCTTAAACTGGCAGTTATGCTAGGTTTGTTACATCTTAGTTGGCTAGAAAATGAACCATCTGATTCATTGGAACTATATTTAGCTTTCTTTGTCCTATTATATTTAGGATGCTGGTTAATCATCGATGGATTCAGGAACAATAGCGACCAATGGCTGCAACGTCCTTTGCCCCTCAACGAGGATGGCAAGCGCATCAGTTGTTCTGTCATCTTCGGTGGAGACGAGTACATCTATCGGGGTGAGACTTTCCACGGAGCACGTTTGGAAGCTACTTTCGGGGGCATCCGCCTGGACCTGCGCAATGCAGTTATCAATGAAGACGAGGAGATTGACATCCGCACCTGTTTCGGTGGCGTGGAGCTTTTCGTGCCAACAGCTGTCAATATAGAGATAAAAAGTCGTAGTCTCATGGGTGGTGTCGGCAATGAGGTCACCAAATGCGCGGATCCCAATGCGCCTTGCCTGCATATCATAGCAAGCAACATTTTTGGTGGGGTAGCAATAAAAGAATGAATTGCGAAAAGCTAGAAATGAATTATTAATATTTACTACAACAATGAATAATATATTTATGAAATTAGTAGCATTGATGGCTGTTCTGATGATGGCAGGTATTGCATCAGCCAAGACACACGACATTGGTGGTAGAGTAACAGACACACAAGGCACACCTATTCCTTATGTAAATGTAGTGCTATTATCTCTGCCTGACTCAGCCTTTGTACAGGGTG
Organism: Bacteroidaceae bacterium; assembly: GCA_017651505.1. Taxonomy (GTDB): domain Bacteria; phylum Bacteroidota; class Bacteroidia; order Bacteroidales; family Bacteroidaceae; genus Bacteroides. The sequence continues at coordinate 854 of JAGCCV010000017.1, read as the reverse complement.
CAGTAACCAATGACGAGGGCTTATTTAAGGTTGTAACTAACAAGAACGACGGACTGCTTCAGGTATCTTGCATTGGATATCAAACAACCTACCAGTCAGCTGCTGACGGACTTACTATTGTACTAGCAGAAGACTCTCAACTGTTAGGTGAGGTAGTTGTGAAGGCACAACTACCTAAAACAAAGTTAACAGGTGAAGGATTACAAACTAACATCAAGGGATCCGTACTTGAGAACATAGGTACTGCCGACGATGTGTTGGCGAAGACACCTGGTCTGATTAAAGGGCCTAACGGATTGGAAGTAATGGGTAAGGGCTCGCCACTGGTATATATCAACGGCCGCAAAATAACGGATACCTCTGAACTTTCGCGATTGCAGAGTAACGAGATACAGAGTGTGGAAGTGATTACGAATCCTGGTGCACAATATGACGCTACCGTACGTAGTGTAGTGCGCATCCGTACCATCCGCAGGCAAGGCGAGGGTTTCAGCTTCAACCTCAACGCCTCAGACTCTCAGTCATTGCAATGGAGCAAAGGAAATGACCCGTCAGCAGCCTTCAACATGAACTACCGTACTGGTGGTGTGGATTTCTTTGCAGGTATCAATTTCAACCGGAACACTTCCCGCCAGATTGCTGAGATTCAAAGGAAAACATACAGCAAGCATCAAATTGATAACAACAGTGACCTGGCATTGGATTATATAGGGCAAAGCCTATATGGAAATGCCGGCGTGAACTGGCAGATAGACGACAAGCATTTTGTGGGAGGTAAGTTTGAATGGGGAAGAGAACTAAGTCACAAAACTGATATGAATACTGGTGACACAGTGTTTGAGGATAGTGTACTG
>JAGCCV010000016.1 GCA_017651505.1 Bacteroidaceae bacterium | reverse complement strand
GTGAATTAGTGTCGCACTGATTTCACGGATCTCACAGATATCAGATGAATTTGTTTATTTTTCTTTGAAGAACTTCTGAAAGCGAGCTTTCGAGATTCTTCTAATAAAAAGAAACCTTTATTGGTAATAAAGCAGTTCAGGGAACTGTTCATCTGATACTGAGAGATTATCTGTGCCATCTGTGTCATCTGTGTGAGATTACCTAAAGCGCTCTGCGCTTAGTCCATATCACCGTTTCCTTCGCCGTTACCGCCGCCGCCGCCGGCATTGCCGCCCTTGGTGTAGGTGCGGGAGGTTACTGAGCTGGATACACCGTTCTTGATGGCGATGGCCTTCACGGTAGTGGTATCAGTCAGGGTGACAGGAGCGGAGTAGAGGGCGCTCTGAGCGGTAGGAGTGCTGCCGTCAAGGGTGTAGTAGATACTTGCACCAGACTCAGCAGACATGCTTACCTGAGTGGATTCCTCAAACTGAGTTTCACCTGCGAACTGCGGAGCAGCTACGGTTACACTGGGTGTTTCACCTCCACCGGTGTTGGTGCCACTGCCTGAGTTTTCGTTACCGTTTTGGTTTTCGTTACCCGAGTTGGAACCGCTACCAGTGTTCTGGGATCCGTTGCCGGAGTTACCACCGGTCTCAGAACCGCCCGTAACAACAGTAGTGTTGTCAGGATTGATGGTAGTAGTGGTACCGTTCTCAGCCACGATGATGATGATCGTGCTGTCGCCGCCAGAAGCGCGAAGGGTGATGGTGTCAGGCCATGCACCGGTGAGATACACATCAGCATAACCGCTCTTGCAAGCAATCTTGATGCTCTTGGGATGCTCAGCAGCGTATTCGCTGATAGCCTGCTCCACATCATCAATGGTCACGTCCTGACCGGCGCAGTAGAGTTCTGCCAGCGTGTCAAGTGCAGCAGAGAGACCCTTGTTGTTCACGCTGTAGTAGCGGTTGGTGGGGCTGCCGTTGCCCTTGGGAGTGAAGGTCTGCTTGATAGTATGCAGATGATACTTCAAGTGCATCTGGATGAGTTTGAAGATAGCCTGGCGCTTCTTGGCCTCAGGGGTGTTGTAAGCGCTTGCTGGCATGTTGGGAGCGGAACGTGCGTAAGTTACGCCACCACGAACATAATAGGTGATACCATCAATGGTACCGGTTGATTTGCGGCCAATGCCGACTTGTTTAATCTGTGCCATACAATTTAAATTTTTTAAGGGTTAAAAAATTGGTTCAAGGTTCAAGATTCAAGGTTCAAGTACAGGCGGCGCCACCTGAAACATGGAACTAGAAACCTGAAACTCGAGTTTACTCGATTTTGAGAGCGTTCTGCACGGAGCACTTGCCGTAGCCAAGTTTGCCATTGCGCATGCCAAGCAGGATAGTGCGGCGGTTCTTCTCCTTGGAGACATAGCTCACATGAATGAAAGTAGGATAGAGGATCAACTGGTCGTAGTCAATCTGCTCGCTGGTGATGATGAGGCGGAAAGCCTTAATAAGCCTCTGACGAGGCGTTTCAGGTTTCAAAGAGCTTTCGCCCGTTTCAAGTTGCAAGTCACCTGAAGTCTGCGATTGAGCGAGAGGAGAACCAAGCTTGCTTGAGTTATCCCGAGCGTAAGCAGACTCGCCCGAAGGGCAATCCTGAATCTTGGATCCTGAAACAGGGCCCTCGCCCACATAGAAGTCAGCTGCCTGACCCTGCATGTGCTGACTGCGCTCAGAGCTGTGAGCCAACAGGTCGTTGAGAGCTTTGGTGCGGAAACCACTGGTGATGACCACCGGCAACTGCAACGCCTCGCGGAGGGGTTCCAAGGTGTTCGCGCAGAGGCGCTTCAAGTTGTCCACAGCCTCTGCAGGCGGAACATTTGCAATCCCGTGCTTGCGAGCCGTAGGGCTCTCGGTGAACTCAAGCAGCGAGAAGTGCGGAGATAAAAGAATGTTGTTCATACGCGTTCTTTTTTTATAAGTTTTACAATGTTTATTAACTCTGTGAGACCTTCGGAATCGTGCTACCCGGGATGCCTTTTTCGTCTGATCTCTGGTGCAAAACTACGATAGAAAATTCCTGAAACCTTGGCAGAAACCAGTGGATGCTTTCAATCAGAATTTGTGCTGATAATCAATGAATTATAAGTGCTGACTGAACGCAAATGATGCCTTTTTGCCAACTTTCAGAACGAACGTCCAGCTCAAAAAATCGCAAAAACAAACAGAAGCGTTAACATCTCTTAAAATTCTGTAGAATATGGATAAAGAAAATGATGAGGTAAAGTTTTCGATAGATGGTAATCCTGGTCAAAACAACACCTTTGTACATATAGGAAGGGCAATACACGTGAACAATAATCCCCAAAAGGTGGAGAGTACTATCATTATCAGTGCAGACGGAGAAGAATGGAAAGAGGCTGCACTGAGAGAAGCGGGTGTAGATGTGCCTGAGAAGAAAAGTGTAGAAGTGAAGGAGAGCAAGAAAGTAAGTAGTATGGACTACCGCCAAATGCTGGAGGAGGGCATCATCGACAAGTCAAGGCTGCAACGCGATATAATGAAGTATGTGGATGCTATCTGTGATTATGTCAAGGATGACAAGAACGATCTCTTCTTAAAGCTTTGGAAGCGTATACTTGAACACAGAGCGTTTGCCATTGAACTATATGACCCAGGAAAGCAAGACAGCAAGTATAACCGCGACTTGGTAGGGAACATCATGCATTATCTGAATGAAAAGGGATTTTACAAAGCCCCTTACAACCAGAGTGAGATGACTCGTGCCGTTGCGCTAAAGATTTACGGTACTGACAATAAAGGTGCAGATGATCCAGCCCGCAGAGGCTTGCGTGGAGATTTGGAGAAGAGATTCAGCAAGGTGATAGATGAGATATTGGAGGAATTGAAGGAAAAGAAACAATGAACGCATCGGAACTGAGTAGACAACTGCTGTTTTATGGATATGACGAGGTGACGGACTATTTGAAGAATAGCCCGTTGAACCGTTATATCTATAAGAAGTTTCTGAACGTGTTGCCGCAGTGCGAGATTGACATACCTATGGTGCGCCTGTTCAATGAGATATACTACCAGTGTGTACGCGTAAACTATGATGGGAACCCCGGTGTGGATATTGAAAGGCGCTATCTTGCTGAGGAAGAGCACTGGCTACAATCAAAACGGGCAGCTGACCTTGTGTTTGGCGTAGTTTGGGCTGTGCTAAAGGTAAAACGTGGCCAGACTTTTCATGAGGATTGTTTCCTAACACAACTGACTCCATTGATGGGTAGCAACGAAATGAGTGATGTTGCACATACTATTCACTCGGAATTACGGTATATGGGGATGGATGTTCCAAACCCATTTCCAACGATGACCTGCCCCATAGATGGAATTCCTAAATTCGAGTTTGTAAAAGACAGAACCCGTTCACTTGATGACATGATTAATGCATCTGTTGAAAAGAATCTTGGCCTTGAGGCTCAGTTCTTTGAGTTGCAAGAGCATGCAAGAGCATGGATTGAGGTGACGAGTAACTATTCTCATGATGTTATTGAGAAACTTGTACGTCTGTACGATTGGGCTGAAGAACAGTTGGAGTTGATTGACCGTATTCAGAAGACACTGCCAAGGGAAGAAATCATCAAGCATGATGGATTCTTCAAGAATTTGGTAAGTAGGATAAAGACTGGCAATTTTGAACCAGAGGATGCCCTGACAAGTCAGCGTATCAAAAAGGATTATCGTGAGCCTGACGAGCAACAAGATCTTGAATACAACATGGCTTTGTATCGTGCTTCTTGCGGGGAGGAAATAGACGTTGTTGATGGACTGAAGAAAGAACGAGATAGCCTAAAGACACAGCTTGCAGATTTGCAGAAGAACCATGAGATGGAAATGGCAAAATTGGAAGCTAAGTATAAGGCTGAAATTGAGAAGATACGTAAGGAACGTAACGCATTGGCTCATGAGCCGGTTGTGACTAAACAATCTGCTGATGTTGAAGCCAAGCCCAAAGAATTAACGCTTTCACTGTCAGAAGTGGCTACCTTTGTCATGGAGCGATTTAGTAGGGCTGGGGCTAATGAAGTTTGTACTATGCTTTACGGTAAGGCTTCTGAACATGGATTCCTTGGTGAGGATACCTTCAAGGTAATTGACGGAATTGTACCTAGTGTCATTGAGAGAGAAAAGCCTCATCAGACTATAGATATACCCCAAGCTGGGCAGGTGAATATCAATCCGCAACAGGTGATTAACCAAACAAAGGAGGAAGACAAGCAATAGTAGATGGCTAAGAAGAAAGGGTTTGGACTCAGTCGTAAGCAGTTACAGCGGTTGGGTAGATTGACAAAGATTAAGCGTAGCAAAGACGGCTTAATAGTTTTGCCAGAACTTCATACAACATATGAGGCACCTGGTGTGATAAAGGTTGCTGACCTTATCAAACACTCAGAACCGGGTACGATTGTAGTAAGAATCGAGGGTGAAGGCAGGCCTGCACTTATAGGAAAGGCGAGTCTGAAATATAGAATTAAGACCGCTGCCAAGCCTGAAAGGAAAATAGCGTCGTTGGCAGTGGAAGCCAGTACGCAAAGGGTGATTGATAGCCTGGGCATTAAGATACTGGATGTGCCACACAAGCCTGAAACCGTGCATACGCTGGGTACTATGATTGCTGCAGAAGCCATCACGATGGCTCGCACAATGGCACCAACAGGCAGAATAGGCGGAGGTAGTGTGTTGGCCTCAATTGGTCGTTCCTCTATTGACTTCTCGGTAGGTCCAACGGGTGTGGTGGTTGCCAGTAGCAGATCCTCGAAATCTTCGGGTATTCCAACAGTAGGGAAAACAGGAAAGGTCATATTCCCCGCATCTCCTGACGGTGGCTCATCTGGTGGCTCTGGGGTGACACCGGTTGAGGTGCCTTCCACAAAGAAGAAAACCAAAAAGGGAAATGGACTGGATGTTGGTGAGACCGTGATTATCAAGGATGAGCATGGTGTGACCCATTTCCATATTCAGACCCTGAATGTATATATCACCGCAGACTTGGTTCAACAGTTGAATGTAAATCCTCAGACAGTTCAGAACATCCTTGCCAGTAAGCTGAAAGGTCTAAGTGAGGCTGTTGAGAATGGAAAACAGTCCCAACTTGAGGACAAAGAAAAGAAGGCTGAAAAGGAAACAGACGAAGAAGAGGACGACGACAAGAAGAAAACCAAAAAGAATAAAAAGAAGGGCGAGTGTCTTACGCTGAATCCAGTTGACACAATAGTCAACAAAAAATGATAAAAAACAAAGAGTCAAAACCAAAACGTAAGAGATCTTGCTTCCGTTTGCCGGAGGAATTAAAGCTTGAAATAGTACGTGATTATCTCTTGAACG
>JAGCCV010000098.1 GCA_017651505.1 Bacteroidaceae bacterium | reverse complement strand
TAACACCCCTTTAACTCCCCCTTAATTAATACGATACTGAGCATGCTATGCCCAATGCCCTTACTTTCTCTGCGATTTCATCGAGGATTTCTGGACACGCTTTCTCCAATCCTTCGGTAGGGGTTTCGCGGTCTATGGTGTAAATCATCACCTGTCGGGGAGCAATCTTCAGGAGCGCCTCGAGCCAAGGCTGTACGTAGTCATCGGAGGTGTTGTCCACACCCCTTCCACTCATAAACATAGTTTGAATAATTACCTTTGGGCTCATCTCCGCCAGATGATTGATGATGTTTTGCACATCGTAGTTTCCTTGGGGTCGATCCACGTGCAGAATGTATTCCGTAGAAACCGTATCGAGTTTCATGATAGGATTGTCGGTTTTGAGCAGCGCCTCGCGCACTTTGGGATGGATAGTTTGTGTGGAGTTGCTTAGCACCGATATCTTGGCCTCGGGGAAATACTTGTCGCGCAGCTGGCGCACATCATCTACTATCTCTGGGAAGTTGGGGTGCAGGGTGGGTTCACCGTTACCCGCAAATGTCAGCACATCGGGCTTGGGACCTTCAGCCACCATTTTTTGCAGTTGTTGTTCCAATGCTGCAAACACCTCCTCGCGTGTGGGCAGTGGAGCTTTTGCACGGCGCTCTGCATTCAATCCACACTCGCAATACAGACAATCAAACGAACACCATTTGCCATCCTTCGGTAGCAAATTGATGCCCAGTGAAACGCCTAGTCGGCGACTCTTTATGGGCCCAAATATGGGCGATGGATATACTATCGTACTCATAGACCGAGGGACAAAGATAGTGCAAACCGAGCGCATAAGCAAAATATAAAGAAACAAAATGACTATGAAGCAAAAAAACATGCTTGCATGATTTATTTTGCTTAATGTCATGGGTTCAATAGGACAACAGCATTGCTGTGTTTCTTTATATTTTACTTATGCCGAGGTGCCTCCTATCTTCAACAAAGTTAAAGATAATGTATCTTCAACGCAGTTAAAGTAGTGCCCTTTAAGTCGCTACACTTGTGTGTCCCCCTTAAAACGACTATCTTTGTACGTTTGACAAGCCACCTCCCTGCCTGTACATTTGGGGAGAGAGTTTGAATTTTTTGCGGAATTGCTTGTTGAAATAGGAAGTATTTCCGTAGCCCACTTCACTGGCTATTTGTTTGACAGAGAGTGTGGTGGTCACCAACAACAGTTCTGCCTTCTCCATTCTGCGTGTAGTAATATATAACACGGGCGTCATCCCTGTAACCTTTTTGAATTTGCGGATAAAATGGTCCTTCGACATGTAGGCCATAGATGAAAGTTCTTCGAGTGAAAGCGTTTCGCCTATATGGAAACGGATATAATGGATGACCTTCTGAATACGGCTGTCATATGTCTCGGCAACAAGATTTGCCTGAGTTAGGAAACGGGAGAGCAATACAAAGAGAATACCACGCGACTCAACCTTGTTACAGACAGGTCGTTGCAGGTTCAGTCTAAGGTGGTTCATCAACATGCGATGATTGTCATAGACATCAGGATTTGACTCTGGCAATTTCAAGAAAGGGTTAATGTCACACAGGCGTTGCATCAACATCTGGTCAGCAGGCTCAGCATCGACCTCTATTGGAAAGTTCCAAGTCTCGAACAGGCTGTTATTCTCGTCTGCCTCACTTATATGTATATAATAATGAACAAATGGTCCGGTGCAGACATTGTTATGAGTGGTGAAAGGTGGAATCAGATATAGATGTCCAGGAGTAAGGGTGTAGGTGTGTGGTGGCACCACTACCTGTGCCTCTCCTTCGGTGACCAAATACAGACGCGCAAAGGGACTGCGAACATTCTTCCAGTTCCAGTCGCCATTGTGATATGCCAATCCTACGTTCAATGTCAGTACATTAAGTTGGGAAAGAGGAAAATTCACTTCCATATGATAATAGTATTTTGACGTTGCTGCTGCAAAAATAAAACAATTATTCCTTATTACAATACAAAAGCCTAAATTCTCTCGAATAATAGCACAATATCGACTTTCTTTATTACAATACCTACATAATAAAGAAACAATGGCGACATTATCGATAGTTCTCATTACCTTTGTCGTGGAATTTTTTTAATATCGTGAAATGAATTTCTTAACTATGAGAACGTACAGGAAACTCTTTCTTTTGACAGCCATGATGCTTTTACATGCTTTATCTGTTTTTTCACAGACCAATGATGTAAGAATCTGGGTGTCACCCCAAGGTGATGATCTGGCAGATGGCAGCGAACTGCGGCCTTTTGCCACATTAGAGAAAGCTTTTGCCCAGGTTCGGCAATTGCGAAGCGATGCAGGGTCAACAGAAATTGGAGCCATACACATTGTTTTAAAAGGCGGCATATACCGCCTGAGCTCCACACTCTCGTTGGGCTTGGAATACTCCGGTACTCCCACCTCGCCTACAATCGTTGAAGCTGCAGAAGGAGAGGAACCTGTCATCAGCGGCGGTACGGAAGTGCAAGGTTGGCAAGATGCTGGTAGTGTATCAGGTCTTCCTGCCGAAGCTCAGGGTAATGTGTGGGTAGCATCATTGAATGATGGAATGAGTGATTTTCGCCAGTTTTGGGTGAATGGGCAGAAGATGAAACGTGCTTCCACACTCGATGACCTCTCGCTGCCTCGTTTGATTTCAGTCGATAAGTCACGTGGCGAACTAACCTTGCCTCGTATTGAACAGCAGTTCATGCATCCTGGGCAATTGGAGTTGACCATCATTCAAGATTGGACCACCAATACGCTTCGTGTGAAAACCTTACGGAACAGTGGTGAACGCAGCAAGCTTACCTTCTTAGATCCGGAGAGTTCTATTGAGTTCAAACGTCCTTGGCCTATTCTGCGAGCAGATGAGAGCAGTTTTTCAAACCACATGTTCTATCTGTCGAATGCTATTGAGCTTCTCAATCACCCACAGGAGTGGTTCCGTGATGCTGAGAATAGTAAGATATACTACTGGCCCCGCTTTGGCGAGTCACAGACTTCCATTGATGCTGTAGTGCCAACCCTCGAGACCCTTATCAGCATTGAGGGCAACAAGCATGCAAAGGTAGAGAACATAACTTTCCGCGGTATTTCTTTCGAACATACCACTTGGCTACGCCCATCACAGATGGGACACATCGGTTTGCAGGCGGGTCAGTTCCTTTACGATGCATATAGCGATGACTCTGCCCCTGGTGGCAATGTGGCGTGGGTGGGTCGCCCGAAGGCTGCTGTCAGCGTAAAAGATGCCAGATTCGTGACTTTCGAGGACTGTGAATTCCAGCACTTAGGCGCCACAGGTCTTGATTTCGTCAGCGGTACCAAACAGATGACTGTTCGCGGTTGCTCTTTCACTGATATAGCAGGTACAGCAGTGCTTGCTGGATATTTCGGTGATGAGGAGTTCGAGTCGCACATGGTATATAATCCTTCTGACAAGACAGATGTGTGTGACTCTATTCTTATCGATAACAACTATATTGCCCATATCGCCAATGAGGACTGGGGTTGTATCGGAATCGGTGTGGGCTATGCCTCAAATATCACCATCAGCCATAACGAGTTGCACGATACCCCTTATTCTGCCATCAGCTTGGGATGGGGATGGACAAAGAGTACCAGTTGCATGAAAAACAATCATATTCGTGCCAATCACATCTATGACTTTAGCAACCAAATGCGCGATAGCGGTGCCATCTATACCCTGTCCTCACAACCTAACTCAAGTATTGAGGATAATTGTATAGAAAAGGTGGGCGACCCATTGCTGAATCCTCAAATGTGGGATATGCGCCATGCACAGTTCGACATCTATCTCGATGAGGGCTCTGACTATTTCACCGTGCGCAACAACTGGTGTGAACGTGGCGAGTTCTCTAAAAATCAGAATGGTAGTCACAATAGCTGGGGCACCAATGATAGCAGTGTGTCGAATGCCATCAAAGATGCTGCTGGCTTGGAGCCTGCCTATGCCTATATTCGCACCAAGGGTACTACTCCTAACTATGCTCCTGTCGATTCTATCGGTAAGGATAACAGTGGCAAGGAACGTATAGAGTATGTAGCACAGAATGAAGGCTTTAAAATGGGAAATGCCATCGCTGTTGATTTGAACAACGACAACCGACTGGATATCGTTTATGGTGGTGGTGAGAGCTTTCAGGTGCAGCATGGCGGTGTACGCATCAATACAGGTAACTATAGCTTCGCAGCTACACAGGGCCTGAAACGCTTAAACATGAATAACTTCGCTGCTGGCGACCTGAATGGTGACGGTTATATGGATATTGTTCAGGCTGGTTGGGATTTCTATGACAATTACAATGCTGTGCTTTACAACGATGGTGATGGCAGGCTGACCCAAAAGCAGCTGTTGACCAATAGTAACACTTCTCCAGCCTGCGGTATTGCTGATGTGAACAATGACGGTCTCACCGACTTCTTCTTCGTAGGTAACGGTCGCAGCAATAGTTTCTACCTGCAAAAGAGAGACCGGACTTTTAATAATGCCGTATCAAGACTCTCACTCCCTGATGGTATGAGCAACCCAAATATAGTTTTTGCAGACTTCAATAACGATGGGAATGTAGATATTTGCGTATTGTCTTCGAAGACCGGAGGTGTATTCACGCGTATGTTCTATAACGATGGTAAGGGCAAGTTCACGGAGAAAAACGTTGGATTTACAGAATATGGTACGCGTGGTGCTATGGCTTATGCCGATGTGAACAATGACGGCTGGCTGGATATAGCTATCGGTGGACAGTTTGCCGGTGAACAATGGAATGCTACAGCCGACCAAGGTGCCAAGATTGTCACTGTATATCTGAACGACCAGAAAGGCAGTTTCATTAAGAAACAGCAGTTCTCCGAGTATATGTTCGACAATGTAACACAGCCTGTACGTTTTTGCGATTGGGACAACGACGGCAATACCGACCTCATTGTCACGGGATGGAACATGACACAAGGCAATATCTCACGCACTGATGTGTTCCTTGGCGATGGAGAAGGCAATTTCAGTAAGATTGAAACAAACCTGCCAGGAGTATCAGAAGGAGCCATAGAACTCGCAGATTTCGGCAATAGCGGTATTAATGACATCCTCATTCATGGCAACTGCAATAGTGGCTATAATGGTTTCACTGGTGACCGCCGAATTGCTGTACTTTGCCGCAATATGAGCGAAAAAGCTAACACTCTGCCTGTGTCACCGACGAATCTGAAAACAGAAGTAGGGGAAAATGGTACAGTCACTCTGCAGTGGGAGGCAGCCAGCGATGCTGAGACAAGCGTCAAGGCCCTATCTTACAACTACTACCTGAGAGACCTCAATACAGGACTATATATGACCTTCCCTAATGCAGATGTGGAAACTGGCTACCGGCGTGTCAGCGGTATGGGTAACGCATGGCTGAACACCTCGTGGACCCTTCAAGGACTGCCAGAAGGTACTTACGCATGGAGTGTGCAAACTATCGATGCAGCATATGCTGGTTCGGCCTTTGCCCCAGAACAGACGTTCACTATTACTGACGGTGGCGAAGAAGTAGAACCGGAACCATGGGGACAAGCTTGTTCCGACCTGATAGATGCCGGATGGAATTATGTGAAAGACCTGACAGAAGTATCAACAGCCGACAATTACTTTGTACTGGTGGATGCAGGCTCTACAGACTATGCTATGACTAATGTGGCACCATCGCTAAGCGATAAGCCTGCCTATACAGATCTTAAGAATCCACTCTTTGTTCAGGGACAGGTGTGGATAATTGCCCAGAGCGGCTCCAACTATAAGCTACAGAGCTATACCGATAAAAAATACTTCAATGCCGGCAGTGCCGGATGGGACGACAGCATGAGCACCACTGGTACAAACTTCACATTCACTGTCAACGATGGAAAGTACGACATAAAAGCTTTGACGGGATACGTCGGACCTTGGAATAACAACAATAGCGTTTCTATCACAGACGGAAAGGAGAATATTGCTGTGAATAAGGCCGATTACATGGCTCCAGGTTTCTATCTCTTCACCATGCCTCGCAGCGCATTTGAAGAGAAGGTAGGCTTTAGCACTTATCTGGAGAACGAAGGATGGGAAAAAGTCACATCAGTTAGCGGACTTGGTCGTGAGGCCTATTATTATCTCTTCTTGGATGTCTCAGAAGCAGGCTATGAGTCAGGTATGGTGATGGGAGGTACTGGTGGCAGACCTAAGTATGTATATGCCGATGATCCGCATGTAAAACCAGAGCAGACTTGGTTCATAGTCCCCCACGAAACAGGAAAATATGCCATCAAGAATACTGTTGACCAGAAGTATTTCTTCTGTGATGGTGCAGGATGGGCCACAAGTGCCACGACAAACATCAATACTGCAGGCACAGACTTTACCTTCAAAGTCAATGGTGGCAAGTGGACACTAAGCAACGAGGCCGATGCAGCCAACTTCGTCGGCTGCTGGAGCAATACCCCTTCTCATCCTTTTAACGACGAGGATATAGCAGCCAACAAATCCGCCGGCGCAGGCATGAAACTTTTCTATATCTATTCTATTTCAGAAAAAGATTTCAACGAACAATCTGACGAGGATATAGACGAAATAAAGCCCATTGGTAGTAAGCGTGTCTTTGATGATGCAATTTATAATTTGTATGGTGTGAGAATGAATCAAGACAAGAATCTCCCTAAGGGCATTTATGTCCGTAAGGGCAAGAAAACACTGATTAAATAGTAAATAGTTAGTTTTTTTATTGCTGTCCGCTAAAACAAATATCCGTCCGCAATGCCGAAAATAGGTGTTGCGGATTTTTGTTGGCGCATTGGGTAAGCAGGCATCTCCATAAATGCCTTCATCCATGGTGCATTGGAGCAGCGTGTGGCATCTATGTTGTAGTTGATTAGGTTTTAGGTCGCTGCGCTTTTGGGTTTGGGAGGGGTTTCAGTATAAGTGGCCAAGCATCAAAAGACACCTTATTAAGAAAAAGTTTCTATAAAATAGCTTATTATTAAACTATTATTGGTATATTTGTGGCGTAATAGCTTATTTTTGAACTATTATGGACGACATTTATATGCTTGCAGATGCTCTAATCCTTAATAGGATAGGTCATCACTTAAAGACTGCCCGGCTAAAACAGAATGTCACCCAGCAGAGTCTTGCAGATGCTGCTGGAGTGTCTCTGTCTTCTCTGAAGAAAATTGAGAAGGGGGAAATCGGCTCGTTTGATTCTTTGCTAAGAGTACTACGTACTTTAGGTAAGCTTGATGTGCTTCAGCCTTTGGTGGATGAAGAACAACTGAGCCCCAGTGAGTACTACAATCTTGTTCAGTCAAATGCGAGCAAGCACCAACGCCAACGTGCTGTTGGAAGACTTAATAATACAAATAAGGAGGAATCTGAATGGTAGATGTTGCAAAAGTCAGTATATTTGGAATACCTGTCGGTGTCTTTAATTGGGATGACAGGTATGGAGCTGCCCGATTTGAGTATGACCAGAGTTTTATAGGCCGTGGCTTGGAACCATCTCCATTGATAATGCCTGTTAGAGAAGGACGAGTCTATTCCTTTGC
>JAGCCV010000097.1 GCA_017651505.1 Bacteroidaceae bacterium | reverse complement strand
CTGAGCCAGGATCAAACTCTTCATTGTAAAAAATAAATCTCTGTATGCAAACCCCCATGAGAAAACAAGGGGGAAACATCGTATTGCCTGTCAGGACTGTCCGTTATTTGTGAAAGGTAAAAAAACCTTTGACGGTCGTTCATGTATATTACACCTTATTTCAGACCTCCGGTGAAAAGCTAAAAAATAACGTCACCGGACGCTGCCTGTCCTCTGTCCATCAATCTTTCATAGAACTCAACCACCCTCCAAAAAGAGGGAAAGTGGATACAAAGGTAGAACAAAAAAGTGATACCTCCAAGAGAAAAATCAAAAATTTTGTAATTATTTTATCTTTTTCTTTTTCCCATCCAATTTGGCATAGAGCGGTGCTCTCGTTTTCGAAAGCGGGTGCAAAGGTATAGACTTTTTCGACATCCACCAAATGATTTCATCTTTTTTTTCAATTTATTTTTTACACCTTATATATATAATAATAATAAAGACACAAGAACAGAAAACACTACATTAGTAAAACAGAACTATTCATTTTGTTTTTTGCAAGACTTACTTTATATTTGCAAAACAAATATACGAAGATGAACGATTTTACTCCTTGGACATTGTTTACAGATGTGGGCATCATCTCCCTGCTGTTGCTCTTGGGCAAGCTCATCAGGGTGAAGCTGCAAATAGCACAACGATATTTCATTCCTCCCAGTCTGATGGCCGGCTTCATGGGTTTAGCTTTCGGTCCAGGCGGATTGGGTTGGTTGCCTCTATCAAACAACATGGGTACATATGCCAGCATACTGATTGCCTTTATCTTTGGTTGTTTACCCTTCGCCTCTTCAACAAAGAGCCGAGAAAATGGCAGCAGAATAAAGCGCATGTGGATATACTCGCAGACTGGCATGCTATGGCAATGGGCTTTTGGAGCCTTGGCAGGAATAGGCATCCTCAGCATTTTTTGGCCCGTAGCTCCCTATTTCGGTCTATCACTGCCCAGCGGATTCTGTGGAGGGCATGGAACAGCAGCCGCCATAGGTCAAGCTTTCAGCAAGATGGGTGGAGAGGAAATGATGACGTTGGCCATGACTTGTGCCACTGTGGGAATACTCAGCTCTGTATTCATCGGACTGGCAATCATCAAATGGGGCACAAAGAAAGGATACGCCTCCTTTCTCACCACTTTCGAGGACTTGCCACACGAATTGCGCACTGGGTTATTACCTGCAGAAAAGCGACAAAGCATGGGGGAATCATCTACCTCGGCCATCTCAATCGACAGTTTAGCCTTCAACATTGCCATCATTGCTATGGTGGCATTAGGTGGCTATGGCATCAGCAAAGGCGTATCGTTTTTCTTGCCTAAGTTAGAGATGCCTGTCTTCAGTTGCGCCTTTGTTTTTGGTATCTTGATGCGTTATCTTTTCAAGAAAACTGGGGCACTGCATTATACTTCACCCCAGATCATTGGACATCTGAGCGGAGCCTTTACCGATTTCTTAGTTGCATTCGGCATATCGGCCATTAAGCTGTCGGTAGTTATAAACTACATCGTTCCACTAAGCATCCTGCTCGTCAGCGGTTTAATACTCACCCTACTCTACGTGCTCATTGTGGGCCGTTGGCTGATGAAAGACGATTGTTGGCTGGAGAAAGCATTGTTTACTTGGGGATGGTTCACCGGTACGGTAGCCATGGGCATTGCCATGTTGCGTGTGGCTGACCCAGAGCATAAAAGTCATTGCATGGAAGATTATGCCTTGGCGTACCTTTTTATTGCTCCTGTGGAAATCAGTCTTATAACCTTTGCCCCTGTTGCCTTTGCCAATGGCTATGGGTTGCACTTCGGCCTACTGGCGCTGATAGCTGGCACCTGCATCATGGCATATGCCTTGAAGAAACGACTATAATGCCATACAAGCTTTCATCTCCAAACCATCAACAAAGGCAAGAGCTATAGGTCAATGATTCAATAAACATGCTCATCATGCTGTATCTCATCAGCATCGATAGGTTTGCTGTCTATCTTACGCCAAGCATAGAAGATATAAGCCAGCACGAATGGTACTAACAACGACACATAGAACATGGTGGTGAGGGTAAACTCACTGCTACAGCTGTTGGTCAATGTCAGCGAGCTCTGCAAATCAGCCACACTGGGGTAATAGGCTGTATTGTTATAGCCAGCCAACAGCAAGAGTGCCGTAACAGTAAGCACCGTGCCTGTTCCCACAAGCCATATACCACGACGGAAGATGCTCTTTACCAATGTCCAAAAGATGCCATATAATACCAACACTACTCCAACCAGCAACATAATAGTTACCAAGGGCAAAGCCATGAGGTTGTGCAGGTACTTAAAGGTTTCCATAGATACCACGCCCGAGGCCGGGTCAACAGCAAAGCCTTCCTTAATCAGCAAATAGACAAGCCAAGTGAGGAAGAATGCCAGGAAGAAGACTGTGTCAAAGCCCAAACTCTTTTGTGCCCTGCGATGAAGGTCGTCATCCTCAATATTATTGATGAAATAGAGCTCACCTAAAATGCGTGACAAGAACAATACCGCCAAACCTAAGATGACATTGAAGATATTCAGACAGGCATCCAAACCGCCAGAGGCATTGCCCCAGTAGCTGATAACGGGTGCCACAGTATCAGTGATATTGCCTTTATCAACATAGAAGTTGGATCCAGTGAAGAAGGTAGATACTGCTGTTCCCAACAGAATGGGTGCCAATACGCCATTGATTATGAGGAAGCCACGATAGGTATTCTTGCCCAACAGGTTACCCAATTTAGACTGGAACTCGTAGCTTACCGCCTGCACCACAAAAGTAAACAGTATCAGCATCCATACCCAGTAGGCACCTCCGAAGCTCGTGCTGTAGAACAATGGGAAGGAAGCGAAGAACGCGCCACCGAAAGTCACGAGTGTGGTAAACGTAAACTCCCACTTTCGTCCCGTTGAGTTAATCATCATCTGTCGCTGTGTTTCATTCTCTGGCAGGTTTAACAACAGCGAGTTGCCTCCTTGCACGAAGAGCAAGAAGACGAGGAGTCCGCCCAACAATGATACGACGAACCACCAGTATTGTTGTAAGAATTCGTAAGTCATATTAATTGATAATTAGTTAAGCTACCTCTTTTAGTTCGGGTCCTTTCTTTATCGCCTTCAACATAATTCCTATTTCGGCAATAAGCAGAACAGTAAAAAGGGCAAGGAAGATGAAGAACGTCAACTGTACACTACCGACAGATACTTGAGAGACAGCCACATTGGTAGGCATCATATCTTGTATCACCCAAGGCTGACGGCCAACTTCAGCAACTGCCCATCCTGCCTGACCTGCCAAATAGCCCAATGGGATGGTGAAAATAGCAACCCAATGAAACCATTTCATTTTGGTAATGTCTTTCTTGTAAACCAGGAAAAGTGCCACCAGAAAGAAGACAATGAAATAGCCTCCCAACATGACCATTATGCGGAACATATAGAAAGTCAAGGCAACAGGAGGTACTACATCATTTACATTCTTGATGTGTCCGTAACCAAAGTAAGGCATATTCTCGCGCAACAACCCTGCCTGCACCTTGGCCTCAGCCTCATCACCGTCGGCACGTGCCTGACGATAGGCGGCAAAGGCAGCTATAGCCACCTTACCTTTGGCAATTTTCTCTTCAACAGACAAAGCAGTGGTACCATCTTTCAACTGATAACCACCATTGAGTATATCATTAATGCCTGGCACGAAAGAATTGATATCACGGTCGGCCAACAACGACAACATATAGGGTATCTTAATCTCAAACAAATAAGGATCTACCCCATCCTGAGGGGTTTGCTTGGCAGGATTCAACAAAGCAATAGCTGTAAGCCCTGCCCCACTCTCACCTTGGTATAAACCTTCCATCGCAGCTAACTTCATAGGCTGGTGCTGCGCTACCTGATGACCAGACTCATCTCCTGTGAGAGCCACCATGACAGCTGAAAAGATACCCATAATGGCACCTACCTTGATACTTGCCAACGCAAACTTCTTTTCTCGCCCCTTCAACAAATACCAGCAGCTGACGCCTATCACGAATATTGCACCCAATGTCCAAGCTGACAATACAGTATGGAAGAACTTACTCACTGCAAAAGGAGACAATGCCACTTCGGTAAAGCTAATCATCTCATTGCGGGCTGTATCAGGATTGAACTCCATACCTACAGGATGCTGCATCCATGAGTTCGCAACCAAGATCCACCAAGCAGAGATAGTGGCACCAGCACCTGTGAGCCACGTAGAAGCCAGATGGAAGCCTTTGCTCACCTTCTTCCAACCAAAAAACATGACGGCCACGAAAGTACTTTCCATAAAGAATGCAACGATACCCTCGATGGCCAGAGGTGCGCCGAAGATGTCACCCACGAACCAACTGTAGTTACTCCAGTTGGTTCCGAATTCGAACTCAAGAATAAGCCCAGTGGCTACGCCCACGGCAAAATTGATACCAAAAAGCTTCATCCAAAATTTGGCGGTGCGTTGCCAGAACTCATCGCCAGAACGATAATAGAGTGTCTCCATAATGCCCATCACCACAGCCAAGCCCAAAGTGAGTGGCACAAACACCCAGTGGTAGATGGCCGTAAGAGCGAATTGGGCCCTCGACCAATCAATCAACGAAGAGTCAATGATTCCAATCATAGCATATTAGATTAAAGTTATTATTCCCGGTTACTGCGACTGATGATTTGAGAACTCACATAGTCGTCTTTCTGAGAATCATCATCGGTTACTGAATTGAGGAAGTCAGGGAAAAAGAATACACGCAGGATGCAAAACATGATGAAGAGCTTGATGAAGATAAGTAACCACAGCGTCCTTCCAATGGTCATGTTGCGGAAACCATCGACATAAAACCGCCATATCTTGTTTACAACACTGAACATGATACATTGAACTTCGTCCCTATTTCGTCGCAAACAGGCATAGCCTAAAGATACGTGACACGGCACCCGCTGCTACGAAAAGCGAGCATTAAACCGCTTAAAATTAATAATAATTTTCGAAACATCCATAGATTTGTCGATAAAATTAGCCCGTTCGTCGATTTTTGTTGCAGAACATGGCTGCACCCCCTACCTTTGCAGCAAAAAGAAAACGAAAACATATTAATTTCAGAGATATGAAGACAAAAAGATTTTTAGGATTAATGATTCTCGGCTTGAGCAGCGCAGTGAGCATGATGGCACAGGACGGCATTGCTCCACGCCAGGAAGCTTGGTCAACAGACACAACGAGAGTGGCTACACCTCAGCCTGACCAATGGACGTTGCAAAACTGCATCGACTATGCGTTGCAGCAAAACATCACCATCCAGCAGAACAGACTGCAGGCTGCCAGCGCCGACATTGACGTGAAGAACGCCAAGGCAGACTTCCTGCCCAGTGTTTCGGCAAGCGTAAGCCAAAACGTCAGCTATCGACCTAACGCACAGACCACCATGATGGTGATGGGCTCGGAGGTAAAGACCTCGAACAACAAAACTTCTTACAACGGCAGCTACGGATTAAGTGCCAACTGGACTGTTTTCAATGGGAAAAGAATAAACACGCTGAAGCAGCAGAAGCTGAACAGCGAGGCTGCCGACCTGGATGTGGCTCAGAGTGAGAACAACATCATTCAGCAGATTACTCAGATCTACATCCAGATTCTGTATGCTGCCGAATCTATTAAGGTGAACGAGGCCAACCTGGCAGTGAGCGAAGCCAACGCCGATCGCGGCAAGCAATTATTTGAGGCAGGCAGCTCATCAAAAGCCGACTATGCGCAACTGGAGTCGCAGGTTAGCCAAGACAGGTATCAGCTGGTGAACTCACAGGCACAGTTGCAGAACTACAAATTGCAACTGAAACAGTTGCTCGAGATCGAGGGCGAGGAGGAAATGAACCTCTATCTGCCTTCATTGAGCGACGAGGACGTACTGATTCCGCTGCCTTCAAAGACCGATGTGTATAACGCTGCTTTAGCTATGAGGCCAGAGATTCAGTCGAGCATACTGGATGTAGAGGCCGCTGAGCTGAGCATCAAGGTGGCTAAGGCTGGTTACCTGCCTACCGTCAGTCTGAATGGTCAGATCAACAGTAACAACATGAACGGATCGGGCAAAGGATTCGGCACCCAGATTTCTGACAACTGGAGCAACTCTATAGGCGTTTCCGTAAGCATTCCTATCTACGACAAGCGCCAAACAAAAAGCCAGGTACAGAAGGCCCGCATCCAGAAGCAGAACTCTGAGTTGAATTTGCAGAGCCAACAGAAGACATTGTATAGCAACATCGAGGGTTTGTGGCTCGATGCCAACACAGCACAACAACAATATATCGCCGCCAAGGATCAGCTGAGCAGTGCACAAACCAGTTTCGACCTGGTGCAGGAGCAGTTTAACCTGGGCATGAAGAACACCGTTGAACTGTTGCGTGAGCAAACCACCCTGCTGAATGCACAGAACTCATTGCTGCAGGCCAAGTATATGGCCATCATGAACCAGCAGTTGCTGAGATTCTATGGAGGGGAGTCTATTGTTATAGGCTGAGCATAGAGACCATGCTCCGATATCGGCGAGGATCGGAACAGCTTACACAGACCCTGTTCAGCTTTCGCTGATACGAGAAGTGACAGTTGACAATCATTTGAATAATATAAAAATACCAGTAATATGAAAAAGAAAACGATTATTTGGGCAGTAGTAGCCATAGTGGCATTACTCGCTATCGGTTCCTGGCTCTTCGGCGGGAAGTCTGAAACACTGAACATGCATGTGGTGACGGCTCCGGCAACCAGGGGAAATGTTTCTGAATCAATTAGTGCCACGGGCACCATTGAACCTGTAACCCAAGTGGAAGTAGGTACTCAGGTGAGTGGTATCATCGACCGTATCTATGTAGATTACAACTCGGTAGTAAAGAAAGGTGACCTAATAGCCGAAATGGACAAGATTACCTTGATGAGCGACTTGAACTCTTCTCAAGCCAACTATAACGGTTCAAAGGCCAGCTACGAGTATCAGGAGAAACTCTACAACCGCAACAAGCTGCTGCACGACAAGCAGCTGATAAGCGACCAAGAGTATGACCAGAGCTTGTATAATTACGAAAACGCCAAGGCGCAGTTTGCACAGAGCACCGCTAACCTGGCAAAGGCACAGCGCAACCTCTCCTACGCCACCATCTACTCACCCATCGACGGTGTGGTAATCAACAAGGCAGTGGAAGAAGGGCAGACAGTGGCAGCAGGTTTCAATACCCCCACACTGTTCAACATCGCAGCCGACCTGACCCAGATGCGCGTGATCGCCGATGTCGATGAAGCTGATATAGGCGGTATTGTAGAAGGCTTGCGCGCCACCTTCACTGTGGATGCTTATCCTGATGAGACATTCGAAGGTACAGTAGTGCAGGTTCGCCTGGGCGAGAAGAGCGGTTCAACTACCAGCAGCTCTGTGGTAACCTATGAGGTAGTGATCAACGCTCCTAACAACGACCTGAAGCTGAAACCAAGATTGACAGCTACTGTTACCATCTTCAAGCAGGAAAAGAGCAATGTAGTAGTGGTTCCAAGCCGTGCCTTGCGCTTCACGCCTACTCCTGAGATGGGTGCAACCCAGATTAACGACATACCCGCTACGCAGAAAGTATGGACCAAAGAAGGCAACGTATATACCGCACATGCTGTAACCGTAGGCCTCACCGGCAATGGAATGACCGAGGTGGAAGGCATCAGCGAAGGCACCGAGGTTGTGGTAGATGCCACATCAACCACTCGTGAAAACGGCATGATGATGCGTATGGGCGGTGGTCCTGGCGGTCCTGGCGGCGGTCCTGGCGGTCCAATGTAAAGATTGACCTTTGAGCTTCGCTCCATTGAAAATTGAAGATTGAAAATTGAAAATTGAAGATTGAGAATTATGGCAAAACCAGTAATAGAATTACAAGACGTAAAGCGCAAATTCATCGTGGGCGATGAAGTGGTGAA
This sequence comes from Bacteroidaceae bacterium, assembly GCA_017651505.1. GTDB lineage: Bacteria > Bacteroidota > Bacteroidia > Bacteroidales > Bacteroidaceae > Bacteroides. Next base: position 19,537 of record JAGCCV010000097.1, on the reverse strand, counting down.
AGCCTTGCGAGGCGTGAGTTTCACCATCAACGAAGGTGAGTTTGTTACCATCATGGGTACATCGGGTTCGGGTAAGTCAACCTTGCTGAACACACTGGGTTGCCTCGATACCCCTACCAGTGGAGAATACATCCTTGACGGAGTGCCCGTAAGGACCATGTCGAGAAGTCAGCGTGCCATTTTGCGCAACAGGAAGATTGGGTTTGTGTTCCAGAACTACAACTTGCTGGCCAAAACCACCGCAGTCGAGAATGTAGAACTGCCACTGATGTATAATAGTTCGGTATCGGCATCAGAAAGACGGAGACGCGCCATTGAGGCACTCAAGGCCGTAGGTCTGGGCGACCGTCTGGAGCACAAGTCAAACCAGATGTCGGGTGGTCAGATGCAGCGTGTGGCCATAGCCCGTGCACTGGTGAACAACCCAGCCGTGATACTGGCCGACGAAGCAACCGGTAACCTGGATACACGCACCTCATTCGAGATCCTGGTACTGTTCCAGAAGTTACATGCCGAGGGACGCACCATTATCTTTGTGACCCACAACCCCGAGATTGCACAGTACAGCAGTCGCACCATCACCCTGCGCGATGGCAAGATCAAAGATGATGTATTGAATGACAACATTTTAAATGCTGCTGAAACATTGGCTTCATTGCCAATACCTGAGGAAGTTTAAAAAAACCGTTAGATTATGAACTACGTAAATCTTTTCAAGATAGCCCTCAAGGCCATCTACAACAACAAGACCCGCTCACTGCTTACCATGCTGGGCATCATCATCGGTATTGCATCAGTGATCGCGATGTTGGGATTCGGCCAAGGCACACAGGAACAAATCACCAGCCAGATTTCCTCCATGGGTTCCAACATGATTATGATTAACCCTGGTGGTGAGCGTCGTGGCGGTCAGCGTATGGATGCCAGTTCGATGCAGACCCTCAAGATGGAAGACTATGAGTCTATCCGCAACGAGTGTGCACACGTCACCTACGTCAGTCCGAGCGTATCAAGCTCTGGCCAACTGGTGGCAGGTAATAACAACTACCCATCGTCAGTGACGGGATGCAGTGCCGACTACCTGCAGATACGTCAGCTGGAAATGGCCGATGGCGACATGTTTACCGAGCAAGACGTAAAAACCTCTGCCAAAGTGGTGGTGCTGGGTAAGACCATTGTGGACAACCTGTTCCCAGACGAGAACCCCATTGGCAAGACAGTGCGTGTAAACCAGATTCCATTTAAGGTGGTGGGCGTATTGGCCAGCAAGGGTACCAACTCAATGGGTATGGACCAGGACGAAATAGTGCTGGCACCATTCAGCACCGTAATGAAGCGCATGCTCTCACAGAGCCACCTGCAGGGTATTCAATGCAGCGCTACCAGCGAAGCGGACACCCAGTTGGCAATGAACGAGATTGAGGATGTGCTGCGCCGCAACCACCGCCTGAAGGATGGTGAAGAAAACAACTTCACACTCAACTCGATGGAGGAGATTATGAGCACCATATCAACCGTAACCGGTATGATGACCATGCTGCTGGCTGCCATTGCAGGCATCTCGCTCGTGGTGGGTGGCATCGGTATCATGAACATCATGTATGTGTCAGTAACCGAGCGTACCAAAGAGATTGGTCTGCGCATGTCAGTAGGCGCCCGCGGCATCGACATCCTGAGCCAGTTTTTGATTGAAGCCGTGCTGATTTGCCTAACCGGCGGACTGATAGGCATCATCTGTGGCTACGGACTGGGGGCATTGGTAGAGATGTTCTCCGACCAAGTATCGGTATCCATCTCGGCCGGCTCTGTCAGCCTTGCCTTCGGCGTTTGCGTACTCATTGGCATGTTCTTTGGCTGGTATCCGGCAAAGAAAGCTGCCAACTTAGACCCAATTGAGGCTTTGAGATACGAATAATTCTTCATACATTTGCACTATGCCAGAGTTGAAGATCAATAACAGAAAGACAATTATACACATTGTGGTATGGGGCATCATAGCGATGTTCCCATACCTCATGTTATTACGCGGAGGCATTGATTTCCCATTCTCCAACTATCTCTTCTACGGTGGTTTCTGGTATGGTGTGTGGGTGCTGGTGTTCTATTTGAACTATTTGTGGCTGGTGCCCAAGTACCTGCTCAGACACCACACCTTATTCTATTTGTTGCTGAACATCATAGTCATCTTTGGCTTCTCGTTCAGCTATCACCTGTGGGGCGAATACATGTTCCGCTATTATGTTGAGCACATGCCCATGGAGGCTAACGACTTCCCCATGAATTGGGGACAGGAATTCCGCCCCCCATTCTTGGTAATTGTAGTGCGCGACTCGTTTCCGCTGATCATTATCACCATCATCGCCACCATGATTAGGGTGAGCGAAGAGTGGCGCAAATCGGAATCGTCGCGTAAAGAAGCCGAGAAAGCCCTGGCCGAGGCCGAACTGCAGAACCTGCGCAATCAGCTGAACCCCCACTTCCTGCTCAATACCTTAAATAATATATATGCCTTGATTGCCTTCGATACAGAGAAGGCACAAAAGTCTGTACAGGAGTTGAGCAAGTTGTTACGCCATGTGCTCTACGAGAACAAAGACCAGTTTACGACCTTAAGCAAAGAGATGGAATTCATCCAAAGTTATATTGAGCTGATGCGCATTCGCCTCAGTTCCAATGTAACAGTAGAAGCCGAATACGACCTTGTCTCCAACAGTCAGACACCTATAGCTCCGCTTATCTTCATCTCATTGGTAGAAAACGCTTTCAAGCATGGCATTTCTCCTACAGAGCCGAGCTTCATCAAGATTCGTTTCTCTGAGGTACAAGGTGTGGTGCGTTGCCTCATCCAAAACAGCAACCATCGTAAAGTGGGCTATGACAAGAGTGGCAGTGGCATTGGCCTGGAACAAGTGAAGAAACGCCTCAACTTGTCCTATCCCAACAAACATAGTTGGCATTATGGCTTGAGCAATGATGGCAAGGAATATTCATCTTCGCTTGAAATTAATACGAGGTAACACCTAATATATATATATGGCAGTGATACGTTGTGCTGTAGTGGATGACGAACCTTTAGCATTAGGGCTAATGGCAAGCTATGTTAAGAAGACTCCCTTCCTTGAACTGGTAGGAGCCTATAGCAGTGCTGTACAGGCCATGCAGGAATTACATGGCCATCAGGTTGACTTAATCTTTCTTGACATCCAGATGCCAGAGTTGAACGGTTTGGATTATTCTCGCATGATACCACAACAGACACGTGTGGTGTTTACCACCGCCTTCAACCAATATGCCCTTGATGGATACAAAGTCAATGCCCTCGACTATCTGTTAAAACCAGTCTCCTACCCCGATTTTCTACAAGCTGCCAACAAGGCACAAGAATGGTTCAAGTTGATAGAGCGAAGTCAACAACCAGAAAAGACAGAAAAGGAAGAAGACATACAAAGCATCTTCATCAAGAGTGAATATAAACTTATCCAGATAGAGCTTAAAAACATTCTCTATATAGAAGGGTTGAAGGATTACGTAAAAATCTACGAAGAAAATGCGCCTAAGCCCATCATGTCGCTCATGAGTATGAAAGCTATGGAAGATATGCTGCCATCCGACCGCTTTATGCGAGTGCATCGTTCGTATATTGTTCAGAAAGAAAAAATTAGAATAATCGAGCATAATCGTATTGTTTTTGGAAACACATACATTCCCATAGGTGATAGCTACAAGCAGGTTTTCCAAGACTTCTTAAATAAACGTAGCTAACTAAAAAAATCCCTCATTTTTATTTTGTGGTTTGACACAAAAGACCTATCTTTGCACAAAATTAGTGTATTTGTGCAATTAATAACATGGAACAAAGTTTTTTGCAATTAATTGAAGATTCGATTAAAAAGAACTGGGACTTAGATGCCCTGACCGATTATAATGGTGCCACTTTACAATACAAGGATGTGGCTAGAAAGATAGAAAAAGTTCATATCTTCCTTGAAGAGGCTGGCGTGAAGAAAGGTGACAAGATTGCCATTTGCGGTAGAAACTCTTCCCATTGGGGAGTGACTTATCTGGCTATCCTCTCATATGGAGCCATTGTGGTACCTATCCTGCATGAGTTTAAAGCTGACAATATTCACCACATCGTGAACCACTCTGATGCCCGAATGTTGTATGTAGGTGACAGAGTTTGGGAAGACCTCAACGAGCAGGAGATGCCTAAGCTGGAAGGTATTATGCTGATGACAGACTTCTCTGTGCTGGTGGCACGCAACAAGAAACTATTGCATGCACGCGAGCATTTGAACGAGATCTTCGGCAAGAAATACCCCAAAAACTTCCGCCCCGAACATGTAGATTATTACAAAGAGCAAAGCCCCGACGAACTGGCAATGATTAACTATACTTCAGGCACGACCAGTTCATCGAAAGGCGTGATGATTCCTTATCGTGCTTTGTGGTCGAACATGGACTTTGCTCGAAGTGTTCTCGACTTGTACCCTGGCGACAAGGTGGTAAGTATCTTACCTATGGCACATACTTTCGGCATGTCTTTTGAATTCCTTTATGAATTTGTAGTCGGTTGCCATGTTTATTTCCTCACCCGCATTCCTTCTCCTAAAATTATTTCTCAAGCATTTGCTGATGTGAAGCCTCGTATCATCATTGCTGTACCTTTAGTGGTGGAGAAGATTATCAAAAAGAAGGTGTTACCACAGTTGGAAAAGAACATATGGGCACAGCTGATGCTGAACCTTCCTGTACTGAGCGACATCGTAAAGAAACGCATCTGCGATCAGGTTACAGCTGGCTTTGGTGGCAATTTCATCGAAGTCATCATGGGTGGCGCACCACTGAACAAAGAGGTTGAATCGTTTCTCCGCTCCATCAACTTCAAATACACAGTGGGTTATGGCATGACGGAATGTGCACCTATCATTTCTTATGAGGGCTGGGATAAATACAAGCCTTACTCTTGCGGAAAGGCAGCTCCACGAATGGAAATTAAGATTGATTCACCTGACCCTCAGAATATTCCTGGCGAGATTCTTACCAAGGGAATGAATGTAATGTTGGGCTACTATAAAAATGAGGAAGCTACTAAGGCAGTGCTCACTTCAGATGGATGGTTGCATACAGGAGACTTGGGTGTATTGGATGCAGAAGGAAATCTCTCAATCCGTGGTCGTTCCAAGAACATGATTTTGGGTCCTGACGGACAGAACATCTATCCAGAGGAGATTGAGAGCCAACTCAACAGCATGCCTTATGTAGCTGAGTGCATTGTCATCCAGCAAGAAAGCAAACTGGTGGGTTTGGTATATCCAGATTTTGACATGGCAAACAAAGCTGGTATCGTGAATGGCAAAATGGCTGCGATAATGGAAGAAAACCGTGTTCAGCTGAACCAGAAATTGCCTAACTACTGCCAAATTCAAAAGATTAAAATCTTCTACGAGGAGTTCGAGAAGACGCCTAAGAAATCTATCAAACGATACTTATATCAGAACGCATAAAGACATTGACCATTTGAGCATATATAATAGCAAAGGCGAGTTTTCACTCGCCTTTGTCATGTGGAGCCTATACAGCTCTTATATGTCTATTCAGCAAACGACTTAGTCTCTTCGGAAAATATCTCTGGTGTAAACCTTCTCAGCCACATCATCCAAACAAGCATCGTAACGATTGGCAATGATTGCCTGACTATCTCGCTTGAACGCCTCAAGGTCATTTACCACCTTACTACCAAAGAAAGTGGTACCATCTGGTAAAGAAGGCTCATACACAATCACCTGGGCACCTTTCGCTTTGACGCGCTTCATGATGCCTTGGATACTGCTTTGTCGAAAATTATCACTATTGCTCTTCATTGTAAGACGATATACCCCAATCACACAATGGCGTTCCTCTAAAGGATTATAGTCACCACGATTGTAATAATCGTAATAGCCTGCCATATGTAACACCCTGTCAGCTATAAAATCTTTACGGGTACGATTACTATCCACAATTGCCTGTATGATTGTCTGAGGTACATTAGAATAGTTGGCCAACAACTGCTTCGTATCTTTCGGCAAACAGTATCCACCATAGCCAAACGATGGGTTGTTATAATGGTTGCCGATACGAGGATCCAAACATACACCATCGATTATAGATTGCGTGCTTAAACCTTTTATCTCAGCGTATGTATCCAACTCATTGAAGAAACTCACTCGCAAAGCCAAGAAGGTATTGGCAAACAACTTCACTGCCTCTGCCTCGGTAAATCCCATGAACAACGTAGGCACATCCTTTTTCAAAGCACCTTCCATGAGCAAGTCGGCAAAAAGATGGGCTGCTTCAAGTAAACGTGGATTATCAGGATCAGTTCCTACAATAATACGACTCGGATAGAGATTATCATACAAAGCCTTACTCTCGCGTAGGAACTCAGGCGAGAAAAGAATATTCTGACTGCCAGTGCGCTGACGGATACTTTCCGTATAACCCACAGGTATAGTAGATTTTATCACCATAATAGCTTGTGGGTTCACCTTCATTACCGTAGTGATAACCGCCTCCACGGCACTCGTATCGAAGAAATTCTTCATGCTGTCGTAGTTAGTGGGAGCTGCTATCACCACAATATCCGCATCCCGATAAGCCTCTTCAGCATCCAAAGTGGCTTTCAGTTTCAAAGGTTTTGTAGCAAGATACTCTTCTATTTCCTTATCTACTATAGGCGACTTGCGGTTATTAATCATCTCCACTTTCTCAGGCACAATATCCACTGCCATTACGTCATGATGCTGACTCAACAATGTGGCAATACTCAAACCTACGTAGCCAGTTCCAGCTACTGCTATCTTAACATCTTTCATAACACTGATTATTTTGGGATGCAAAGGTAAAATAAATATTATTATTTTACAAGTATGTTCTTGCGATACCACCATCCGAACCAAATGATGGCGACAATCAATACGCAACCACCCATGACGTAAGACAACTGGTTGTCAAGGCCAAAAGCGATTGGTGATATCAGCAGGAAAGTGGTACAAACGAATGTCATGAACAAGGCAGGTATCAACGTGATAAAATAGGGTTTGTGCTGCTGAGCCAAGTAAACCGTAAACGCCCACAAGGTAAAGATAGACAACGTCTGGTTGGCCCATCCGAAATAATTCCAGATAACATTGAAACCATCAGCATCGGCTATATTATACCATAGAACCAATATAGTAACGACAAACAAAGGAACACTAATGAGCAGACGATTCGTAATGCTTTTTTGGTTCAAGTGGATGAAATCGGCGATAATCAACCGAGCACTGCGCATAGCAGTATCACCCGTAGAGATAGGAGCTGCTACTACGCCCAACAAGGCTAAAATGCTACCAAACACGCCCAACCAGCTTTTTGACACGATATTAACTATCTGAGGTGCACTGGCTGAAGTATCAGCACCAAGCTCTGCCGCCCCACCTCCATAGAAGAAATAGGAAGCCACAGTGGCCCAGATAAGTGCCACAACACCCTCAGTAATCATGGCACCATAAAACACGGGACGACCCAGTTTCTCATGCTTGATGCAACGAGCCATCAACGGACTCTGGGTGGCATGAAAGCCACTGATGGCACCACAAGCAATCGTTATAAATAAAGTAGGTACGATGGGGCCCATCTTGGTATTCCTATTATCTAATCCATCCCATATTTCAGGCAGTTCAGGCATCTTCCACACAAGTCCAACCAACACCGCTAAAGCCATAAACATAAGAGCAAAAGCAAATAAAGGGTAAACCTTGCCAATAATCTTGTCGATAGGCATCATCGTGGCAATGAAATAATAAATAAAAATAATCACCGCCCACATCATGAAACTGCCAGTAATACCCGACAAGATAATGGCAGGACTATACACGAAAACGGCACCCACCATGATAAGCAGCAGGATGGTGAACAACAACATGACTTTCTTGGTGCGGTTACCAAGATATTTTCCGATGATTTCCGGATAACCGACTCCTCCATTACGAATAGATATCATGCCACTGAGATAATCGTGGGTGGCTCCTGCAAAGATACATCCAAAAACAATCCACAAATAAGCTGAGGGACCAAACATTGCCCCCATGATAGAGCCAAATATAGGTCCTGTACCAGCTATGTTCAGAAACTGTATCATAAATATTTTCCACAATGGCATTGGGATATAATCCACACCATCGTGAATCTTCAAGGCAGGAGTGCGATGGTTATGGGGACCAAACACCCTTTCCACAAACCCACCATATAGAGCATAGCCCAAAATCAAAGCCAAAAGGGATAGAAAAAAAGTAATCATAACAACAAATACCTATTGTTTATCTACAAAACTTTGCAAAAGTAATAGTAATAATCGTAATTATAAAACAATTTAATAGAAAAGTATCAAAATAGAACAATTGGTTTTGCAAAGTCTTCGACTTGCACTATCTTTGCAACACAAAATACAAATCTCATGAAAGTAAAAGTACTTATCATACTATTCCTACTCTTCGCTCAGCTTTTGATGGCGCAGACTCACCCACCCAAGCACGAAGTGAGGGCTGCATGGATTACAGCCGTCTATGGCCTTGACTGGCCCAAGACAAAAGCCACCAGTGCTGAGGGCATCCGACGCCAGAAAGCAGAGCTATTGGATATGCTTGATAAACTCAAGATGGCCAACTTCAACACCGTTCTCTTCCAGACGCGTACACGAGGCGATGTTATCTATAAGTCGATTTACGAACCCTATAACTCCATATTGACAGGCAAGGTAGGTGGTGACCCGGGCTATGATCCCTTAGCTTTTGCCATAGAGGAGTGTCATAAGCGAGGCATGGAGTGCCACGCATGGATTGTGGCTATTCCCTTAGGCAATCGTACGCATGTCAACGCATTAGGAAACAATTCCGTGACGAAGAAAAGACCTAACATCACCGTAGCCTACAAGCGTGAGTTTTTTCTCAACCCAGGGCATCCCGACACCAAAAGATACCTAATGGATATCACACGTGAGATTGTTCAGAATTATGATGTGGATGGGGTGCATTACGACTACCTGAGGTATCCAGAGAATGCTCCAAATTTCCCCGACCGTAACGAGTTCCGCAAATATGGAAACGGACGTGACATCGATCAGTGGCGACGTGATAACATCACAGAGATTGTCCGAACTATTTATAATGGCGTAAAAGCCCTAAAGCCCTGGGTGAAGGTAAGCACCAGTCCTGTGGGCAAATTTGACGATACCACCCGTTATCCCTCCCGTGGTTGGAACGCCTACAAATCCGTAAAGCAGGACGTAGTGGGCTGGTTGGGCGAAGGCATACAAGACCAGATTTACCCCATGATGTATTTCAAAGGCAACAATTTCTATCCATTTGCCCTCGACTGGAAAGAGCAGAGCAACGGCCGTCAGGTGGTCCCCGGATTGGGTATCTATTTCTTGGATCCCAAAGAAGGCGACTGGAACATCAACGAGATAGAACGCCAAATTCTATTCACCCGTAGCAATGGTTTGGCAGGTCAAGCCCACTACCGCATGAAGTACCTCATGGACAACGTGCAAGGGTTCTACGACCTACTTTCTGACGAGCTTTATACGACTCCAGCCTTGCCCCCAGCCATTCCTTGGTTAGATAACATGGCACCTTCTGCTCCAAAGAACCTGCAAGTGACGACTGATGCAGACGGTTACATCCACCTGAGTTGGGAACCATCTACTGACAACGACACTATGAATGCGCCCATGTATATTATCTATGGTGCTACCACATCGTCTGTTGATACCAATGACCCTGCCAATATCATCGCACAACGGGTACAGGGGACAGAGTATATCTATGCACCTATCTTCCCCTGGAGCAGGAAGACAAGGTTTGCCGTGACTGCCATCGACCGTTACGGGAACGAAAGCGAATCCGTACAACAGGCACATTAATCAATTAAGATGCGATATATATGCAGGAAGAAGTAACAGATAATAAGCGAAGATATAGGATTCACGGTTGGTTAGCCCTGAGTCCCATGCTGGTGTTTCTTTTCTCCTATTTGGGCGCTTCGATCCTGCTCGACGACTTCTACAAAATACCCATCACCGTTGCTTTCATGCTTTCATCGTGTTATGCCGTGGCCATCACACGAGGATTAACCATTGAAGAACGTATCAACGTATTTTCACAAGGAGCCAGTAACAAAAGTATCCTACTCATGGTGTGGATCTTTATGCTGGCAGGTGCCTTTGCTCAGGGAGCCAAACAGATGGGGGCCATAGATTCTGTAGTGAATCTCACCCTTACCATACTTCCCAGTAACCTCCTCTTGGCAGGCATTTTTTTGGCCTCATGTTTTATCTCGCTATCGGTAGGAACCAGTGTAGGCACTATCGCTGCTCTAGTACCTGTAGCGAGTGGATTGGCTGCAAAGACAGGCATCGACCTGCCATTTATGACAGCTGTAGTAGTAGGTGGTTCGTTCTTTGGTGATAATCTGTCGTTTATTAGTGACACCACTATAGCTGCCACACAGACGCAGGATTGCCTGATGAAAGATAAGTTTCGTGTGAACATACAGATTATCTTACCAGCTGCCTTAGCTTCGTTGGTTATTTATATAATACAAGGAGTCGCACTCAATGTAACGCCTGATATTGGTCCAATCGAATGGCCACTGGTGATTCCTTATTTGCTGGTACTCATCCTTGCTCTTGGAGGCATGAACGTGATGCTGGTGCTACTTATCGGTTTAGTGGCCACAGGCATCATAGGTACATTTACTGGCACGGCATTCTTCACTTGGTTAGGTGCCATGGGCGAAGGTATTATGGGCATGAGTGAACTCATCATCGTTACATTACTGGCAGGTGGTATGCTTGAAATGATACGTTTCAATGGCGGAATAGCATTCATAATAAAGAAGATAACAAAGCATATTAAAGGTAAGCGTGGTGCCGAAATGAGCATTGGTGTTTTAGTGGGACTGGCAGATCTCTGTACCGCCAATAACACCATAGCCATCATCACCACTGCCCCTATTGCCCGCCAGATTTCACAGCAGTTCAATTTAGACAAGCGTAAGGTAGCCAGCATCCTCGACACCTTCTCATGCATGGTACAAGGCATCATTCCTTACGGGGCGCAAATGCTTATCGCTTCTGGACTTGCCAGCATTTCGCCCGTCAGCATCATCGGGTCGCTCTACTATCCTTTCTTGATGGGAATATTAGCTGTCATGGCTATTTTATTGCGACTTCCAAAGAAATATTCTTAAAATAAATACATGATTATTTTGCGAAGTCGAAGAAAACCACTAATTTTGCAACCGCCTTTACGAGTTAAGGGCATCAATTCAATATATTAATTAATAAATTATTAAGATTTTATGGCTACAAGAATTAGACTGCAAAGACATGGTCACAAGAACTATGCGTTCTATACCATTGTCATTGCCGATGCAAGAGCTCCACGTGATGGTAAGTTCATCGAAAGAATTGGTACTTATAACCCAAACACCAATCCTGCCACAGTAGAATTGAATTTTGAACGTGCACTGCATTGGGTTAATGTAGGTGCACAGCCAACCGACACCGCACGTAGTATCATGTCTCATGAGGGTGTATATTTGATGAAGCACCTGCTTACTGGCGTAAAGAAGGGCGCTTTCGACGAGGCTGAGGCTCAAAAGCGTTTTGAAGCGTGGAAGAAAGACAAGCAGAATGGTCTTAAAGCTATCGCTGACAAGGCTGCTGCTGACAAAAAGGCTGCTGACGCTGCTCGTCTGGCTGCTGAAAAGAAGGTCAACGAAGAAAAGGCTAAGGCATTGGCTGAGAAGAAGGCCGCTGAAGAAGCTGCAAAAGCTGCTGAAGAGGCTGCTAAGGCTGCAGAAGAAGCTGCTGCTCAGGCAGAAGAGGCTCCTGCTGAAGCTCCTGCCGATGCTGCTGTTGAAACTCCAGCTGCTGAATAAAGTCGGGGTTCAAATAGAGATGATTACAGAAAACGCCTCTCCGATAAATCATAATCGGGGAGGCTTTTTTATGCCTAAGCACAAATGAATTTAGCATAGAAAACTGACCAGTTACTCCATCTCGTCATAAAAAATATGCAAGCATATTTTGTTTTGCATTCAATTATTAGTAACTTTGTTCCAAACTTTATCATACAAGCTATACATTTTCATGACTTGTAAAATAATATTCAAAAAAAGCAAAATGAAAAAACTCTTATATGTAGGCACTCTGGCTATTCTAACAGCCTGCACAAGTAATGGTTATACCATAAATGGAGAAATATCTGGCGTTAACGACGGTGACTCTATCTTCTTGATGGAGTTGAATGGCGGTCAAATAAACAAGTTGCAAGGCACTGTCATTAATGACGGAAAGTTCCAGCTGAAAGGTGTGCAAGACGAACCTGCAATTCGCTATCTGGTGTATCATTTCCGTCAAAATGACGGACAGTCTTTAGAGTTCTTCTTGGAGAACGGAACTATCAACGTAAAAATGAACGACGAGACCCAATCTGTATGGGGTACGCCAAATAACGATGCCAATCAAGCTGTTATGGATGAGATGCAAGAGCTGCAGCAGAAGATGGATCCTATTTATGAAGCTTTAGCAAGTGACGAAATCACAGACGAACAGCGTGAAGAATATGTCAAGCAGACAGAGGAGATGGAAAACGAATATATGCAGATCATGTATCGCGGCATACGTAAGAATATCAACTTAGCAGCTGGCATTGACATGCTGAAAAAATTCTATTATTACATGGAAACCCCTCAGTTGGCTGAGATAGTAAACCTTATTCCTGAGCAATTTTCATCTGACGAGACCATTGTTAGAATAAAGGAGCAGGTTAACAAACTCACTGCTACAAGTGTTGGTAAGAAATTTACCGACTTCGAAATGAATGACCCTGAAGGAAATCCCGTCAAACTGAGCGACTATGCAGGCAACGGTAAAGTGGTATTAGTTGACTTTTGGGCAAGCTGGTGTGGTCCCTGCCGCCAGGAGATGCCTAACGTAGTGAAGGTGTACAACCAATATAAGAACAAAGGCTTCGAGATTGTGGGCGTTTCACTCGACCAGACCGCCGATGCATGGAAGAAAGGCATTGCCGATCTGGATATCACTTGGCCACAGATGTCCGACCTCAAATATTGGCAGTGTGAGGCTGCAGCTATTTATGGTGTGAACGCTATCCCCCACACTGTTCTCATCGATAAAGATGGTACCATCATCGAGCGTAATCTGCGCGGTGAGAAGCTATATGAGAGAATTGCAGAACTTTTAGATTAATATTAACAATATGAAAAAAGCATTATTCACAGTTATTGCATTGCTGGCCACTACATTGACTTTTGCTCAGCAGGCTTTGTTTGGAGGCGCAAGCATCGTGTCTCCTGAGATTCATCCTGACAATACGGTGACATTTCGTGTTGTAGCTCCTAAAGCTGTTGTTGTTCAAGTTACAGGAGACTTCTTGCCCACACAGAAACAGACTGTAAAGTTTGGTGACAACGAAATGGAAATTGAAGCTACTGGTGTAGCTGACCTCACGGAAAAAGATGGTGTATGGGAATACACTACCCCAGTACCCGTGGCTCCTGAGTTCTATACATATCACTTCCTGATTGATGGTCAGCGTGTGATTGACATGAACAATGTATATGTGAACCGCGACGTATCAACCCTGAGCAGCATCCTGCTCATTGGCGGCGGTCGTTCTGACCTCTATAAGATCAATGCAGTTCCTCATGGCACCGTAGCTAAACGCTGGTACACCCAGGACGGTATGAGTCGTCGTGTCAGCGTATATACCCCGGCTGGCTATGAAACAAGCAACAAGCGTTATCCTGTGTTCTACCTGCTGCATGGTATGGGTGGCGACGAAGAGGCTTGGTTGACGCAGGGACGCACTGCCCAAATCCTTGACAACCTCATCGCTCAGGGCAAGGCAGAACCAATGATTGTGGTGATGACAAATGGCAACATCTCACAGGAAGCAGCTCCTGGCGAAACTTCTGCCGGATTTGTTGCTCCTTCTATGAACCTGCCCAAGACTATGGAAGGTTCGTTCGAGAGTTCTTTCATGGACGTTGTGAAGTTTATCGATGCCAACTACCGCACCATCAACAAGAAGCAGGGCCGTGCCATCGCTGGTTTGTCAATGGGTGGTTTCCACTCTAAGTTCATCTCGCTGAACAATCCTGACACCTTCAACTATATTGGTTTGTTCTCTGCAGCACTGGGTGTTACTGATCCATCTGTATCTCCTATTTATACTAATGAAGATGCTAAGCTGAAGACGCAGTTCAGCAAGTCTCCTGCCCTCTACTGGATTGGCATTGGCAAGACCGACTTCCTCTATGCTGCCAACAAGGCTTATCGTGAGAAACTTGATGGTCTGGGCTACAAGTATCAGTATATGGAGACCGACGGTGGTCACATCTGGCGCAACTGGCGTATTTACTTAACCGAGTTCACTCCATTATTATTCAAGTAAGATGAAAGCAATCTGTATGCCTCAGCCTTGGGCCTCACTACTGTGTGCAGGATTGCAAGACGTGATGAGCATGGCGTGGAAGCCAAAAGAGAATCCAGGCAAAATAGCAATTGTTGCCACACAGATTCAGATACCAGAGGACTACCATCAGGCATTGCCTGAATGTTGGTCTTACCGTATCGACAACTATCTATTGATGGGACAAATAGCCACTCTTTCCTCATTGTCAACAGGAGCTATTGTAGGTTATGTGGATGTCACAGGCTTTTCCGAAAAGGAAGAGTCTGTATGGAGTTTGCCTGACTGTGTTAATTGGAAGTTAGCTAATCCGCACACGCTCAAACAGCCCATACCTTGTGATGCTGTGGAGCAGTTTGTGTTTGACACACCACTCATTGACGAGAACCATCTGCCCGAGACTATTGACATACAGCAACCATCACTCACAGACGATGGTGTACTCACCTTGCCACTCAACCAGCAGAAGTATGATAGCCTGGCCGACGGCGATAAAGAAGTGGATGTAAACCTCTATGCCGATAACCGTGACCTCTTTACGGGCTATACGGGCAAGATATGGAATCCACGCCCTGTGAAACAGCTTGTAGCTGTGAGCCCTGAAGGAAAGACACAGTGCTATAAGGTTGAGAAGACAGACCTTATCCTTGACCGTGACGACGATGGTTTGCCACTCAAGATTGAGAAGGTAGGTGGTTGGGAATATCTCTATTATCTGCTTTACACCATTGGTGAAAAAATCTGATTTTAACAATTTAATAAAAAATATAATGAACGAGACATCACCCTTTATGGTTTTCTCCGGTACCAACTCAAGGTACCTTGCCGAGCGCATCTGCGCCAGCTTGAATTGTCCGCTGGGCAACATGAACATCACTCATTTTGCCGACGGTGAGTTTGCTGTATCCTACGAAGAGTCTATCCGTGGCGCTATCGTGTTCCTGGTACAGTCAACCTTCCCCAACTCCGACAATCTCATGGAGTTGCTGCTTATGATTGATGCTGCCAAGCGTGCTTCTGCCAAGTCCATCGTGGCCGTTATCCCCTACTTCGGTTGGGCTCGCCAGGACCGCAAGGACAAGCCACGTGTATCCATAGGTGCCAAACTGGTGGCCGATCTGCTGTCAGTTGCCGGCATCGACCGTGTCATCACGATGGACCTGCATGCTGACCAGATCCAGGGCTTTTTCGATGTTCCTGTAGATCATCTGTATGCATCCAGCGTATTTATTCCATATATCGAATCACTCAATCTGGGTGACAATCTGGTAATGGCTTCTCCCGACGTTGGTGGTTCTAAGCGTGCAGGTGCGTATGCCAAGTATTTTGACGTGCCTTTGGTGCTCTGCAACAAGACACGCGAGAAGGCCAACGTGGTGGCTTCCATGCAGGTAATTGGCGATGTAAAAGACAAGGATGTGATTCTTATCGACGACATTGTAGATACAGCTGGTACTATCACCAAGGCAGCTAACCTGATGATGGAGAACGGTGCCCGCTCAGTGCGTGCCATTGCCAGCCATTGCGTGATGTCAGACCCTGCATCTTTCCGTGTGCAGGAGTCACAGTTAGAAGAGATGGTCTTTACTGATAGCATTCCTTACAGCAAGAAGTGCGACAAGGTGAAACAACTCAGCATTGCCGACATCTTTGCAGAAACCATACGTCGTGTGGTATGCAACGAGTCCATCAGCTCTCAGTATATCATTTGATACAGTTTTAAATAAAAAAAGGCGGGTATTGCCCGCCTTTTTTTATTGGGGCAGGTTCTATCTGACTTCTTAAACTTGTTCACTTCATAAGCAGTAACTTTTTTATACGATTACCCTAAGCTGTTGATAACGTTCAACATCGTATCATAGTCCGTTATCTCATGGTAACGTACTTTGCTGGTTGATACATTGTTGAATAGTTTCTTGGCACATTCTATCTTAGCCATTTCTGCGCCTTTCAGGTTCATAGACAGCATACTACCCTTGGTCTCTGCCACAAAGAAGATGTGCTTAACCCCCATATTGTCATTGAAGGCAATAGCCCAGTCAGGGGCATACTTACCCACTGGCGTAGGTATCAGGAACGTGCGTGGCAGACGGGCATAGACACAGACTTCGTCAGCCTTGTCGAGTGCTTCGGCAAACTTGCGTTCTCCCTTGCTGTCTGTAAACACATAGTCCAGGATATGCTTCTTTGCCTCGTATGCCTTTTCAAGTGGCTGGCGGTTCTTCTCCTTGGTGAAGATGCTGGCATCATACTGCTGCTCTGTACGGTTGTAGGCTATATGCTCCACAATCATGGTAGCCTTCTGGTCTTTAATCAGACGTACCACGTTACGGATAAACTCTTCAGGGTTGTTCTTGAACAGATAAAGCTTACCTGTGGAAATCCCCTTCAAGATTCGTACTACTGTCCTTCGGGTCAATGTGGCACCTTTAGCTATCTCGCCTACAAGGTCGTAAGGCACATCGCTTGTCGATACCTCCTTCAACGCTTGTGTGCGAGTGTGCTGGTCGCCTGTGAAATCAAGGTCATCTGTTCCTTGTTCGCCTGTAGTCACCACATATTTCAGTTCGGTGACTCTCAGGTTTTTGTTAATGGATGCAACGGATTTCTGAATCAGTTCCTCACTGTCGTAATGTACTGTATAGACATATCGGTGGTTGATTTCTTCCCACAAACGCTTGAACTCTTCCTTGCTGGCATTGTCATTCAGATGGTCATTGACAACTTCCGCTGACTCGTTGGCATCCTCTATCATGTCTGCAAGGGCAGTCGGGTCGAAGATACCCTGTACCAACTTATGCACTTGTTCACTGATGGGAGCCAGTTTTTTGCTCATCGGTGCCAAACTGTCTGTACGCAGGTCTTTGTGATATGACTGCTGGATATTCCCTTTGTCATCCACATAGTCATTCTCAAAAAAATAATTGACAATGGCAGTTGCCTCCATAGTGGATATGGTATGTAATTCTTCGCCCACCATAAACTTGCGACCCTCGAAGTAAGCAACTGTTGCCTGTGTAGGACGTTCACGCAAGGCTTCACGGGTCTCTTTCTGGAGTGCATCAACAAACGTACTGTAGCTCTCATTGGCAATGACTGTCAGGGCATTGATGTCATGAACCGCTTCACCCAGACGCTCTGCATCCATGCGAACGCCTTGCTGGTCAACGCAGATGCGAAGTCCACGTCCAACCTCCTGACGCTTCGCGGTTGCACTGCTGGCATGGCGCAGGGTGCAAATCTGGAATACATTCGGGTTGTCCCATCCTTCACGCAGGGCAGAGTGAGAAAAGATGAATCGTGTCGGTTCATCGAAGCTCAGCAACCGCTCCTTGTTTTTCAGAATCAAGTCGTATGCTGATATGTCCGATGAGAAGTCTTCGCCTCGCTTCACAACACTGTCAATGGCGTGTCCTTTCTTGTCGATGGAGAAATAGCCATTGTGTACCTGATCTGCCGTGAAGCGTTTCAGGTAACGCTGGTAGTCATCCTCAAAGAGCGAAAGGTTCTCATACATGAAACGAGTGTATTCCTCTTCAAAGACCTTCCAGAGGAAGCCTTTCACCACTTCGCCCTGTTCATCATAACCCTTATAGTTGGCTACTTCGTCGATGAAGAAGAGCGAAAGCGTCTTGATGCCCTGCTTGAATAGTGTTGCCTCCTTCTCGAAGTGTGAACGGATGGTTTCTCTTATCTGTATGCGCTGTATTTGCTGTTCTGATACATCGCCCATCACTTCACCCTTGCGCAGCACATCACCGTTCATGAAATAGACGGTGTTCGTCAGTGGATTGATGTCGGTAATAACGAAATCCTTGTAGGCAGGAAGCCCAGATGTATCATAGAGCGAACCGTTCTGTCCGAACTTGCAGATCTGCCTACGGGTGCTGCTTGCCCCCTTCACCTCAATCTCCAGTCTGACTTCTGGTGCCTTGTTCTTTGACAGAACGATGCTATCGAAATAGATGTAGCTCTGATTTCCTAACAGGTTTTGCAGGGTGATACCTTTCACTTGTATCTTCTTCACCAACCGCTGACGGTAGGCATCAAAGGCATCTAACGCATAAACGCAGTTATGTGAAGTCTTGTGAGTAGCAGAGTAGTTGAGCACAAACAACGGCTTGAAATTTTTCAGGGCACGTTGTGTGGCGGCACCCTCCATCTTTTGTGGCTCGTCCATGATGATGATAGGACGGTTGGCGGCAATCACATCAATAGGACGGCGGCTTTGGAAGTCATCACGCTTGGAGTAGATGATACGGCTCTCCTTATTGGCAGCTCCTTCCTTAAACGAAGTGTTGAAAGCCTGTACGTTGATAATCATCACATTGATGCTGGCATCACTGCTGAAGCCATCTATCTGTGTCAGGTTGCCGCTGTTGTAGATAAAGTAACGTGCCTTCTTGCCGTATTGTTCCATGAAGTGGTCTTCAAGCATGGTAAAACTCTTATAGACTCCCTCACGAATAGCGATGCTTGGCACAACGACGATGAATTTACTCCATCCATAGCGTTTGTTCAACTCAAACATCGTCTTGATATAGACATAGGTCTTACCCGTGCCTGTTTCCATCTCAATATCGAGAGAGCAAGCCCCCAGTCCGTCAGGCAGACTGAGTTTTGTTGACTTCGGTATGTTGCCGATGGTTTGTTGCTGCTGGATGTTAGCAAGCAGTTGATGACCCTGCAGCTCTACATCATTATTTCGCCAGCCCACATATTCCTCTTCAAACGTAAGCTGTCCCTTACGTTTGCCAAGGTCACGACGGTATTGTGTGTTAGTCTTTGATGGCTGTCCTGCAAACACGTTCACGGTCTGCTCCACAGCATCCGTCTGGTATTGTTGTATTTTATATTTGAACTTCATGCCTCACTCATTATTTGTTGCCACACATTCTCATGCAAGTCATAACTATTTACTTCTATTATCTTAAAACCAACTGCATTTAAGAACATCTTCTTCCCTTCTGTCATTGGTTTATCTACATCAACTAAATGAACATACCAACCTT
>JAGCCV010000096.1 GCA_017651505.1 Bacteroidaceae bacterium | reverse complement strand
GCGCGACTTCAAAGTGACGTTGACTGACAATACTGAAATTCAAGAAGTGGTGGTTGTTGGTTTTGGCCAGCAGAAGAAAGCCTCTGTGGTGGGTGCCATCACACAGACCACGGGTGAGGTATTGGAACGTGCCGCTGGTATCGGTAGTGTTGGTGCAGCCCTCACGGGTAATCTCCCTGGTGTTGCTACCATTGCTTCCTCTGGTCAGCCTGGTGAAGAAGACCCGCGTATTTACATCCGTGGTGCTGCAGCCTGGAACCAAGATGCCCAGCCTCTCATCCTCGTCGATGGCGTGAAGCGTGAGATCAAGTCTGTGGATGTAACATCCGTTGCCACCATCTCTGTGTTGAAGGATGCCTCTGCTACGGCAGTGTATGGTGTGGAAGGTGCTAACGGTGTTATCCTGATTACCACCAAGCGTGGTGTGGAGGGCAAGGCCAGGATTGACATTGGTTTCAATGCTACGTTGAAGGCCGTGTCAAAACTTCCGCGTAAATACGACTCTTACGATGGTTATATGCTTCGCAATCAGGTCATCGAGCATGAACTTGCCCTCAGTGGTGATGCCTCTTGGGCTTATTACCGTCCTCAGACATTTATCGATAATTTCCGTAATCAGGATTATACAGTCAAGCCGCATTACAATGCACAAGGGGCCTATCTCGGCGACTATAGTCAGGCTGAGCGTTATCCCAATATTGACTGGCAGGATGAAATGTTCCGCAAAACCGCTTTGTCTTATAATACAAACATTAATTTCTCAGGTGGTACCAAGGCTGTCAAATATTTCGTGGCATTCGACTTCCAAAACGAAGGCGACATGACCAAGATTTGGGAAAACAATCAGGGCTATGAAGGTGGTTATTCCTACAATCGTTTGAATGTGCGCTCAAATCTGGACTTCCAAATCACGAAGACCACCCAGTTCAAGGTGAACCTCGCTGGCTCCAATGCACAGCAGAAGACCCCACGTTATTATTATGGTAATAGCGGTGAGTTCTTCCAGCAGCAGAACTGGGCAGGTGCCTATCGTATGCCGCCTAACGTTTTCCCTGTTAAGTTCTCGAATGGTGCATGGGGATACTCCCGTCTGGCAGCCTCCAACATGGCAAACTCTCCGATGAACGTTGCTACGGCAGGCTATGAATTGGGTACTATCACTCGTGTATTCACTGATTTTGCCCTTGAGCAGAATCTTGATTTTATCACAAAGGGACTTGTCGCTCGTGGTACCATATCTTGGGATAACCAATTCAACGAGGGTAGTCGTGGTATTGATGCTGCTGGTGGTGGTCACGTGAATAATACGGCATACATTCTCCCGGAGGATGGTGAGTTGCTGTTTGAGAATGAAATATTCTCTGATACAGGTTTCGACTACTATGAGATGCGCGACTGGTCTACCCAGGCTGGTAGTGTCAGCCAGACAAGTCGTGCTACGGAAATGTCACTCCAACTCTTCTGGGGACGGCAGTTTGGTGACCATAACGTGACCCTGATGGGTAACTGGAAGCGTCGTAACAATGCCATGAATTCCGAACTGGAGAATCGTCGTGAAGACTGGGTGTTCCGTACTACATACGACTACAAAAGTAGGTATTTCGCAGAGGTTAATGGTGCCTATAACGGTTCACAGAAGTTCTCCCCTGACAACCGCTTTGCATTCTTTGCTTCAGGTGCATTAGGATGGATGCTTTCGGAAGAAAAATTTATGAAACCATTGAGAGACAAGAAGATTGTTGATATGTTCAAGATTCGTGGTTCCTATGGTGAGATTGGTGATGACAGTGCTGGTAGCCGTTGGGCTTACCTCACTGGTTGGGAAGTGGTTGGTCCATATCAGATGGGCTTAGATCGTTCTAATAGCCCGTTTACTGGCTACAAGGAATCCACTATTGCCAATCCAGATCTCCGCTGGGCTACTGTCAAGAAGATTAACATAGGTTTCGACTACGCCTTCCTTGGTGGCCTGTTTGCAGGAAGTTTCGACTGGTTCCGCGATGACCGTTATGATATTTTCATCAGTGGATCCTCACGCTCTGTACCCTCCTACTATGGTGCTGCCATGACGCCTGACATCAACAAGGGTAAGATCAAAAACTCCGGTTTTGAATTGGAGATTCGCTTCAATAAGGTCTTGCACAATGGCATGCGATTCTGGGTCAATGGCAACTATACCTATGCCCACAATGAGATCAAACTGAAGGATGACCCCGAATTGATTCCTGCTTATCGCAAGGCTCAAGGTTATTCTCAGGGTCAATATGTATCATACATCGACAATGGGTTCCTCAATACCTATGACGAACTTTACAGTTCACCAGAACATCAGAGTAATGATGCCCAGGTTCTCATCGGCGACCATTATATCGTTGACTTCAACGGTGATGGTGTTGTTGACGTGACCAACGACCAGGCTCCTTATGGTTATACGGGAACTCCTGAGCATACCTACAATGCAACGATAGGATGGGAGTGGAAAGGCTGGAGTATGTTTGCGCAACTCTATGGTGTAACAGGTGTGACACGTGACGTCACCCTGACTTCTTTCCCCGATCAGTTGCTGACAGTCTATGATACCGGTACATGGTGGAGTTCAGCAGCCCGTGGAGGAGAAGTAGTCATGCCACGCTTCAACACCCAGGCCACTGGAGGTAATAATGGTACACAATATCTCTTCGATGGTTCCTATTTCCGTCTGAAGAATGTGGAGGTGGCCTACACTTGGACAAAGGGTTGGATCAAGAAACTCGGTTTTACAAGTCTGAAGATCTACCTGAATGGTAATAACCTTTTCTTGATTACAAAGATGCCTGACGACCGTGAGAGTAACTACGGTTGGAGTGGTGGAGGTGGTGCTTACCCCACAGTCAGACGCTATAACCTCGGATTCAAACTGTACATTTAATTCGTATATAGATATGAAATATAATAATAATATAAAAACCCTCTTGTTCGGTTCGCTGCTCTTGATGGCCGGAGGTGCTTCCTTCACCTCCTGCAAGGACTGGCTCGACAAGGATCCTGAGTCTATTGTAGCCGAGGATGAGGCATTTAAGAACTACCGTAACTTCCAGGGTTATATTGAGGAAATCTATAACTTGATTCCTGACAAGGAGAAGGTGAATTACTGTAGTGGATGGAACTTAGGCGATGATGCCGTTCACAACACTGAAGGTTTCGCACACATTGACCATCAGGTGGACCTCGGTAATTATCGCGACTGGTTGACCAACACCCAGTTCTGGCTGAATGGTGATCGGTTCTCGCTTTGGAGGAGTTCATGGTATTGTATCCGTAAGTGTAATATGGGTATTGCAAACATCAAGTCGCTTGTTGGCTCAGACGAAGAGCGCGACCTGTTGCTCGGACAAATGTATTTCTTCCGCGCCTGGTGGCATTTCGAACTGATGTGCTTCTTCGGTGGACTTCCCTATATCGATGAGGCTTATGAGGCTTCAAGCATCCCGGAACTTCCGCGTCTTTCTTTCCAAGAATGTGCGGACCGCTGTGCTGAAGACTTCCAGAGGGCATACGATCTACTTCCTTTAGATCCAGAGGCGTGGGACGAGACATTGGCTGGAATGCAGACTTCAGGAAAGAACGACCTGCGTATCAACAAGTTCATGGCTCTCTGTTACCTTGGCAAATGTTATCTCTGGGCCGGTTCTCCCCTTATGAAGGAGTTTGAGAAGACCAAGAATGGCGGTGTCCCCCAACTGTTGGGTGCCAGTTCCAATGGCAAGACCTATGATTACGATATTGCCTATTGTCAGAAGGCTGCTGAGGCTTTGGGTAGGGCTCTTGAGATGGTCAGTAGAAGACAAGTTAGTTATAGGCTGGCAGACTATAAGTATAATAACATCTATGATCATGAGAAATATGAGGATTCTGAGACAAACTACTCAGAAATATTCTACACCACCAAGCAGGGCTGGGCGGTGCCAGGTTCATCAGAAGCCATCTTCCGTGGTATTTGCTCAGGTCTAAACACTGCCAACTGGAACCATGCCAAGATCTTCGGTCCGAAGGTCGCTGGTCTCGTGGCACACGACAAAATCATACATCATCCCACAGCCAACCTGATCGACCAGTACGGTATGGCCAACGGTCAGCCTATCTATCTCGTAAGGAATGGTGTGTATGTACTGAATCCCGAATCTGGTTGGGATCCCGAACATCCCTATAAGAATCGCGACCCAAGATTCTATCATGACATCGTGTTCGACGGCTTCCACTATGTGCTCAGTACAGATGCCCTAACAGCCGAGCAGAAGAAGCACGAATACTGTACACTTTATACAGGCGGTGCCATGCGCGGCGTTGCCGATGGCAGTAGTACGGGCTATTTCATCCAGAAATTGACACCTCACCAGTGTAATGAGGGTGACAAATGGTATGAGTGGGATTATGCTTTGGAGACTTATCTCCCCTATATGCGTCTGGCTGATGTCTATTTGATGTATGCTGAGGCACAGGCTGCCATTGCATCCAGTGCAGCATCCCTGAAGGATAAGCCTGTCTATTGTCCGTCACTCTCAGCCGTTGATGCTATTAACAAACTCCGCGACCGGGTCAATTCCGATGATTATCCTATGGAGCAAGTCCAGCCTAACTTGATGGACACTAGGGAGCATTTTATCGACGAAGTGCGCCGTGAGCGTGCGGTGGAACTTGCTTTTGAGGGTTTCCGTTGGAACGACCTTCAGCGTTGGCTCCTTCTGACAGAGCCTCCTTACACGGTGAAATACTCTCATGAGTTTGAGCGTCTGGAGGCTGACACGTGGTTTAAGAGTCACGATCCGAAGGATGCTCAGGTCGGTAACTTCCACAAGGAAGATCTGATTAGCCGTCGTCTGGAGTCCAAGCACTACTGGTTCCCGCTTCCTGACAAGGATATCTATCTTTACGAGGGATTCCCTCAGAATCCAGGATGGTAATATAATGAGAAATGAGAAATAAGAAATTAGGAATTATGATTACTAAGATAAATTATATTATAGCGGGGATGCTGCTGTTCGGGTCTGTCAGTTCTGTAGCGCAGACTGCTGACGATGCTGAAGAAGTTGACACTACCGTGGTGAAAAAGAAAGTCCATGTGGCTTTCCGTGACAAAGATCCCGACCATCTCCTTGGAGGCATTTCATACGTTGACATGGAAGAACTGCAGAAGAAGGACTATACCCAGAGTAGTCTGGAAGATATGTATGCCCTCGTCGGGGGATGGAATGGCAACAACTTGTGGGGTATGGACAATGACCGTCTTGACAATAACGACAACAACAACCTGCCGCTCGTGATCATCGATGGTGTAAAACGTCCGTCAAACAATGTGCTTCCCTCCGAAATCGAGCAGATTACTTTTCTCAAGGGTGCACAGGCAGTCGTGCTTTATGGTGCCAAGGGTGCCAAGGGTGCTATCTTGATTACCACCAAGCGTGGTACGGTGGATGGTCTTCAGATCAAGGCCAACGCCAACACGGGATTCCACGTCGCCAAGGAGTTTCCTGAGTATATCGGTTCCGCAGAGTATATGACCCTTTTCAACGAAGCCCGTGTCAATGACGGACTTGATCCCTTATACTCTCAGATGGACATCTACAACCATGCCTCTGGCGTGAATCCTTACCGTTATCCCAATGTGAACTACTATTCCGATGAGTATATCCGGAAGGTCTATAATCGTTCTGAAGGTACGTTGGAGATTCAGGGTGGCGGTCAGCGCGCTCACTTCTATACGAACATCAACTACTATCGTAGTGAGGACTTGCTCAACTTCGGAGAGGCAAAGGACAACTACACCGATCGTTTTAGCGTGCGCGGTAATGTGGATTTGGTGATCAATAAGGTCATCAAGGGTTTTGCCAATGCCAGTGCCACTTTCTATAATGAGCACAAGAACAAGGGGGATTTCTGGGGGCAGGCAGCCACTATGCTTCCAAACTACCCTGAGAACGCTGCGCCATTGATTCCTATTGACATGGTTGACCCAAATGCCAGCATGGCGCTTGCTATGCTTGGCAAGTCTCTCAACCTGCTTGATGGCAAGTATTTCCCCGGCGGTACTAAAAACACCCCGAGCAATGCGATTGCTGACTGCTATTTCGGTGGTAAGACTCAGGCCGTCAGCCGCCAGTTCCAGTTTGATGCCGGTTTTGTCTACGACATGAACAAGTTCGTGCAAGGATTGTCTTTCAAGACATTGTTCTCTATAGACTATGCCGCCAACTACAGCCTTTCTTACGACAACCAGTACGCTGTGTTTATCCCCACATGGAGTAACTATAGCGGAGAAGATGCCATTGTGGGTCTTACCCAGCAGGGCGATGAGATAGTGACAGGTCGTATGACCATGTCTGACACCAAGTATCGCCAGACCATCAGTTGGAATGGTCATTTTGACTATGACCACATTTTTGCCGACAAGCATCATGTTTCGGGTATTCTGCTCGCTAATATGTACACGACCACGGCCAGTGGAACCTACCACCGTTATGCCAATGCCAACTTAGGTCTACAGGTCGGCTACGACTTCATGAGCCGTTACTTTGCTGAAGTAGGTCTGGCTGGTGTCCACTCAGCCCGCTTGGCTGAAGGCCATCGCGAAGCCCTTTCACCGTCATTCACCATTGGCTGGAACTTGGCTAGGGAGCGTTTCATGGAAGGAAGTTTTGTTGATGACCTGATGCTCAGTGCTTCCTACAGCGACTTGAGGGAGGATATGGATGTCTATATGGGCAATAACGAATACTATATCTACGATGCCTTGTGGTCGAATACAGGTGGAACAGGTTTTTCGTGGAATGAAGGAACAAGTGTCAACCATACTGTTTCCACTATGGGTGCCAACCCGTCACTCGACTTCATCCATCGCAAGGAATGGTCGGTTAGCCTCCGTGGCTCCTTCTTCAACAAGTTGATTTCCACCGACTTGACCTTCTTCAATACGAATATGGATGGTTTTGTTGTCCAGAACCCCACTTCATTCCCCTCGCATCTGCAGGGTAATGGAAGTTCTTTCAAACCAGCACTTAATAATAACATCCAGAATCGCAAGGGTATTGACTTCAGTGTCACAGCCCAAAAGCAGTTCGGACAGGTTCATGCTGCTCTTGGTGTGGTAGGTACTTGGTTGAAGACCAACAACTCCAAATACGACGAGATTGTACAGTACGACTACCAGAAGGTGGAGGGACATTCCCTTGATGCCATCCGGGGCTACAAGTGCTTAGGTTTCTATGATGTGAATGACTTCGATTATAATGCCGAGACTGGCAAGTATGCTCTCAAGGCCGGGCTTCCCACTCCGAGGATTGGTGGTACTATCCAGCCTGGTGACTTGAGGTATGAGGATGTGAATAACGATGGAATCATCGATTCCAATGACCAGGTGGATCTTGGCAAGTCGGGTGCATACGGTGCTCCGCTCACACTTGGTTTGAATCTCACGCTCAAGTATAAGAACTGGACGCTCTTCATGCTGGGCAATGGCCAGTTTGGTGCATACGCCTTGAAGAACAACAGTTATTATTATATGGATAGATATGCTAAATATTCCGTCAATATACGTGGACGTTGGACACCGGAGACGGCAGCCACTGCCACCCATCCACGTTTGACTCAGAATACTTCTGCCAACAATGCTGCAGCATCCACGTTCTGGATATACAGTACCGACCGCTTTAACATCCGCAAGATTCAGTTGACCTACGACTTCCCGCAAGAGATGTTTGAAGGCAAGTGGGTGAAAGCACTCTCTATCTATCTGAACGGAAACGACCTCCTCACAATCTCAAAGAACCGTAAGATCATGGAGACAAGTGTTGGCTATGCGCCACAGACCCGTTTCTATAATCTCGGTGTGAAGGTAACCCTCTAAATGAATTAAGAATCAAGAATTAAGAATTAAGAATTATGATTACCAAGATATATAATAAGGTCGTAGCCAGAGTGTTTTATTTGCTTTTGGTTCCTTCTCTTCTGCTCTGCTCATGCGATGACATGTTTGATCCGGCAGACGAGAACAAACGACAGGCGGAAGACATGACCGAGGAATCTGCGTATGCACACGGCCTGCTGATTTTCGCATACGAGCGTCTTCCTTATATGAGGACTACTCAGACCGACGTGGCCACAGACGATGCTGTGACCAATGTGACCACTAATGCCTACCTAACGATGGCATCTGGTACATGGGCTTCAGATAACGACCCATTGTCTCAATGGGACAATTGTAAGCATGGTATCCAGTATGCCAACCTTTTCCTTTCGTTGGTGGAAAAGGTGAAGTGGGCTCCAAGTGCCGTATCCAAGCAACAGATGTTCATCGACCGCATGAAGGGTGAAGCCTTCGGCCTTCGTGCAGTCTTCTACTATTATCTATTGCAGGCTCATAGTGGTTATGCTGATGATGGTATATTGTACGGCGTCCCCTTGCTGACAGTTGCTGAAGATGGTAGTTCCGATTTCAATCAGGCGCGTGCCACTTTTGCCGACTGCGTCAAACAGATTTTTGCCGACTGCGACAGTGCTATTGCCCTGCTTCCCGACCATTATGAAGATCTTAAGACTGAAGAGGAAAGTTTGATTCCGGCCAAATATCAGGCTCTTGGTGCGAATGTTTCCGGCTACAATCTTGTGTTCGGACAAAAGTCTATGAATCTGATGTCCGGTAAGGCTGCTCAGGCCATCAAGGCTCAGGTGGCACTGCTCGCTGTCAGTCCTGCTTTTCGTGACCAGAGCGGTGTGACTTCTGCTGAGGCAGCGACATATTGTGCCAGTGCCCTTAAGTCCATAGGTGGAATGGAGGGATTTGACCCAACGGGAAATATCTGGTACAGGAATAAGACAAAACTTGATCCTAAGGCTTCGGAGATGTCAGAGATACTATGGCGTCCAGATCGTAGTAACGACAATGATCAAGAGAGGGAGAATTTCCCGCCGACACTTTATGGCAGTGGTCGTGTAAACCCGTCACAGAATCTTGTGGATGCTTTTCCGATGCGCAATGGTCGTCCTATCACAGATCCTCTTTCTGGTTATGATCCACAAAATCCGTACACCAACCGTGACCCACGCCTTGATGATATTGTCATTTACCATGGTGCGGTTCTTAAAGGTACGACAATTTTAACAGGTGTTGATATGCCTAATGATAATAACGAGACAATTGACAATCTCAACAATATTGGGACATCTACACGTACTGGTTATTATTTGAGAAAACTCCTTCGTGATGATGTCAGTGCGAATCCAAGTGCTCAATCGATTCAGTATCATGTCTATCCGCGTATACGCTCTACCGAGATATTCTTGGCTTATGCCGAAGCCGCCAACGATGCGTGGGGTCCTGATGCCGATCCTACTGGCATTGGTTTCACGGCCTACGATGTCATCAAGGCTATTAGGGGGCGTGCAGGACTTGGTAAAGATGAATATGGTCTTCCACTTCCTGAAGGTGATGCCTATCTGGAAGAGTGCAAGTCGGACAAGGAGAAGATGACCCAACTCATCCGCAATGAGCGTCGTATTGAACTCTGTTTTGAGAACAAGCGCTTCTGGGATCTCCGTCGCTGGCAGATGCCCCTCGACGAGGGTGTCAAGGGCATGAAGATTGAGAAGGTTGACCCGAATAAGGATGATAGCCCGCTTCAATATACCATTATCCAGGTGGAGGATCGCGTGTTCAATAGTTCCTACCAGTGGTATGGCCCCATTCCGAAGGAAGAAATGCTCAAATGGAGCAACCTCAAGCAGAACAAGGGATGGCAATAATGAGTTTAGAGTTAACAATTAAGAGTTAAAAGATTATGATGAAACTCAAGAAATATATTTTCGGAGTAGCCTTGGGAGCATTATCTCTCACATTGGCTTCATGCTATAATGCTGACAAAGATTTCCCAGACTATGAGGGAGGCACGACAGCCTATTTCGCCTATCAGTACCCTGTACGCACGCTCATATTGGGTAACGACATCTACGACAACTCGCTCGACAATGAGCATAAGTGTAGGATATGGTCGACGATGGGCGGTGCATACGGTGGGCGCGACGCTACTGTGGATGTGGCTATTGACGAGTCGCTCTGCGATGACCTCTTTTTCACCGACGAAGGTGGTAATGCAGCGGCTCCTGTGACTCCCATGCCAAGGGACTACTATCAACTCTTGTCCAATGCCATTTCCTACAATGGCGAGCCCCGTGGCTATGTGGAGGTGCAGTTTACGGATGCCTTCTTCAACGACCCCAAGGCCATCAAGAACACTTACGTCATTCCTCTTGTGATGACGAAGGTGACAGGTATAGATCAGATTCTCACAGGTACGCCTCGCGAGGGCCTTTCTCCATCTCGTGTCAATGCCGAGGATTGGGAAGTCCTCCCCAAGGACTATGTGCTCTACCTTGTTAAGTATATGAACCCCTGGCAGGGAAAATATATCCGTCGCGGCGTGGATCAGGTGACGGAAAAAGGCAACACTACGACGGTGGTGCGAAAGGACTTCTCCTTGATGAACTCTGACCTTGAGCATTACACGGAGAATCCTGTGAATCAGAACGACGAGATTTGCGGCATTACTACCAAGAATATGTCGCAGGCCATCTTCCCTGTATCGTTCAAGACCTCTGGTGCATCCATCACCTGTAACCTCATTCTTACCTTCAATGGTAACCAGTGTACCATATCCACAGATGATGCGGATGTCACTGCCACAGGTTCGGGTGAGTTCATCGAAAAGGGAACGGAGAGGTCTGAATACAAAGACTATCAATGGGGAAGCCTGGACGGTCAGCCCGTGCAGCGCGACATCCTCCGTCTGGCTTACGAAGTGGACTTCACCAAGAGCAATATCCAGGTGTCTACAGCCGACACCCTCGTTGTCCAGACGCGTGAGTCTAACCAGAAAGTATTCTTCTCACCCATTTACGTTAAACAATAATAGGAGGAGGTTAACACATGAAGAAATTATTTAGAAACAGTCTCTTGATGTTGGTCGCAGGGGCATTTGCGGTTTCTTGTGCCGACTATAATGTGACAGATGACTTCAAGGCAGAAAAGGACCCCACTTTTGTTGAGCCCTATAAGGACTTGAATCCTATTAAGTCATATATTGACAGAGAAAAGTATCCGAACATGACGCTTGGCACCACACTCAATGTGACGGAATTCAACAAGCAGGAGTTGGCGCATGCCGCAGCAGTTGCCAACTTCGACAATGTTTCTTTTGGAAGCACCTTGATGTCGGGAAAAATCGTCAACGCCAAAGGTGTGATGAATTTCCTTGATATGAGCGACCTTCTTGCCCATGTGGATGATATAGGATACGAGGTGTTCGGCAGTCCTATTGTGGCCAATGAAGGTCAGGCCGACGAATGGCTGAATACGCTGACTGCCCCCATTGAGATTGTGGTTGACTATGTAGAGGGAAAGACTGTTGACTTCAATGAAATGCCCGAAGGACCATACAATGGTACTGTTGAGAAAGGTGAAGCCTCTATCGTCAAGTACGATAATCAGAATTGTCTTCAAATAGGTACTGCCAAAAGTCCCCAAGCCAATGTTCATATTATCGATGGTTTTGAGGTGGACTCTCTGGCTAAATATACCATTACTTTCTGGGCAAAGTGTGCCAAGGGTACCGCCCTTTTTAGCCTCGTGTTCTCTGGCAATAACCAGATTGACGGAGGTAGTTCCGGTGGAAGATTTTCTCTGGAAGCCGGTAACTGGAAGAAGTTTGTGGTGGAATGTCAAAGTGCTCCTGGCGAAACGGCTGGCTATTTAAGAATTGACAATACGAAAGCGGCATCCTTCTATATCCAAAAGGTGGAGGTAGGTTATTATCCAGACAACCACCGTCCTCAGACGGCACAGGAGAAGACCGATACAATTAACTATGCCCTTAATGCATGGTGCGATGGTCTGATGAAGATCAATGCAGGTCGTATCAATACATTCGACCTCATCGACGACGCCATCGGCACTCAGGAAATGGAGAACGGCATGCTTGACCTCAAGCATTCTACCGACAAGTTCTTCTGGCAGGATGTGATAGGCAGTGAGCAGTATGCGCCCGTCGTGTCAAAGGTGGCAAGCGAGGCATATCAAAAGTACGAGGGTGATCCTGCAGCATTGAAGTTCTTCATCAGTGAGTCGGGCCTTGATGATCAAAAGAAATTTGAGAGTCTCAAATATTGGATTGGTATCTGGGATGCCAACGGTGCGAAGATTGATGGTATCAATGCCAAATTGAACCTCTCATATAGCGAGGATGCTGCCACGCACGAAGCCGACAAAGTCACTCTTGACAATCTGCTGACGAACCTTGCCTCTACAGGTAAACTTATCCGCCTCTCCAACTTCGATATCACGTATAAGAATGCTGAAGGTGCAAAGGTGGCTGCAAAGGATATTACTGATGATCAGCGCCAGAAACTCGCCGACTACTATGGCTATGTCATCAAGAGTTATATGACCAAGATTCCTCACGATAAGCAGGCTGGCATCTGCAAGGGTAACCTCGCCGACACGTCAGATCCTGTTGGTCTATGGGCTGTTGACAGTAAGAGCAAGGATTGGGTGCGAACAGCCACCTACAAGGCTTTCTGTGATGCACTTGGTGGTAATTAATGGTTTTTGTTTAATATGTTTAATATACTCTTTTAACAGTTTTTTTTATTCACTTAATTATTAATTTAAAATCTTTCATTTATGAAGAAACTATTTACTTTACTTGCTCTATTGACATGTTTCTTGGGAGCAAACGCTGAAGAGGTAGTCGATGTAGAAGTAGATTACACTGCTTACGACTCCGATGTATGGAATGGTGGTTATAGGCAAGTTCCAGACGCTACCACTCTGGAAATCATTCCAGGTGTAGGTATCCATGTTGACAATCCGGAAGCACCAGCAAATAACTGGGACCTCCAGTTCCAACTTCCTGCTATTCCTACGGCTTCTTTTGATTCTGACACGGAGTACACTGTGACTTTTAAGATCAAAGCATCCGTTGATGGTACTATTGAAGGAGGTTTTTCTGGTTCTAACAATCAACAGATTGCAGTCTCAACTTCTGAGCAAGAAGTGGTCTTAACAGGTTTAAAAGACAATCCTACCGCACAGTACTGGGCAAAGTCAGGTGCTTTTATGATCCAGTCTGGTAATTTTGTTGGTGAGTATTGGATCTCTTATGTCAAGATTACCCACGAGCAAGCAGCAGGTGAGAAACCAGTTACGTGGAAAGACAACATGATTGTCAATGGTGATGCAGAGAAATCATGGGAAGAATTAAATCTTGCTGATGTCACATATACAGAGACTGATAAAACCATTGGTATCTGTGCTTGGGGTAAGGCTAAGGGCACTAATGTTGATGACACCAATACCTCGAATCCATTCCCTGCTGACATCGAAGAAGATCCAACAGATCCTAGCAACCACGTATTCGTCGTTCATGGTGCTCCTGCAGATACAGAAGGTGATGCTTCCGCATGGGACAACCAGTTCTGGATTATGTCACCTAAGGAGTTGAAGGTTGGTACCCAGTACTATATTAGTTTCCGTTATAGGGCTACCGAGGTTGCAAATACCAATACTCAGGAGCATTCTGCACAACCTTCAGACTACCTTATGTATCAATGCTTAGGTGATATTAATTTCACCACAGAATGGCAAACGTTTGACAGTCCAGTGGAAATTGTTACTCCTCAGAATGACAGGCCGATTTACTCTATCGCCTTCAACCTGAACGCTCAAAACAAGAATGCTATTGACTTCTATTTCGATGATCTCTCTATCAAGGAGATGGATGTCGAGGAAGGTTGCTTCGCTGTTGCAAAGAGCGACAATTCAGACTATAACTACAATGCACCTATCGAATTCGAAGAAGATCCGCGTGAGCCTGGTGTATTCACAGGAACAGTTGGTACTTCTGATGAGTGGGTGAATGAGGTAATCATTTCTACCACAAGTGGTAATAAGAAGGCTTTCTTGGCTGGTGCAATTAAGCCGGCTTCATCCTTGAATGCCTCGAATGTCGAGACTTGGCTTGGTTATACAGAAGTTAATGGTTATAAGTATCAGTTGCCCGCAGGTGTATGGGAAATTGTGGTTGACACGAACCCTGCAGAGGAGGGAGGCCATTTGGTAATGTTCACACAAATTGAAGGTGAGACACTTTCAGAGCCCGTTGATATCACTACTAACGAGTCAGAACTCGCTATCGAGGGTGTGGAGAGAAATTACCTGAATGCTGATGAGGCTGCAGCCGACGGTGTTGAACTCCCAGAAGACTATGCTGTTGGTTATGCTTGGGACAACCAATTCTGGATTGTTTCTGATCGTGTTCTTCAGGCTGGTGAAGCAACTGTTGTCGAGTTCGACTATTATCTCGTTTCTGAGGATATCACTGAAGCCAAGGTTACAACACAGTCTCACTCTATAGAGCGTGGATACATTCACTGGGCAGCCATCGGAGATGTAAA
The DNA here is from genome assembly GCA_017651505.1 of Bacteroidaceae bacterium. Lineage (GTDB taxonomy): Bacteria > Bacteroidota > Bacteroidia > Bacteroidales > Bacteroidaceae > Bacteroides. Next base: position 836 of record JAGCCV010000096.1, on the reverse strand, counting down.
CTTTACACCAGAAGAGCAGCACTTCAAAGTGGACTTCACTATTCCTAATGAGTGTGCAGACAAGAATATGGGCTCTATCGCATTCAATATGGCAGAAATCAAACCTGCTTGTACTTATGTCATCAAGAATGTTAAGTGGTATATGAAGAGTGAAGAACTTAACGGTGACGGTCAGACAATTGAGAACCTGATTGCCGAGGAAGGCACTGACAACTTCTGGGTGAAGATTAGTGCAGGTACTGATCCATACCAGTGGGGTAAGAAGCCTGCTGATCTGAAGGGTGATGCTAATGGCGACGGTATTGTTGATGTTTCTGATATTGATACTATCATTGAGGCAATTGGTGGTGAGTATGTCAAAGCTGCCGATGTCAACGGTGACGGTGTTATTGATGTTTCTGATATTGACTTCGTCATTGAGAATATCAAGTAATTATGGTTTTATAGGTATATAATGAATTAATTAAAATAAGAATTAACAATTTAAAAATATTTATAATTATGAAAACGATTAAGAATTTGATGGTTGCCGCATTGGTAATGTTTGCCGGCAATGCAATGGCTCAGACGTTAAGTGCAGAAGCTATTTCTATCACTCCTGGTGATGAAGAGGGAACAGACCTCGTGATAAAGTATGAGTCAGAGCAAGACTTGACTGCTGCTCAGTTTACTATCGCTCTTCCTGATGGTGTTACAATCAAGAAGAATGGCAAGAAGTACGCTGCTGCAGTAGGTGAAGACATTGAGGAAGATTACGAGTGGAAGATTAAGGATGGTGATGCCGGCAAGATCGTGCTTATCACCCGTGTAGACAACACTTGTCCCGCTTTGACCAG
>JAGCCV010000095.1 GCA_017651505.1 Bacteroidaceae bacterium | reverse complement strand
CCTGAACGCAACTTAGGTTCAAACCAAGTAGTCTTTGGAGGCATGATGTTGCCGCTATCAGCAATGTCCATCAATTGCTTCATGCTTACAGGGTAGAGGGCTAAAGCCACCTTCATCTCTCCGCTGTCAAAAACACTCTTCAGCTCGCCAATGCCACGAATACAACCCACAAAGTCGATACGTTTGTCAGAACGCAGATCTTTGATACCCAATATCTTGTCAAAAATCAAATTGGAATAGATGGTAACATCCAACACACCAATAGGATCGTTGTCGTTATAAGTGCCTGGCTTGGCAGTGAGGCTGTACCATTTACCACCTAAGTAAAGAGAGAAATTGTGCAAGCGGGCAGGCTTGTAAATCTCTGTGCCAACCTCCTGAATATCGAAGTTCTCCTTCAGGGCATTCAAGAACTCAGTTTCAGTCAAACCATTGAGGTCTTTCACTACACGGTTGTAGTCGATAATCGTCAACTGTGAAGCAGGGAAAGCAACAGCCATGAAGTAATTATATTCCTCATCGCCTTTGTGGTGAGGGTTCTGCTTTGCTTTCTCAGCACCTACCAATGCAGCTGCAGCACTGCGATGATGTCCATCAGCAATGTAGAGGTATGGAATCTTTGCAAATGCTTGTGTGATAGCATCAATGTCTGCACGTTGGTCGATAATCCAGAACTTGTGTCCGAAACCATCGCCAGGAGCGATGAAATCATATACAGGTTTTTCTTTTGTATATTTGGCTACAATAGCATCAAGCTGGGCATTGTCGGGATAGGCAAAGAACACAGGCTCTATGTTGGCATTGTTCACTCGTACGTGCTTCATGCGGTCTTCCTCTTTGTCGCGACGAGTCAGCTCGTGCTTCTTGATGACACCATTCATGTAGTCAGGTACATATGCACCAATTACTAAGCCATATTGTGTCTTGCCGTTCATGGTTTGTGCGTAAACATAATAATTTTCTTGCTCGTCCTGCACCAGCCAACCTTTGTCTTGGAACATTTGGAAGTTTTCGGCAGCTTTCTGATAAACACGAGGGTCGTGTTCATCGGTGCCTGGCTCGAAATCAATTTCCGGCTTGATGATGTGATACAGTGATTTCTCATTGCCTTTGGCCTCTTGGCGAGCTTCTTCAGAGTTCAGTACGTCATAAGGTCTTGAAGCAACCTGCTCAACAAGAGCTTGGGGTGGGCGTATGCCCTTAAACGGTTTTACTGTTGCCATATTTTTCAGATTAGTGTTTATTCAGAACTGCAAAAATACAAAACCCTTTTCGGATTAAAAAGGATATTGCCAATATATTTTCTAAATCATGATAGACGGAAACTTTTCAACCTGTATTTTTTGTTATTCAAGAAATAAGGTGTATCTTTGCGCCTTGTTAAATAAGTGAACTACTAAAACAAGGGTATAATGAGTAAAAATTTTGCTGAATATTCGAGCTTTAACCTGTCGGAAATCAACAAGGAAGTACAGGCTCAGTGGGAGAAAAACCACATCTTCGAGAAGAGCATGACAGAACGTGAAGGTTGTCCTTCATACGTGTTCTTCGAGGGACCTCCTTCTGCTAACGGTATGCCTGGAATCCACCATGTGATGGCTCGCTCCATCAAAGATGTTTTCTGTCGCTTCAAGACCATGAAGGGCTATCAGGTGAAACGTAAAGCAGGATGGGATACACATGGATTGCCCGTTGAGTTGGGAGTAGAGAAGGCCCTCGGCATTACGAAAGAAGATATAGGCAAAACCATTACCGTAAAGGAGTATAATGCCGCTTGCAGGAAAGATGTGATGAAATTCACAAAAGAGTGGACCGACCTGACTCACAAAATGGGCTACTGGGTAGATACTGATGACCCTTATATCACATACGACAATCGCTATATTGAGACCTTGTGGTGGCTGTTGGCACAGTTGCACAAAAAGGGCTTGCTTTATAAAGGCTACACTATTCAGCCCTATTCACCAGCAGCAGGAACAGGCTTGAGTTCACATGAGTTGAACTTGCCTGGTTGCTATCGTGATGTGAAGGATACCACTGTTGTAGCACAGTTTAAGATGTTGGATCCTAAACCTGAGATGACTGAGTGGGGAACTCCTGTGTTCATTGCTTGGACGACCACTCCTTGGACATTGCCATCAAATACCGCACTCTGCGTAGGACCAAAGATTGACTATGTAGCTGTGCAGAGTTACAATAGCTATACGGGTGAGCCTATCACAGCCGTTTTGGCAAAGGCGTTGCTCTATACCCATTTCAACCAGAAAGGTGAGAATATGCCATTGGAAGACTACAAGAAAGGTGATAAAGTAGTGCCTTTCAAGGTTGTGGGTGAGTATAAGGGTACCGACTTGGTGGGCATGCATTATGAACAGTTACTGAAGTTTGTGAAACCTGTAGAGGTGGATGCGGAAGGTAAGTGGCACGAGGCTGCCGAAAAGGCTTTCCGTGTGATTCCTGGTGACTATGTGACTACCGAAGATGGTACTGGTATCGTACATATTGCTCCAACCTTTGGTGCTGATGATGCTTTTGTGGCTCGCAACGCTGGAATTCCTCCCATCTTCATGTTCACCAAGAAAGGTGAGTATCGTCCTATGGTAGATTTGACAGGCAAGTTCTTTGATACTGCCGATCTGGACGAAGATTTTGTAAAGCAGTGTGTTAACTACGACATCTATAAGGAATATGAAGCCCGTTGGGTGAAGAATGCCTATGACCCTCAGTTTACCGTAAATGGTAAGTATGATGATAAGGCCGCTGCAGCTGCAGAGAGTCTTGACATCTTTATCTGCATGAAGATGAAAGCCGACAATCTGGCATTCAAGATTGAGAAACATGTGCACAATTATCCTCATTGCTGGCGTACCGACAAACCTGTTCTTTACTATCCGCTGGATAGCTGGTTTATCCGTTCTACCGCTTGCAAGGAGCGTATGATTGAGTTAAACAAAACCATTAACTGGAAACCGGAAAGTACTGGTACAGGCCGTTTTGGAAAATGGTTGGAGAACCTGAATGATTGGAATCTGAGTCGTTCACGTTACTGGGGTACTCCATTGCCTATCTGGCGTACAGAAGATAATAGTGAGGAGATTTGCATCGAGAGCGTCGAGCAACTCTATAATGAGGTAGAGAAAGCTGTGGCCGCTGGTGTGATGGCCTCAAATCCATACAAAGACGCAGGTTTCGTACCTGGTGTTTATACTACAGATAACTACGACAAGATTGACCTGCATCGTCCGTTTGTGGATGATATCACTTTGGTCTCTGCTTCTGGAAAACCAATGAAGCGTGAAACTGACTTGATTGATGTGTGGTTTGATTCTGGCTCAATGCCTTATGCTCAGATTCACTATCCGTTTGAGAACAAGGAGTTGTTAGACAGCGGTAAGGTATTCCCTGCTGATTTCATTGCAGAGGGTGTTGACCAGACACGTGGTTGGTTCTTTACGTTGCACGCCATTGCCACAATGGTGTTCGATAATGTGTCGTTCAAGAATGTTATATCCAATGGCTTGGTGCTTGACAAGAACGGAGAGAAAATGTCGAAGCGTTTGGGCAATGCTGTAGATCCATTTGGTGTGATTGAGCAGTATGGTTCCGATCCGGTACGCTGGTATATGTTGACCAACTCATCTCCTTGGGATAACCTGAAATTTGATGTGGACGGTGTAGAGGAAGTTCGTCGTAAGTTCTTCGGCACTTTATATAATACCTACTCATTCTTGTCACTTTACGCCAATGTGGATGGATTTAAGTACACAGAGAAAGATGTGCCTGTACAAGAACGTCCCGAAATTGACCGTTGGATTCTCTCTGAGTTGAATTCTCTGATTAAGAATGTTGATGCTAACCTCAATGACTATGAGCCAACAAAGGCTGGCCGACTGATTCAGGATTTCGTAAACGATAATCTGAGTAACTGGTATGTACGTCTGAATCGTAAGCGTTTCTGGGGTGGTGGCATGACACAAGATAAATTGGCTGCTTACCAAACTCTCTATGTATGCTTGGAAACGATAGCCAAACTAATGGCACCATTCTCTCCATTCTATGCCGACAAGCTGTATATGGATCTCATTGCTGTTACGGGTAGAGACAATGTAGAATCTGTCCATCTTGCCAAATTCCCTGTATGCGATGAAAGTCTGATAGACAAGGAACTTGAGGCTCGTATGGAGTTGGCGCAGCAAATTACCTCTATGGTGTTGGCATTGCGTCGTAAGGTAAATATCAAGGTACGCCAGCCACTACAAAGCGTGATGGTGCCTGTAAACGATGAAGCGCAACGTGCTCACATCGAGGCTGTAAAAGACCTTATCAAGAACGAGGTGAACGTAAAGGAGCTCAACTTCGTAGATAATGCGACAGGTATTCTTGTAAAGAAGGTGAAGTGCGATTTCAAGAAGTTAGGTCCTAAGTTTGGCAAGCAAATGAAGGCTGTAGCTGCTGCTGTGACAGCTATGAGTCAGGAAGATATCAACCGTATGGAACAAGAAGGCAAGTTTACCTTAGTACTGGATGGCGTAGAGGCTGTGGTAGAAGCTGCCGATGTGGAGATCTTTAGCGAAGATATCCCAGGATGGCTCGTAGCCAACGAAGGAAAGGTGACTGTGGCTCTTGAGGTAACCATTACCGAGGAGTTGCGTCAAGAAGGTATTGCCCGTGAATTGGTGAATCGTATTCAGAACTTGCGCAAGCAGAGCGGTTTGGAAATCACAGATAAAATCAACATCGTCCTTTCGAATAACGAGAAAACCGATGCCGCTGTTGAAGCCTATAAGGATTACATCTGTAATCAGGTGTTGGGCAATAGTCTGACGTTAGTGGACAAGGTGCAGGATGGAGTGAAGCTTGATATGGACGATTATGAACTGGAATTGAGAATAGATAAAATTTAATTACCTTAATCTTTATACTTTTGCGATATGGCAGAGAAAGAGAAAACAAGATACTCCGACGCCGAATTAGAGGAGTTTAAGCAGATTATTCTGGAAAAGTTAGAAGTGGCTCAAAGGGATTACAACCAGATGATGGCCAGCTTGAATGGTTCTGATAGCAATGGCATTGAAGATACATCACCTACATACAAGGTGATCGAGGATGATGCCTATGCGTTGAGTAAGGATGAGACAATCCGTCTGGCACAGCGCCAGCAGAAGTTCATTCAGAGCTTGCAGGCTGCATTGGTACGCGTCCAGAATAAGACCTATGGTATTTGCCGTGAGACAGGCAAGCTGATTCCTGCAGAGCGTCTGCGTGCAGTACCTCATGCTACGCTGAGCATTGAAGCGAAGAGAAACCGATAATGTAAGATGCGTTGAACGCTTGAAATAGAAGATGAGTAAGACTCTTAAAATGGGCAGCATATCAGTTGTTTTGATTTTGCTGCTGTTGCTGATAGACCAATGTCTCAAGATTTATATCAAGACTCACATGTATTTGCATGAAAGCATACGTGTGACAGATTGGTGTTACATCTTCTTTACCGAGAACAACGGTATGGCGTTCGGTATGCAGATTTTCGGGAAACTTTTCCTCACATCGTTCCGCCTCATTGCTGTAGCTGTCATCATTTGGTGCTTGTATAAGTTTGTGAAAGCCAATTTAAAGCCAGGGTTCCTTGTGTGTGTGAGTCTCATTCTCACAGGTGCCTTGGGCAATATCATTGACAGTGTATTCTATGGTGTAGTTTTTAGCGAGAGCACATTTTCACATATTGCCACCTTCGTGTCTCAAGGTGAAGGTTATGCTCCGTTGCTGTATGGCAAGGTGGTGGATATGTTTTATTTCCCTCTTATTGAGACCGAATGGCCCACCTGGATGCCTTTCGTAGGTGGGCAACATTTCGTGTTCTTCAGTCCTATTTTTAATTTCGCCGACTCCTGTATTTCAGTTGGTATTGTGGCGTTGCTCATTTTTTACGGAAAGTATGTGAACTATGCCTTTGAGGTGCTGAAAGCCAAGAAGTCATGAAATTCATGCGTACCATACCGATTTGCCTGATTATGCTATTCCTGTTGGCATGCATCGTGGCTTGTGGTCCTGAAAGGCCTGATGGTGTATTGAGTGACAGTAAGATGGAGGAGGTGCTGTATGACTATCACAAGGCAAAGGCATTAGGTGATAAGGAACCACTCACTACTAAATACAAAGCAACGCTTTATTACCTCAATATCTTTGAGAAAAATCATACCACCGAAGCAGAGTTTGACTCTACCTTGTCTTGGTATTCACACAATCCTGAAGCTTTCGAGAGAGTTTATCAGCGAGTTATCAAACGAATCTCCGATGAGAAGGCGTTACTGGAACGCTCCATCGCCATTAGCGGACAAGGTGGCAATGTTACGCAAAGTGGTGATAGTGTGAACATCTGGTCGGAAATGCCGATGCTCAGTCTTACTAATCATCCTTACAACAACAGGATTTCTTTTGAATACCAGAATGATGCTAACTTTGAAGATCAAGATACCCTGCATTTCAATGCTCGGTTCCGTTATTTTCATGCTAACAACCATTTTGTCAATTCGAATGAAGCTGCCATAATGGCACTCTCTATTCGCTATCGTAACGACAGCATCATCAGTCAGTTGCATTATATTTTGGATGACGGGAAGCACAAGTTGACATTGCAGAACGGCAAAAATGGGAAAATACGCGAAGTCTATGGCTTTATCTATCTACCCGAACAGAGCGAGAACCGCATATTGCTGGTAGATAGCATCTCTCTCATCCGTATGCACACCAAAGAGAACTGATTATCCTCTTCTACGAAATTCCGCACATGTAATCGCTGTAGCTACGGCTACATTCAGCGATTCAGATGTTTTGCGCCCAATAGGATAATTGGGGATGTAAAGCTTTCTGTTAATCAGCTTCCTCACTTCAGTCGTGATACCATTACCCTCGTTGCCCATCACAATCAGTCCTGTAGGACTTAAGGGCTGGTCATAGATGTTTTTGCCATCTAAGAATGTTCCATATACAGGAATCTCTTCCTTTAATCTGCCAAGCAGCTCAGGGAGAGACACATAGTGCAGATGCACACGAGCCAAAGCGCCCATTGTTGCTTGAACCACCTTGGGACTATACACATCTACAGTACCTTGCGAGCAAAAAATATGCTCGATGCCGAACCAGTCGGCTATGCGGATGATGGTACCTAAGTTGCCGGGATCCTGCACGTCATCAAGCGCTAAGCATAGCTGGCGATCTATCACAGAGACATCTGTTTGCTCTGTGCGTTGTTCGAAGATAGCAATCACCTTCTGCGGTGTTTTTAGCAAACTGGCCCGTTCAATTTCTTCTGTTGTAGCAGTTTCAACCTCATCTACTTGCAGGGTGGGGTGCTCTTCCAGCCAATCGGCAGTAGCCACCAGATAGCGACAATGGAAATACCCCAACAAATCGCCTGTCAGTTTGGGGCCTTCCGCCACAAAAACACGCTCTTCACGTCGCACTTTCTTCTGCTCCAGCGAATGTATCCACTTGATTTTATTCTTCGATATCGGCATAAGTAGCTTTTTTCTATGCAAATATACTGCTTTCTAAGAAAAAACCGTTAATTTTACAACCGAAAAAGATTGACAGAGGCTCTCATGATGCTGAGCAACGATGGGTGAACGCATAAGACATAAGATTTTGTCTGGGCTATGGGCAATAACCTTGCTTGTGGCGGCAGGTTGTTCATCTACCAAATATGTGCCCGATGGAGCTTATCTGCTCGATGAGGTCAATGTGCATAGCGACAACAAAGAAGTGAAGCCTGCCGACCTCAATATATTCATTCGCCAGCAGCCTAACACCAAGTGGTTCAATCTGATAAAGACACAGCTTTACATCTACAATATGTCTGGCCGTGATACTACCAAATGGGTCAACCGGGCTTTACGAAGAGTTGGTGATGCTCCTGTGATTTTTGACTCATTTGAAACGGAGCGCTCGCGTCAAGAAGTGGAGAAAGCAGTTCGCAACTTGGGCTATTTGGGTGCATCTGTCGATGCTGGAACTCAGTTGAAAGGCACCAAGAAATTAGTGCTCTCCTACGATGTGAAGACGGGTAGGGCATATAAGGTGCGCTCCATCCAGTATGACATACCTGATACTACCATCTGGAACTATATGAGACAAGATTCAGCCGCCACTTTGCTCAGTGAGGGCATGAATATGGATATCAATGTGTTGGACAATGAGCGTGCTCGTATCACCACTTTGCTGCAGCAGAAAGGTTACTACCGCTTCAACAAGGAATACCTCACTTTTTCGGCTGACACCACTCGTAACACACATCTCATTGACCTCACCATGCACCTCGAACCCTATCGGGTGAATGCCGACAGTGTTCAGGTCAACCATCCACAATATTATATCAATCAGGTACATTTTCTTACTGAGTACAATGCACTGGATAATGGTAACAATGCTCAGCCAGAAGACTCTATGATGTATAAAGGCTATCCTGTGTATTATCGAGGCAAGCCCATCATCCGCCCTCGGGTGCTGGTGGGCAACCAACGCTTGCAGAAAGGCGAACTGTATAATGGCAATGATGTACAACAAACCTACCAGAACCTTAATCGTTTACCTGTCTTGCGCTATACCAACATCCGCTTCGAGGAACTGCAACGTAACGACACATCGCTGGTGGATGCTTATATACAGCTAACTAAAAATAAACTGCGCTCTATCTCGTTTGAGGTGGAAGGAACCAACTCGGCTGGCGACTTAGGTGCTGCTGCCGCTGTGTCACTTAGCAACCGCAACCTGTTTCGTGGTTCAGAGACACTGACCCTTCGTCTCAGGGGTGCCTACGAGGCGGTATCGGGATTGCAAGGTGATTATCGCAATGAGAGCTATACCGAACTGAGTGCCGAGGCATCTATTAATTTCCCTCGCATCTTGTTCCCTTTCCTGAATCATGGTTTCGTCAATCGCATCCGTGCCAACACGCTTTTCGAGTTGCGCTATAACTTCCAGCTACGCCCTGAGTTTACCCGCATCATCGCTTCTACCGGCTGGAGCTATCAGTGGAGTTTCAACCAACAACGCATCCGTCATCGCATCGACATGGTGGATGTCAATTATCTGTATATGCCTTGGATTCATCCTGATTTTAAGAAGAAATACCTCGATGACCAGCAAAACTATATTGTGCGCTACAACTATGAAGACCGTCTGATTGTGCGCTCGGGCTATACCTTCATCTATAATAGTCGTGGGGCAAGCATGTCGTCCAATGTTTTCAATGGCACTTCTTACACGTTGCGTGCCAATATTGAGGCGGCGGGCAACTGGCTTTACGCTTTGGCAAAAATCACTAACATGCGTAAGAATAAAGATGGCGAATATGCTATCATGAACATCCCCTTTGCCCAGTACATCAAGGCCGATTTCGACTTTGCAAAGAATATCGCTATCGATAACCGCAACTCCATCGCCTATCATTTGGCGTTCGGCATCGCCTTTCCTTATGGCAATGCCAAGATGATTCCGTTCGAGAAACGCTATTTTGCTGGTGGTGCCAACAGTGTGAGAGGTTGGTCAGTGCGTAGCCTCGGACCTGGCTCATTCCCTGGTGATGGTAACTTTATGAATCAAACGGGCGACTTGAAGATGGAGGGCAGCATTGAGTATCGTTCCAACCTGTTCTGGAAGTTGGCAGGCGCCATCTTTATCGATGCGGGAAATGTATGGACACTCCGTGATTACGAGAGTCAGCCAGGTGGTCAATTCCGCTTCAACAAGTTCTACAAGCAAATTGCTGTTGCCTATGGCATAGGTTTCCGCATCGACTTAGGTTTCTTTATCCTCCGCTTCGATGGTGGTATGAAGGCCATCAATCCTGCTTACGAGAGTGGGCGAGAGCGTTATCCTATTATCCACCCACGCTTCAGTCGTGACTTCGCCTTCCACTTCGCAGTTGGCTACCCATTCTAAGCATTGACGCAATTTAGCGCCTTATCTTCAATAATAGCAATAGTTTTTTTATAATTGCCGCCATTATGAAAAAAGGCTGCATTTCTGCAACCTTTTATTATCAGCTAACTGGCTTGTATGTAGGAACCAACAGCTTCATGCAAATCCAACCTATTAGGTAGGCAACCGAACAATAGCAGAAGATGATGAAGTATCCCGCAGGCTTTCCTTGGAACCCCATGAACACCATCTGCGTGGTTTCAGTATAGTCGAACAACTTACCAGAACCATAGTTGATGAGGAACGAACTCAATCCACCGGCAGCACTGTTCAGACTTGTAATTGTGGCAATGGCGCGATGAGGGAATAGGTCGCTACCCACAGAATAAAGGTTG
>JAGCCV010000094.1 GCA_017651505.1 Bacteroidaceae bacterium | reverse complement strand
TTAATTGCATATCCCCTTAACAAATAATTTCTAAGTACACTATTTGCCCATTGTCTGAATTCAATACCTTTTGCTGTGTTGACCCTAAAACCTATTGATATGATTGCATCCAGATTATAGTAGGCGAGCGTTCTAACCACATACCTGCTCCCTAAGAAACTGCCATCTGCCATCGTTACTGACGGCGTGGATTATGATTCGCATAAGCAGATGCCTCTCTTGTCGGCATCCAGAATAATCACTTCGGAGTGAATGTCACTTTGCCCGACTAACAAACTAACATTCTAATATCACAATTCTCAAATTATATTTGTTATTGTCTTTGACTTGCATTATATTTGTAGGTTAATATACATAGCCAAAGCTGATGTCGAGAGAGATAAAAGTAAACTAAAAAGTAAGGTAGTTATGAGCAAGAAGTCGATAAGGTTTTTCAACGATTGTGAAGTGCGAGCCGTGTGGGACGAGGATCACAATAAATGGTGGTTCTCTGCCACAGATATTGTGCGTGCTATCAATAATGAGGAAGACTATAAGAAATGCCGTAACTATTGGAAGTATCTAAAAGGAAAGATGGCCAAAGAAGGAGTTCAACTGGTTAGTGTCACTAACCACTTCAAATTCGAAGCTCCTGATGGAAAGCAAAGATTTGCTGATGCGCTCGATGCGGATAGTGTGCAGACTTTGGCTCAAAACTATCCTAACAATCGTGCGAACGCTTTCCTCAATTGGTTTACCTATAGCGATAATAGCATAGACGGACAAAGTAAGAAAAAGGCTTATACCCTTATTGAGAGCGGATTGCTTGACACGATGGAACCCGGAACGGTGAAGTGCTTGCAGCAGATTCATGCCTATCTCTTTGGCGGACTTTATGACTTTGCTGGTCAGATACGAACGAAAACTATCTGGAAGGATGGCACCATGTTTTGCCGGGCAGAATATCTGAAGTATAATCTGAGTCTTATTGAGGATATGCCAGAGACTACCTTCGATGAGATAATAAACAAATATGTGGAGATGAATGTGGCGCATCCTTTTATGGAGGGCAATGGGCGTAGTACTCGTATCTGGCTTGACCTGATATTTAAGAAACGCCTGAAGTTATGTGTGGATTGGAGCAAGATAGACAAGAAAGACTATCTGGAAGCTATGCGCCTAAGTGTAACCGATTCTTCCATCATCAAGAATTTACTTAAAGGTGCTATGACCGACCGCATTGACGATCGTGAGATATTCATGAAAGGCATTGACTACTCATATTATTATGAACAGGCCGAATAACTATTTTATTCTATGACTTATGGACGACTATAAAATCATAGTAGAGCAGGAGCACCAGACGATGATGGCTCACTTCGAGGTGCAGGCCAAGCCCGCAGAAGGTTACCAGAGTGAGGCTAAGTTGGAAGCAGCATTGATCAACCAGCTGATAGGGCAGGGCTATGATTATGTGAAAGTGAAAAATGAGGAAGGCTTGCTGAACAACCTGCGTCTGCAACTGGAAAAGCTGAATGATGTAAATTGAGCGATGCTGAGTGGAAGCGTCTGTTGCCTCACATCAGTAACGAGCAGATGACCATACAGGACAAGACGGAGATGATTCAGGGCAAGGGTTATATCATTGCACTGAAAATGGACAATGGTCAGACAAAGAACATCAAGCTGATAGATAAACAGAATATCTACAACAATCGCCTGCAAGTCATCAACCAGTATGAGGTGCCTGATGGTGCTCATAGTAATCGCTATGATGTGACGATATTAGTCAATGGTCTGCCTTTGGTACATATAGAGTTGAAACGCAGGGGTGTGCCTATCAAGGAAGCTTTTAACCAAATAGACCGCTATCTGCGTGATAGTTTCTGGGCTGGCAAAGCTATGTTCGACTATGTGCAGGTGTTTGTCATCAGTAACGGAACGGAAACAAAATATTATAGCAACACTACCCGCTACGCCAAGGAGCAGGAAGGTGCTGGCGGTCAGCGCAAGAACAAGACAGATGGCAATACTTTTGAGTTTACAAGCTACTGGAGTGACCAAGAAAACAATTTGTTGACCGACTTGCGCGACAGTGTCCAAAGAGAACAGCAATTGACATTTGATTGGTAGCTGTGCACCCATCAACAGACAATCCCCATCCATGTCCCATGCAACACAAAATACATGCTAATGTTTGGTAGTTGTGAATTTTATAGTATCTTTGCTGCCAGTACTAACAATTAATCATAAATAATTATGCCTCAAATTAGCCTGTTTTATGGAATTTATATTTTAATGAACTTTGCTGATTATCAGCCACCGCATTTTCATGCGTGGTATGGTGACTACAAAATTATAGTTAACATCAAAGATGGAATTGTAAAGGGAGAGATGCCAGGTAGGGCTTTGCGTATGGTTCTTGAATGGCTTGAAGAACACCGCACTGAACTGATGAATAATTGGGAGAAAGCTCAACGTGGAGAGCCTCTTGATAAGATAGAACCTCTTAAGTAAGTTTTTTATGTTTTTAGAAGTAGTTAAAGCTGAATATTTGGACGGTTACAGGGTGAAGTTGCTGTTCAATACAGGTGAAACAAGGATAGCTGATTTAAGCGGATCCTTGAATGGCAGTGTTTTTATGCCATTGAAAGATGTTGACTATATCAAGAGTTTCTCTATCAAGTTTAATACTATAGAATGGGATAATGGAGCAGATTTCGCCCCTGAATATCTTTACGACATTAGTACAACTATTGAACCTTACGAACCATATGAACCAACGTCTCAGGTAGCTGCAGAACCTTGAAATGTCACCAATATGAAGCCCGATAAGATTACCTTACCGGGCTTTACTTTACATATAGATAGGACCTTGTCCCATCACGAGGTAGTGCTGATAGCTGTCAATGCCGCAAGGCCAAAGGAAAATAGACGAAAGATTGGGCTTATCTTGTAATAGGGATTAACAAATAGCGGCTACTTTCTCGCTTATAGTAAAAAAGGCTGCACCAGTAAGGTACAGCCTTTTTTGTAATGATATCGGGATTATTTGTAAGCTGCTACACGAGCGTCGTTGATAACACCGCTCCAGTTCAGACCGAAAGCGAAGTCATAGGTATTGCCATCAGCATCCTTGTAGCAAACCATGTCGCGAGGAACGTCCTCGTTCTGCTGCTCAACGGTCATCATGTTGGCAGGCATCTGCATAGGCAACAGGCCAGAAGGCTCGTTCTTGCCACTGATGATGTCGAAGATAGCCTGGTTCTGCACACCGAAAGAAATCAGGATAGCGTCAGCCTTGCCCTCAAACTCAGCAGGAACCACAGGCTTGCCGGTATTCAGCACTACGATAACAGGCTTGTTACCCATAGCTGCCTTGGTGTCGAGGATAATCTTCAGGTCGTCCTTGTTGCTGGTCTTTACGCTCTTGCCCTTGTAAGTACGGTTAGTGAACTTCTCCAGAGGGTCACCACCTGCGATAGAGGTTGCGCGAGCATAGGTAGCAGTGTAGTCATTGTACTGCAAGCTGATAGGCAGATAGCCATTGCCACCACGCTTAGCGTCGTCGGCGTCATAACCCACGCCACTGTTAGGAGCCTGGATGAAGGCGATGGCGAAATCAGCCTGAGCAGGACTGTCAACCACGTCGAAATACTTCTTTACGAGGTCGAGGTTCACTGGATCTACCCATTTGTCCTCACCGCTCATACCGAAGAATCCACGGCTCTGTGTCTGATGGCGCTTAGGAATATACACCTTCTTCTTATCCTTAATAGGCAGTGTGTTGTCGTGGTTCTTGATCATCACCACAGACTTCAGCTGTGCGTCATAGCCAGCCTCCATGAACTCACTCTTACCAACAGTAGCAGTAGTTGCTTCTGGGTCGAGGTAAGGATTCTCGAACAAACCGGTGCGGAATACATTCAGCAACAGACGGTATGCACTCTGCTGGAAACGTGCGTCAGCACTCTCTTTACCAAAGTCGTTTACCCACATCTGATAAGCCTCCAGAACAGGACCCTTGTCGTTGTTACCACCAAACTGGTCAACGCCAGACTGCAGAATCTTATAGTGACGCTCGGCAATGGTCAAGTTCTCAACACCCCAAGGCTTGCCGTCGAATGCCTCAACAGACCTGTTGTCGCCAGTGATGCCCCAGTCGGTGCAAGCCACACCCTCAAACTTATACTTGTCGCGCAGCTGATCCTGAATCATCCACTTGCTGAAGCTGCCACCTACGTTCTCGCCAGAAGGATCTTGGTTGAACAAGATACTGTAGATAGGCATCACGGCAGAAGCCATGCCAGTACCATCTTCCAGCTTGAAAGCGCCTTCGGTAAATGACTTGGCGTGCTCCTCAAGGTTGTTGCCAGGATAAACGGCAAACTTACCATAATTATAGTGAGAGTCGCGACCACCTTCCTGAGCACCATAGCCATACCAGTGCTTCACCATTGCATTCACGCTCTGATAGCCCCAAGCGCCATCAATGCGATAGCCTTCGGGTGAGGTCTGGAAACCATCGCAATATGCGCGAGCCAAGTCGGTAGCCAGTTTGGTGCCCTCACCAAAGGTGCCGCTGAAACGGCTCCAACGTGGGTCGGTAGCAAGGTCAACCTGTGGAGACAGGGCGGTAGCAATACCCAAAGCACGGTATTCCTCTGCCGCGATGTAGCCAAACTTCTTCATCAAAGCAGGGTCGAAAGTAGCAGCCATACCCAGTGATGATGGCCACAAAGAAATCTGACCACCTGCACCATAGTTGTACTCAGCATCAGAAGAGGTCTCATGACGAGGGTCAGAACTGTTGTTGGCTGGGATACCGTGGTTCAAACCTTCTACGAAGGCCTGCACGTTGTTGTTCCATTCAGCAGCTATGGCTGGGCTTTCTACTCGGGTTACGAGCACAGCACGCAAGTTGTCTTCCTGCAGGAACTTCTTCTGGGCGTCAGAGAGGTCTGATGCCTTGGCACCACTCTCAGCGTAAGGCTTTCCGTTATAGGTGACACCACCGCCACGGCCACCCATGGAAGCAGCTGGGATTGACTGGTGAGCACTGTAGAGCATCAAACCGGCAATCTCTTCGATAGACAGTTGCTCTGCCAGGTTTATGGCACGAGTCTTAGGATCGAGGCGCCAGTCTTCATAAGGATCAAGTGCACCATTACGGTTCAGATCCTTGAAAGCATAACCTTTGTCTGTGATGAGTTGTACACCAGATGTAGGTGAGTAACCAAGGGTTTGTCCACCCTGTTGAATAACCAGATTGTAAGAGCCTTTCTGCTCTTCAGTCCACTTCTTACCGTCGCAGCTGCTCATGGCAATCATGCATGAACCCAAAGCGACAGCAAACAGCATTGCATTCAGTTTTTTCATTTTTTTATTAATAATAAGTTAGTTGTTTGTCTGCAAAATTACGCATAATTGTTTAAATAATGCGCTGTTGATGAATAATAAAATTATTTTTCAAGCGATTTCTCGCTAAGGAAACGGTTAAAGGTCTCTTTGTATCCTTCGCTTATCGGGATGTAGGTGTCTTTGTCCATCACAATGCGCCCTCGCTCTACCTGTTGTATCTTCTGCAGGTTGACGATATAGGAACGGTGCACTCTCATAAAGCTCTGTGGCAATCGCTCTTCAAGTTTTTTCATGCTGAGCAGGGCAATAACAGGCTTGGCATCACCCTCAAGATAAAGGCGCAAGTATTCACTCATCGCTTCCACATAGCGTATCTGACGGATGTCGATGCGCACCATGCGGTATTCCGACTTGACAAAGATGATATGACTGTCTTCATCTGCAGCAGGAGCAGAGGGTTGAGCGGGTTGCAGCACATCAGCCGATATGGCTTGTGATACTTCTGAAGGCGTGGGTTGTGGTGCCTCGGTAGGTGTTGGTGCTATCTCCAGCAGGTTGTTGGCGTCTCGTCGTTGCCTGAAATAGAGCTTTATTCCCATGTTCACGCCCATCATCAGTGCGGCAATTAATAATTTTGTATATTTCTCCCTCATGGGCGGCATGTCCTCACGCATCTGTGGAGGATTGTCCATGTTGCCGTCAGGTCTGAATGGCGGACGGTTACCTGGTTCTGCCATTTCCTCAGGTCTAACGGGAGGACGGTTACCGTTTTGCAACTCACCTCCTGGGGGAGGTGGAACACTGTCGAAGTTGGGCACCCCTTCTTGCTGAAAAGGTGGTCTTGGCGGACGCATTTCCATCTGCTGTGGAGGTGGCCCGTCGAAAGCAGGTCGCTGGTTCCAAGTATAGAAGGCAAAAAGCAACAAGGCGCAACCTGCAATGCCGAAATAAGCGGCTTTCTTCTCATCAATCACCAAGAAAGGAGCAATCAGCCAGTCGTGGGCAATAAACAAAAACAGGAAGGGCACATAGTCTTTCCAAGTCCTGAACACCAATGACCAGTCGAAAGAGGCATCGGGAGTCGTACTACGGTAGTAGGTGCCTATGACAGGTACAATGAATACCAGCAGCCACAGGCCGACGTAGAGTAACTTCTCATGTATCTGAAGCTTGTCAAATCTTTGAATCCAATTCCTCATCTTTGCCTTTATTACGGCGCAAAGATAGAATTTTTTTGACAACAATGCAAAAAAACAAGGGGGCGAACCCCCTTGTTAATGTATTATTCATGTTATGTAGAAAGTGCTATTAAGGTCTTCCTCCTTGCATGCCACCCATGGTGTTACCCCCAGCAGTAGCTTGTGCCGTCACGCTGCCTAACTCTGACCCTAAGCCACTTACGGTAGGATTGGTGTAGAGGCCGTGCCAATCATCTCCACTCACCGTTGACCCTGAATACACTGTATAGCTGGTGCCGTTCTTAAAGTCGGGAGATGAAATCAGGTACAACCCATTTTGGTAGCTGCGCTTCATGGCAAAGCTCATTATAGCGTTACTTCCGTCGCTTATTGTAAGGGTGTTGCCTGATGAGACAGACGCTTGGAATGCTACCGACATCTGACTGCTGCTGGATGCAGGGTAGGAGGCATTGCTGCCACCAATACCAATAACGGTACCACCACTGATATAAAGGTTCTTGCCTTCAGCTGCATCGATGGCACATTCAGCACCACTGCTGCCCAGTGCCACTATTACACCACCTTTAATATAAAGGTCGCCGTTGCTGTCGATGGCATCGTTGTTAGTAGCAAAAGCGTAGATATAGCCACCGCTGATGGTCATGTCACCTGCTGTGTTGATGCAGTCAACGTAGCTGGCAATTTCTATCTCGCCTCCATTGATGTTCATTACGCCCTTGGCTTCCAGACCTTCGCTGCCTTCGCCTCCCATTGTCTTGATCTTGATGCTGCCACCATTGATCGTCACATCGGTATCGCTCTTGATGCCTTTAGCCTTTGAATCGAGGTCACTGCTGTAGGTGTAGGTCTTACCAGTAGTAACAACCTGGATGTCGCCATCGTTGATGATGATTTCCCCATCGGTATTGATGCCCTTGCCACCAGCGCCTGTACTCTTGATGTTCAACTGACCGCCATCCATTTGGAAATAACCGTCAGCCTTAACACCAGCTGCACCCGACACATCGTTCTCGTCTTCGTCATATTCGCCATCGCCCGAGGTGAGGATGGTGGTGCGACCACCTGAAACCAAGACATAGCCATCGGTACTGATACCCTTTTTTGCCGTACCACTTACCTCAATGTTCAGTACACCACCACCAATTACTACATAGTCGTTGGATTTTACACCGTGACCATTAGAGGCCGTTACATAGATATTGGTGCCAGCACGGAAGCGGATATAGTCATCGCTGACAATGCCGTGTTTTTTGTTACCAGTAACTTCCAACGAACCCTTGCCGTTGAATATCAGTTGACCTTCGCTAAACAATGTGCCCTTCTCGTCCTCACCATCTGGTGTGTTGTAGCTGCTACCGTCAGTCAGAGTGTTACTGGTGCCATCAGCTATGGTGACAAACGCGCGTTTGCCACTCTGGATGTTGATGGGGGCACCAGTAGGATTGGTCAGTGACACTCCATTCAAAGTAAGTTGGAACTTTTTCTCGCTATATATCTTGAAATACCCATTGGAACTACTGCCCTTCAACTCGTAGGCCACCCCCTTGGTGGTAGAGTTGATGATAACGCCCGCACCGTCAACCGTTGCCTCCACGCCATCGGGAAGTGTGCTCAGCGTAGCTTTGTCGTCAGCATATACAATGCTTACTGTCTCAGAAAATGATGAATGCTCTACATAGTCCTCGTAGCTTTCGTCGTTCTCATCTGTTGGAATGGTCTCTGTCTCGTTTGACAAAGGTGTACTGTTCAAATTAATGTCGAAGTCCTGCAGGTCATTGCCATTTGTGTCGCTTTGTCCCATGCCGCCAGGACCCATACCACCCGGCATCTGTCCGTTAGGACCTGTCATCTCTGGCATAGATGGGTATCCACTGTTGTCGTCTTCTACTGAGCAGCAGGTGGCCACTATGGCTACCACTGCCATCATTGCTAAATAAATACATCTGTTTCTCATAACGTCTTAACCTTTTAAAAACACTGCTGCAAAGGTATGACGTATAGCCCATTATATAAAATAAATTCAGCGAATGCCCCAATTTATTCAGCGAAAACCTTCCCTCGTTGCTCCGATACCTCTCAATTATCAATTCTTGATAGGTAACCTTACCCACAGCCATCTTGGGATAAGCCGCCAGAAGAAGACCAGGATGCCATATCGCCAGTCGATAATCTTTACATTCCGTTGCTGTTTGATGGCATTGAATATCTGACGAGAAACTTTCTCCTTATTCATCAAAAGCGGGTAGTTCTTGCCATCGTTCAGCAAATCGGTCTTGACAAAGCCAGGGCGGATATCGGTAAAGGTGATGTCGAGATGACGCATGTGTGCCAATTGCTGCAAAGCTTCGATATAGGTGTTTTGAAAAGCCTTGGTGGCTGAGTAGGAGGGAGCCATGCCCAATCCCTTCACGCCAGCAATGCTACTGATAATCGCAATATGTCCTTTACCTCCATGCGAGGCAAACCAGTTGAAGGCCGTATCCACCATGCGGGTAAAGCCCATGCCATTGGTAGCCACCGTACGCAACTCTATCTCACTGTCAAGGTTAGGATTCTGCTTGCCAATGCCTGATGCTAAGAAGAACAGGTCCATACCGCCATTGTCTGTTATCAACTGCTCAAGGCTTTGTGGCGCATCTTCCTGCATCACATCAATAGAGGCCGTTACCACAGCTTCAGGCTTCGTTTTCAGTAGTTCTTCCAGTGCTTCCGTCCTGCGGGCGGCAATGCCAATCTGCCAGCCGTCTGCCAACAACAGCTTGCTCACTTCCTTTCCCATGCCCGATGAGGCTCCTATGATAATAGCTCTTTTCATATCTTTTTATGTTTAATGTGCAAATATATAAATATAATTACTACCTTTGCTGCCTGAATGTTATGTTTAACTTTTAATAATAAAGCAAATGAAACAACTAAAGTTTTTAGCAATCGCTGCCGGTGTAATGGCACTGGTAAGCTGTGGACAGCAGCCTGCAACAGTACAAGAGGCTGTAGAAGTGGACAAAGCTGCTGTAGTAATTGAGAACATCATGACTCGCGTCAGCGTACGTCAGTTTACAAATGAGCCAGTGGCTAAGGCTGACTTGGAAACCATCCTCAAGGCCGGACTTCAGGCACCAAGTGCTGTCAATGCACAGGATTGGCAGTTGCGCATCGTTACTAACCAGGAGATGCTGAACACCCTGTCTGGCTTTATGCTCAGTACAGAGATGGGTAAAGGTATGGCAGAGCGTCTGAATGGCAAGAATGCTTTTGCCAATGCTCCAGCTGTAGCTTTTGTGGCAGCTGAGACAGGCGAGAAGGCTACTGCCTATAATCGTGAAGATACAGCGTTGATGAGTGAGAACATTCTGTTGGCTGCTCATGCATTGGGCTTGGGTGCTACCTATCAGGCTGCTCCTGCACGCATGATTAACGACAGCAAAGAGGCTAAGGATTTCCTGAAAACCGCTTTTGGTTTCCCTGAGAATGCCGAGCTGATTAACATCATTATCATCGGTCATCCAGCAGAGAATCCAGCAGTGAAAGATCGCGACCAGAGCAAGGGACGCATTATCGAGTAAGATAATGTTGCTCCCAAAAGCCTCACAAGTAGGAAAGGGGTAATGATGGGGGCCTTTATTATATATAAGGTGCTGGCGACAATTTATTGCCGCCAGCATTTTTTTTTTATTTTTTTGGCAAAACATTTGGAAGTATGAAAACTTTTATGTTATCTTTGTGATATCAAAATGATATTATTTGTAAAACTAAAACTATACGACTATGGAGACAAAGGAATTTTCTTTTCGTGGTGTGACTCTCAATGGCTTTGTCATGCTGTTCTTTAATTTGTTGCTGACGATTGCCGGCATTACCGCTATCGTAATGTTTATAGGTTATGGTGACTGGCGTCTTATAGTAGCTGGTCCGCTGATGCTGATTCTTTCTTTCTTTATCTGGCCTGGTTTCATCATGCTCGAGCCCAACGAGGCACGCGTACTGACCTTCTTTGGCAAATATCGTGGCACCTTTACAAAGACGGGCTATTACTGGATCAATCCTTTCATGAGTACAAAGAAGCTCTCTCTTCGTGCCAGAAACCTGGATGCTCAGCCCATCAAGGTGAACGACAAGATTGGTAATCCTATCATGATTGGTTTGGTATTGGTGTGGAAACTGAAAGACACCTACAAGGCGATGTTTGAGATTGACGCACAGACGATGGCGCAGAGCAACGTGAAGCCTGACCAGATTTCTGCTGGCGTATCAGGCATCATGAAGGCGCTTGAGCAGTTCGTGCAGGTGCAGAGCGATGCAGCTTTGCGTCAGGTGGCTGGTCAGTATGCTTACGACGATACCGATGACAGGAACAACGAACTTACATTGCGTGGTGGTGGCGAGGAAATCAACCAGCAGTTGGAGAACAAACTAAACGAGCGCTTGGCACTGGCAGGCATTGAGGTGGTAGAGGCACGTATCAATTACTTGGCCTATGCACCTGAGATTGCAGCCGTAATGCTGCGTCGCCAGCAGGCAGCAGCCATTATCACTGCTCGTGAGAAGATAGTAGAAGGTGCCGTTTCAATGGTAAAGATGGCGCTTGACAAACTTTCTGCTGAGGAGGTTGTTGAGTTGGATGACGAGAAAAAGGCAGCTATGGTGAGCAACCTCATGGTAGTACTCTGCGGTGATGATGCTGCACAGCCAGTTGTCAATGCAGGTACATTGAATCATTAATAATATAATCGACTCTTAGCATGTCAAAGAAGGATAATACCACCAAAAGCTTTGTGCTGCGTGTCGATGCTGCCACTATGAATGCCATCGAGGCGTGGGCGGCCGATGAGTTCCGTTCCACCAATGGGCAGCTGCAATGGATTATCAACGAGGCGTTGCGCAAAAGCGGAAGGCTGAAAAAACAAAAGAACAATGAACTGGAAGAGACTGTTTAACGAGCAAAGGCCATCGGAGATATATAATGTCCGGCTGCCAGTGACGTGGACCGACCGCATCCTGGAGTTTATAGCCTTGCTTTTACTGATAGCCATGTGGGTGGTGGCAGCCGTGTTTTACCGTCAGGCTGAGGGAGCAGATGTGGCAACACATTTTAACTTCGCTGGTGAGATAGATCAGGTGTCCGACCCTGTATCAATACTTGTTACAACGTTATGCTGGACGTTTGTGATGCTGATGGTGGGGCTATCGGCCTATCGTCCCAGATTGATGAACCCATCGGTACGCATCACTACTGTGAAGCAGCTAAAACTGGCTGTCACCCAGATGAGGGGGATGAACATCATCTTAGGCATTATGGGCATCTGTCTGTTGCTTTCCATGGTTTATGAGACCCCAGTGTGGGTACTTATTCCTGCGGGATTGTTGTTTATCGAGGTTATTACCTTTAGCATCTTAATCAAACGACAGTCAAATAAAAGATTTTCTTAAAGAAGCATAAGGTCGTGTCAAGAGTAACAGACACGACCTTTTTTTGCCAAAAACTCCGATTTTCATCCTCCCGAAGTAAGCGACCCGTCCTCTC
>JAGCCV010000015.1 GCA_017651505.1 Bacteroidaceae bacterium | reverse complement strand
TAGCTGTACTGATTCTGATATTGTGCTGTGGTATAGTAACCTGCGCGAGGATGGCGTTTTCTGACAGGGTGGAGCCCACAGAAGACAATAGCGAGTTTGTTACCTTGACGGATGTGGTGCCTGATGTTATACTGGAGATTCGCTATTATGGTACCTATAACTTTGTAGGAACGCGAATTGATGGCTACATGGAGCCTACGGCACTGCTCACTCGCAAGGCTGCCGAGCGTTTGAAGGCCGTAAGTGACGATGTGATGGCGCAAGGTTACCGACTGAAGATATATGATGCATATCGCCCACAGATGGGAGTGGATCATTTTGTGCGCTGGTCATTGGATGTACCAGATACATTAATGAGAACCTATTTCTATTCAGACTTGGACAAGAGTGTACTGTTCGAGCAATTGTATATCATGGAGAAGAGTGGGCATACGCGTGGCTCGACGGTGGACCTTACCTTGTTTGATATGGCTACCGAGAAGGAAGTGGATATGGGTGGCACGTTCGACTGGTTTGGTGTGGAGAGTCATCCCGATTTCTGTGGCAACCCTGAGACAGGAGAATATAATCCAGATGATGATCGTAGTCCTGTGGGTAGGACCATCACTGAGGAGCAGTTCAAGAACCGTATGATTTTACGCCAAGTGATGTTGCGTCATGGGTTCAAGCCATTGGAATCTGAGTGGTGGCACTTTACCTTGGATGATGAACCTTTCAAAGATACTTACTTTACATTCCCTGTAAAACAGATTAAACGATAAAATAATGAGCCTTATTGCTGAGGCTCATTATTTTATTAATTCCTTGTGAGATATTTCTCCTTAGCAGTCCGTTGCGTTGATGGTCTGTCAGTCAGTCGCCATTGGCGGTGATGGTGCCAATGACGGGAATGCCTAATCCCCGAACTCCACGAAAGTAACGACCCATAGTAGGCACAGGAGTGCCCCACATAGCGATTATTAGAACAAAGCAAAGGAGACATTACCATCATGAAAGGTGAGACATTACTATCATGAAGGGCGATGCATTACTATCGTGCAAGGTGAGACATTAGTAATGTGTAGGCATTGACTTTAGTATCGTAAAGGGTGGAACGTTAGTAAAGCCTTATTCTTTATTCACTGTTCCCCTGAAGGGAACTGTCAGTTCCCTTCGGAGGAACAGGCAGTTCCCTTCAGGGGAACAGTTGACGGAGAACGTCCGGGTGACCCGAAGGAATGTGGTTTAACGATTTCTGTTGACTACTTGCTGTCTTTCACACGTTAAGGGCTGACCCTGGTTGCTCCAATATGAAGTTTGAGGTATAAAAGTATGAAGTTTTGATGAGATAAGCAAGCAATAATGTAAAAAAACAGTTGGTCTGTAAGCCGGGTTCTGTACCCCACCCTAAAGTGGGGTGCCTGTCATTTATCTGAGCCTGCTGTCACCAACAGGCTTTATCGGTCCACCCTCTGGCATTGGACGAGCAGCCCTTATAGCGCCAGTTTACATGACCTTTCAACTTCCAAGAAGCACAGCCCTTGTGTCACCACAAGACTGGTAGGCTCTTACCCCACCTTCTCACCCTTACCTCCCCCTTGGGGAAGGCGGTTGTTCTCTTCTGCTTTACTCAACCCTCGCGGACTGCTTCCCGTTAAGAAGTGGAATGCTCTGTGTTGCCCGGACTTTCCTCCTGCATCCCGAAGATGCACGCGACAGGCCGACCAACTGTTTTTTTCTCTTCCCCATAGCAAGGGGAATTAGGTATATCGGTGGCAAAATTAGTGCTTTATTTATAAATAACCAAGTGCTAAAGGTCTTTTACTTTAGCATTGCCTGTTTGACGGAACGCCAACCGGGCCTGCTCCAGCTGCTCGTAGTGCTGATGGAACTGCTCTTGCCAATCTACCATGAAGTCCTTAAATCCAAAGCCCTTGGTACTGAGGCGGTCGATGGTCTCTGCTAAAGTGATGTCAACACAACCCGATGCCGGCATATACACCTCTTCCTGACTCTTGTCGGTGGCATTCATGATCAACAGCTCTGCCTCAGTCAACTCATTCAGTACCATTTGCGTCAGTTGGATGGGGATGTGGCATTTGTTAGAGAGCTGACGAGCCGAATAGGGCTTCTCTGCTCCTTGGTCATATTGCTTGCAGATTACCGACATCAGTACAACCGCCAGATAATTACGATACTCGTATGAGGCGTTGTTCACCTCTTTATAATTGTCGTAGCGCTTGAAATTCTGCATGATATGTGTCAATTGAGCACCCAGGATACAGATGGTCCATGACACTTGCAGCCACAACAGGAACAATGGCAAAGCGGCAAAGCTACCATAGATGGCATTGTATTTTGACACCCATACCTGACCGCTGATATACAGGTACTGGAAGGCCTGGAACAAGGAACCTGCAATGAGGCCGGCTATCAGGGCATAGAGTATCTTTACACTGGTATTGGGCATAAAGACATAGAGAGCCGTAAACATGAGCCAGCTCAGCAGATAGGGGACCAGCTGGATGAGGAACTTCATCATGGGAGCTATCAGGGCATAGCCCTCAATCTCGCTGACCAGTGTGGACATGAAAATGCTTAGACCTCCACTGACAATGATAAGGATGGGCATCAAAATCAACATCGAGAAATAGTCGGTGACCTTGCGATAGGCCGTGCGGCTTTTCTTCACATACCAGATGTCGTTGAAGATGCTCTCCATGTTGTTCACCAAACTGATAAAGGTCCATAGCAAAGCAATGAGACCTACTCCCAAGAATACGCCTCCTGTTGTTTGTGAGAGATAGGAGTCAACAAACTGGAAGATTTGTTTGGTAGTTTCGTTGTTACCCAACAAGCCTTGCTCAATCTGTTGCCGCAGGAGGTTGTCGAAGCCAAAACCACGGGCTATGCCAAACAAGATGGCAAGTATGGGAACGATGGACAGCAAGGTGCTGTAGGTCAGGGCTGCTGCCTTGTTGCTGATCTTGTCGGTGGTGTAGCGGTTCACCAGGATGTAAACCACTCTTGTGACATAGGCCAAGGCGTTCTTCAACGACAATTGTTGATAGACACTGTCTTGCCAGATGCCGAAGGTGATGAACTTGATAAGCCATTCCCACACCTTGTCGATATGCTCAACTATCTTGTTAAACCATGCTCCCATAGATGCTTAATATTTCACGTTCTTAACGCTCTTCCAGTCGATGTCTTTGGTGCTCTGAGCCACCTTGGCGGTGGGGATAACGGCACCCTTGCGCACTAATATCACAGCCTCCAGCTTGTCGGTGGTGATGTCGTTCCACCCAGCCTGATAGGTCTTGCCCGTCTGGTAATCTACCCAAGCGCCTCCAGGCAGATATACCTTGCGTGTCCAGTGACGCAAACCAGTGGTGGGGCGATGGTCGGTGTTGTTATAATTGTTGTTTGGGTCAACAAATGCTTGTGGGGCATCGAAGATGGGTGCCACCAGGATGTCTTTGCCAAACAGGTATTGGTCTTCCACCATCCAAGCCACAGGGTCGTCGGGATATTCAATGAACATGGCCCTTACCATAGGCAAGCCTGTCTCGGTGCACACCTTTGCCTGCTCGACGATATAGGGCATCAGGGCATACTTCATCTCGGCATTGGCACGGTAGTAGTCGGTAAACTCCTGGTTATACAGCCAAGGCTCGGTAGGAGGTGCCCCATGACTGCGGGTGTGTGAGGTGAGGAAGCCAAATGGCAGCCAGCGGCGGTAGAGGTCTTCAGGGGTTGACTGCACAAAACCACCTATGTCGTGGCTCCAGAAAGGGAAACCCGAAAGTCCGAAACTCATGCCGGCATGCAGGGTAGAGAGCATCGCCTCGTTGGTGTTGGCTGCATCGCCACCCCAATGTAATGGATAGCGTTGAGAGCCAGCCCAAGCCGAACGGGCCCAGATGATGGCTTCGTTCTTTTGCACATCTTTGGTTACATCCCACACGGCCTTGTTGTAGCGCACGGGGTAGAGGTTGTGCTCGTATAAGCCTCCTCTGCCGTTGTGGTAGAAACCGTCGTAGGGTGCTCCCTCGCCAAAATCTACCTTGATGGCTCCCACACCCATGTCGAGCAGGTTGCGCAAGTGGTCTTGATACCATTTCACGGCTTCGGGGTTGGTGAAGTCAAGGCAAGCGTCCTCATAGGGCAACGAGCCGTCGGCATTGCGCACCACCAGGTTCTTCTCAATCAGCTCGTTGTAGAACACATTGTGCTGGGTGAAGTAAGGCAGCTGCCACAGACTGATGTGGAAGCCGTCGTCCAGCAGGTCTTTCACCATTTGCTGCGGATTGTCGAAGCGGTCTTCTGCAAACTTGTAGTCGCATTGCCAATCTACGCCGAACCAACCTGTATCAAGGTGTATCACGTCAGCAGGAATGCGGTTGTCACGCAGGTTCTTGGCTATACCATAGGCATCCTTGTCGCTCAGGTAGGTGATGCGGCTCATCCAGGTGCCAAAGCTCCAGAGGGGAGGCATGGGGGTCTTGCCCACCAGGTTGGTGTATTCGTTCAGAATCTCGGCGGGGTTGCCGATAAAGAAGAAGAAATCGACAGCTTCGTCGGCCATAAACAGTTTGGTGGCTCCAACGTATGTAGCACCAAAATCACAAGTGACGGGTGCCGAGGTGTGCATGAACAGGCCGTAGCCACGGTTGGAGAAATAGAATGGCACGGGCTTGTACATCTCATCGGTCTCAGGACCTTGAGGGTCGGTAACAAACAGGTTTACCTTCTGACCAGCCTTGTTGAGGCCTGTGGGTGATTCGCCACAGCCATAGATGCGTTCGCCTGCCTTGAGGCTGAATACGGGATTGAGCATACGTGAGTTGTCGGTACCGCTTTTCTTGAAGCCGAAAGGCAAAAGTTTCACCTGGCTCACCCAGTTGTCATCGTTGGTCCAAGTCTGTGTCAATACCTTTCCGTTGGCATCTTTCAGTGTTATACGCCAAGGGTGTTTCTGGATGGTCAGTGAACCTTGCTTGCTGGTATATACTATCTCTTGTTCATCTTCCTTGCAAGACCAGGTAGCATGAGGATTATCTTTCATGAATTGCGGACTCAGCATGATTTCCTCCACATCCTTAGGGGCTACCAGCGAGGTGAGCATTCTTACCCTGATGGTACGGTCGGAGATGAAATCTACCTTGAAACGGAACTGTGGGTCATTCTCGTAACCTGTATCGGGGAAATCCTTCATCTGCAGCTTGTCGGCCACCACCGTATTGGTATTGAAGGCCTGTCGGGGTTCCAAGCTGTAGCGGGCCCATTGCACCTTGCCCTCACCAGTAGTGGTGTCAAACTGTGTCAGTTTGTCGGCAAAGAAATAAGTAGCGGTCATATCCACATAGCCACGACTCATGTCCTTTGCCTGATTCATAAGTTGGGCGCAAGCCGTTGCGTAAGTGACTAACGCCAATGCAGTAGTAACGAAAATCTTCTTCATAATATATGTGTTTTTCATGTAAACGATTCTGTTCTTTTGCGACGCAGGAATGATTGTTTGGTAAGGATGAAAAACAGTGCCATTCCTGCCATGTGGACCACTGCCATTGTCCAGAAAGCCGATGCATACCCCATATACTCTGATACCGACCCACCAATGAGGATGCCGATGCCCACGCCCAAGTCCCACGAAGTGAGTAGGGTGGAGTTGGCGGTACCTCGTTCGTTGTTCTGTGCCACGTTGATAATCATGTTCTGCATGGCTGGCCACATGTGGCCGTTGCCTAAACCAATCAGGATAGCCGACCCGTAATAGCCTACCATGTTGGGCATAGCGATAAACAATGTGTAGCCGATGGTTGACAGCACAATGCCTTCTGCAGCATTGCGGGTCAGTTTGCCTTCCCTGAGCGACTTGGCTCCTTGCAAGCGTGAGAGTATCAGACCAATGCTCAGTAACATGAAGTAGGTGCCAGTACCACTGGTAATGCCCATCACCTCCTTACCGTAGATGGCTAAGTAGTTGCTCAATATGCCGTAGCAGAAACCAAAAAAGCAGATGTTGAGGCCTATCACCCATCCCTTTAACAAGAAGAAACGGTCGAGTGAAATGGCTTTTTTGTCTTTCAGTAATTGCTTCTTTGGCAGTTTCAAGGTGTAATCTACGGCAAAGCCTATGCCTGCAACGATGAATGCCAACCAGAACAAGGCATCGAAATTGTGTATGTATTTATATAGGAATACACCAATGGTGGGGGCTATGGCAGTAGCGAGGTTGTTGCTCAGGCCATAGTAGCCAATGGCTTCATTACGGCGACTGGATGCCACCACATCAATGGCGACCGTGTTGTTGGCTACCGTTGAGGCTCCGAAAGGTCCTCCGTGTAGGGTGCGTACGATGGCGAACATCAAAAGGGTACTTGCCAATAAATAGCCACCAAAGATGATGAAATACAGGAAAAGGCTCACCAGCAGCACCTTCTTCCTTGGAAAGCTATCTACTATATAGCCGCTAAAAGGTCGGAATAACAACGCCGTAATGGTATAGCCACTCAGCACCAGTCCTATCATGTCCTTCGTAGAGCCGAAAGTCTCGCTCAGGTACAAGGGCAGGAGTGGGGTGAGCAAATAAAAGGCGAATGACATGGTGAAGTTGGTCACCATCACCTTCTTATAATTGCTGTTCCATAGTTTATCCATTCTCAGTACATCCTTTTTGCTTTTGCAAAGGTAATAATTAATTGCTTTTTCTTAACTTTGCGACAAGAATAAAAATTGATGACTATGAAAACAATGTGTCTTCACTTTATGAAAGCATACTCAGTAGCAGTAGGCTTGACAGTTTTAGGGATGCTGTTACCGCAAGCTGTAAAGGCTCAGGGAACTGCACAGACATTTACCGAAGAGCAGTTAAAGGAATATTTCAACAACCGTCCCAAACCAGACAAATGGATGGACCCAACGGGTAAATATCCAGTAGTGATGGAGGTTGACCCAACGTTGGAGGATCATACCATTTATCATCCGGTTGACCTGAGTGCTTTTCCTAAGAAAGACAAACTTCCTGTAGTGCTGATGTCAGGTCCCGGATGTGATGATGACGGTGATTCATTTCGCCCGTTCTGGACAGAGATTGCTTCGCATGGTTATCTGGTGATTGCTACCGGTGAGCCAGTGCCCGATGGGGTTCGTGCTGCTATGGGTGCCACTACTGAGGAAGACATGAAGGCTGGCTTAGACTGGATTATTCGCGAGAACGAGCGACCAGGTAGCAAGTATTATCAAAAGGTTGACACCAAGCATATAGCCTTGTTTGGACAGTCATGTGGCGGGGTACAGGCTTTGAAGTTGTCGGGCGACCCTCGTGTGTCTTTGTTAGGCCTCTGGAATAGCGGTTTAGGAGCTATGGCAGACAATGCTGACCCTGCACGCAGTAGCCTGATGGGCATCAGTCCGGCTTTGAAGGAGATGCTCGTCAACCTGCGCATACCTATAGCCTATTTTGTAGGTGATACCGATCCTGCACGTCCTAACTCAACTATGGATTATAGCAACATTAAAAGCAATGTGCCCGTAGTGTTAGCTGTTAGAGAGATTCCTGGCGATGCCCACGGAGGCACTTTCAGGGAGAAAAACGGGGGCTCTTTTGGTCAGGTAGGTGTGGCTTGGCTCAATTGGCAGTTCAAGCACAGCAAGAAAGCTGCTAAAGTATTCAAGAGCTCCAAATCGTTGCTCTTTACCGATAAGAAATGGGTAGAGGTGAAAACCAAGAACCTCTAAGTTTAGCTCATACTATACCCAACTTGTTACTTGTTCTGAGTCGCTTCGTTTTTCTGCAACTGATACTGACCGGGTGAGCAACCCACAACTGCCTTGAAATACTTGCCAAAGAAGGAGGCGTTGGGGAAGTTCAGCTGATCACTGACTTGCTGAACAGTCAAGTCATTCTGACGCAGCAATGCCTTTGACTCCAGAACCACATAGTCACGTATCCATTCGGCGGGCTGACGGTTACTGTATTGTTTTACAATCCTGGAGAGGTATTTGCTGGTGATGCAAAGCTTGTCGGCATAAAAACCAAGTTGGCGTTCTTGGGTATAGTTGCGCCTCACCTCATCCATGAACTGATGGAACAGCATCTCGCCTCGACTCATCTTGACTTCCTCTTCTTTCGCGATGGTTTCAAACTTGGTGATGCAGAAATAGGAAATGGCCTCCATGTAGTTCATCAAGATTTCCTTGGTATAGGGCAACTGCAGTCTTATGGTCGAGCGCATCAATCTGTATAACATAATGATATGCGCCATCTCGGTATCAGAGAAGTGAAACTTCAAAGAGCGGTTCATGTGTTCGCGGAACTTCAGCGAGTTTTCCATCTTCATAAGCAGTGGAAAGGCATCCTCGGGAATCGCCATGATGGCCACACGACAGTCTTTTGACATGCTGATATGCTCGCCTATAGTACCAGGGACCATCATAAATATCTCATTACTCTGCACATTCACTTCTTCTAAGTTAATGCGTAGTGCCATCTCACCTTGGTTGCAAATCAAGATAAGTGGGAAGGTTAGCTTGATGGGGTAGGGTTGAACAGGGACAAGGCCATCTAACTCAAGGTCTTCAGTAGAGTCAAGGTTGTCGTCTAAAAGCACGAAATTTTCCAGGATTAGTTTCCTGTCGCCACTTGGCATCATGTCCAACTTCAACTCGGTTAGTTTCATTCCGTTTTCCATATCGTATCAATCAGGGATTCCCCTCCTCCTGTAGAACTTAAATATTCATTTGAATGTATGTTGCGAAGATAATATAAAAAATCTTAACAACAAAAAGAGAATGCAGAAGAATACGAAATAGAATTAGGTGCTTAATTCCCTTTAGGACAAAACAGGTAACTTTTTGAGCTTTACAAATGACTTAGTGATTGCTAACTTTGCACTATCAATAACATAAATAATAAAAAAATATGAAAGTAGCAGGAAAAGTAATTGTAGTTACTGGCGCAGGTAATGGTATGGGAAGAGAAATTAGCCTGAACTTGTTAGGTAAAGGAGCTAAAGTGATTGGACTTGACATTAATATGGAGGGTCTGAAGAAAACACAAGAAATGGCAGGCAACAATGGTGAGAATATGAAACTAATACAGTTGGATATCACCAATCGTGAGGCTGTCGAACAAACTGCTTTAGAAGCTGTGAAGCTGTTTGGTGTAGTTGATGGTATTATCAACAATGCTGGCATCATACAAGACTTTGTGCCTGTTAGCAAAATGGAATATCGTACTATCGAACGTGTGATGAACATAAACTTCTATGGTACATTATATATGGTGAAAGCATTCTTGCCACATCTGCTAACCCGTCCGCAGGCACACATCGTAAATGTTTCAAGTATGGGAGCCTTCGCCCCAGTTCCTGGTCAGACTTTCTATGGCGCTTCGAAAGCAGCAGTAAGAGCCTTGACTGAAGGATTGATGACAGAGCTGATGGATACCAATGTTGAAGTGAGCGAAGTATTCCCTGGTGCTGTAGCTACTGATATTCAGGTTCACTCAGGTGTTAAGAACGCCAAGAGTGTGTCCAACTATTCAGACGAGGATTTGAAGAAAGCCAAAGGCAAGTTGACTTTACCAAGTGATGCGGCTGAGACCATAATAAGTGGTATGGAAGCTGGCAAGTGGAAGATCATCATAGGCAAGGACTGCAAACAGATGGACTTGCTGGTACGCATAGCTCCACGTTTTGCCATGAAGAAGTTAGCTGAGGCTATTAAGAAATTGCACTCGATGAAGTGATGACCATAAGGTGAATGACATAATAAATAAGTGAGGCTCCTGAAAAGGGGCCTCACTTATTTATTGCTTTCAACTTAATATTGCCTTTCACTTTTTCCCTCTCATTGTTTTCAAAAGGTTTGTTCCTCAATTAATATAATTACTTGGCAAAGTTCAGGTCATAGTTTGCCTCTACACCATCGCCAGTGACATGTATCTTCACTGTGCCAGAGGTGAAAGAGCGGATGACTGCTTGCGACTGTCCATAGTAAGTTGAATACTCTCCAGTGGTGAAGCAATCTTCGGTGATTAGTTGCTGACTACCGAAGCCCAAGAGCTCGCCACCTTCAACAGTAACTTTCAACTTACGGTCGGCTTTTGACTCAACAATGCCATTCTCACCCACGAGGTTGATGTTGACGAATGCGAGTTCGCCTGCTTTATAGCTGCCCTTTTCTGGTTCGATGCTGATGCTGACATTACCTGTTGCTGATGTCAGTGTCTGCTCATATTCCTTGCCGTTAGCATCAATACTTACAGCCTTCAAGGTTCCTGGTTCGTAGGTTACATCGAATGAAGCCACATAGT
>JAGCCV010000014.1 GCA_017651505.1 Bacteroidaceae bacterium | reverse complement strand
ATCTTTGAACAATTCGCCAAACTGAACGCCTAACAGCCAACCCTTTGCCAGCAAGGCACCACGCTCCTTGCGCACATAGTCGAAGTCGGGATAGAGGTTGGGGTCATTGAAGATGATGGCCTCGCCAAACAACGCCCCGTTCTTGGTGCCGCCAATATAGAAGGCATCTGTCAGCTCCGTCAGGTCGTGCAGGGTAAGGTCGTTCTCGTCAGAGGTGAGGGCACTGCCCAAGCGTGCTCCGTCTAAATAAAGAAGCAAGTTGTGGGAACGGCAAAACTCGCTGATGGCCTGTAATTCCGCTTTTGTATAAATAGTACCCACCTCGGTCGCATCGGAGATATATACCATAGCGGGTTTCACCATGTGCGGGCGCATGAAATAGTCATCCAGGGCTTTTTGAATCCCTTCGGTAGTCAGTTTCCCCTGTATGCCAGGTACGGTGATGACACGATGCCCTGTTGCCTCTATAGCCCCTGTCTCGTGGGCAAATATATGACCTCCCTCCACGCAAATCACTGCTTCCGGCGTGCGCAGTAAGGCAGAAATCACCGCCATATTGGCTTGTGTGCCACCTATCACGAAAAAGACACTTGCTTTGGGATTGCCGATTCGTTGGCGAATTAATTCTATCGCTTCGTTGGTTACTTCATCCTCGCCATAGCCAGGATGCTGCACATAGTTCTCTTCCTGAAGCTTCTTCAAGATGTTAGGGTGTGCCCCCTCTGAATAGTCGCATGTAAAACTGTACATTCTTTTTGTGGGTTTGATTTATTATCATGCGAAGGTACATATTTTTTTTCTATTATGAAAGGATATCATCTCAAATTATCGCTAACCGCCAATTGTCTTGTGCTTTTTCTCTTAATTCTTAATACTATTTCATGTGCTGCAAAATTAACCGCAAGCTACTGCTAAATCTTGGTTATTCCTAACTGTCAGTTAGGAATAACCAAACCCCGAGTTTGGAATAACCAAGAGCCTCAATTTCCCACCGTTCTCAAGACAAGACTGACAACAACCCCCATCGCTTTTGATGGGGCCGTGGGGTGTGGGTGTGTCAGTTAGGGTTTATTCCGCAGGAGGCCATACAGCGAAAAGGTTCAGAGTTTTCCTGCAGACAAAACGATGGCAGATGGCAGTTTCTTAGGGAGCAGGTATGTGGTGGTAGGGGTAAAAAAGGGCGTGTTTATTTCGCGTTTTCATTTGCAGCACCCCCGATAATTTAGTATCTTTGCAATGTCAAAAGAAACAAACGGCTTACTTCGGGAAAAACGATGCTTTACTTCGGGAAAGAGGGGCTTTTTCTTCGGGAGGGCTTATTAATAT
Source organism: Bacteroidaceae bacterium (assembly GCA_017651505.1). GTDB lineage: Bacteria > Bacteroidota > Bacteroidia > Bacteroidales > Bacteroidaceae > Bacteroides. Next base: position 5,013 of record JAGCCV010000014.1, on the reverse strand, counting down.
TGAATAAAATGAAAGCAACCGCAATTTCAGCTGCCATTGTTATGTCAATGGGAGCTAATGCACAGAACATGCTGACACCCCGTCAGCAGAGTCTCGTGGTCATCTCCTCACAAGTGGCACAAGGCGATGTCAAGAACCTGGAGACGAGTTACAACAAGGCTTTTGAGGTGGGATTCACCCAAAATGAGCTGAAGGAAATCAACTGCCATCTATATGCCTATATGGGATTTCCAAAGGCATTGAACGGGCTGAGTGCCTTGCAAAGAGTGATTGCCGACCGTCAAGACAAAAGCTTGGCTTGTGAGGAAGGTCGTTTGCCTTCTGCGCTGCCAGAGGGGTATGATGCCCTGCGTGAGGGAATAGAGGTGCAGAGTTCCTTGTTTGGCCTTTATACCAATACGTTCTCTCCTACCATTGACTATTACCTGAAGGCACACCTCTTTGGCGATATCTTTGCCAACGACTTGCTGACCCACAAAGAGCGTGAGTTGGTGACCATCAGTGCCCTTGCCAGCATTGAAGGGCTGGAAGCCCAGCTGAATGCGCACTTGACAGGCGCTCAGAAGAAGGGTATGAGTAGGGATGAGATGTACGGATATGTGGTGACACTAAGTGAGTTGGGTGACGAAGGTACTACCAATAGGGCTTTGAAGGCAGTGGCGCAATTATATGGTGAAAATGTACAGACAATACAGACAGTAGATTTCTCCGTATGGCCAAAGGGTGAACCCAATCCTTTCGGACAGTATTTCAAAGGTCAGAGTTACCTTACCATGTTGGGAGATAGTGGAGCCTATAACGTGACTTTTGAGCCAGGATGTAGAAACAATTGGCATATCCATCATGGTGCCTCACAGGTGCTGATTTGCGTGTCAGGCCGTGGGTGGTATCAAGAGTGGGGCAAGGAAGCTGTACCCATGACTCCAGGCACCGTCATCGCCATTCCTGAGGGTGTGAAACACTGGCATGGAGCTGCTAAGGATTCTTGGTTCCAGCATATAGGCTATGAGAAGGATGTGCAGCCAGGTGCCAGCAATGAATGGCTGGAACCTGTTGCAGACGAGCTGTTCAATAAGTTATAATCCATTCACTGGCCTCAAGCATGCTAACAGGCCAATGATGGTGCTATATTAAAAGGGGTGCGTCAAAACAAAAGACACACCCCCTTTATATTAGCGTTAAATTGCTTAATACTTACAACGTTCCTTGCTTCAGCTTCTCTACATAGGCATCAATCTTTTGCATCTGCGCAGGGATGTCGATGCGTTGCGGGCACTCGGGTGAACACTGGTTGCAACTGGTGCAATGACTGGCCTGACGAAGCTTGGGCACTGCACGGTCGTAACCCACCAAGAATGCCTGACGAGCCTTCTTGTAGTTAGGGTCTTGCATGCTCTCAGGTATGTTGCCCTCGTTTACGCACTTGTTGTAATGAACGAGAATACCTGGGATATCCAATCCGTAAGGACAAGGCATGCAGTACTGACAACTGTTGCACGGGATGGTGGGGTAGGTGACCATCAGGCTGGCAGTATCTTCCAGGTAAGCCAGGTCGGCCTCTGACAACGGTACTACTGGTGCCAAGCTGCGGATGTTGTCCTGCAGGTGTTCCATATAGGTCATACCGCTAAGGATGCTCATTACCATAGGATAGGTGCCGCAGAAGCGGAAAGCCCATGATGCCACACTGTTCTCTGGCTCCTGTTGCTTCAGACGGGTTACGATATGCACTGGCACATTAGACAAGCGTCCACCCAGCAATGGCTCCATAATGACGCTTGGAATATTGCGCTTCGCCAGTTCGCCATACAGATACTCTGCATTGACGTTGCGAGGGTTAGTCTCCTTGGCATGGGTCCAGTCGAGATAGTTCATCTGGATCTGCACGAAATCCCAATGGTACTTGCCTTCGTCATGCAGTTGCAGCATATAGTCGAACACAGCCACATCGCCGTGGAACGACCACCCGAGGTTGCGGATCCTGCCAGCTTCCTTCTCCTTTACCAAGAAGTCGAGCATGCCGCAGTCGAAGAATCGTTCTTTCAGCAAGGGAATGCCGTTGCCACCACCGATGGAGTGTAGCAGGTAGTAGTCGATATAGTCAATCTGTAGCTCTTTGAAGGAGTTATAGTACATCTCCTGCGACACTTTCAGCATCTGTTGAGGACTCAGACCTCGCTCGGCATAACGCTGGTTGGACATCTTGGTTGCCACAAAGAACTTGTCACGCGGATGACGTTTCAGGGCAATGCCAGTAGCACGTTCTGACTGTCCCTGTACATATACAGGAGCTGTATCATAATAGTTGACACCATGCGCCATCGCATAGTCAATCAGTTCGTTCACACGCTCCTGGTCGATGATGTTTCCATTGGCATCTGGCTTCGACAGGGTGGGCCAACGCATACATCCATAGCCTAAGAGTGAAACTTCGTCGCCAGTATTTGGGTTGGTACGGTAAGTCATGGTACCTACAGGCACCTCAGTCGTATGATGACCAGCAGGGTCGTATTCGGCGTTCTTCTTGGGCGCACAACTTGCCACAGCGGCTCCTGCAGCTACTGTCGCACCGGCTCCCATGACTTTCAGGAAGTCACGACGGTTGATATTTTTATTTCTCATGTCCATTTTCAATTCTCAATTCTCAATTTTCAATTCTCAATTTTCAAATTTCAATTAGATGGTTCTGTGTACTTCGTGTCCTTCTACATGGATAGCACTCAGCGGACGGGATGGGCACAAGTTTTCGCAAGCACCACATCCGATGCAGAGTTCTTCGTTTACAGCAGGTATCTTCAGTGACTTAGGATCGTTAGGGTCGCTAAGTACCATCGTGATAGCGCTGGTTGGACAGTGACGCGCACAGTTGCCGCACTCCTGACCGTCACGGATAGGCACGCAGAGCTCGCGTGTCCATACGGCATGACCCACCTGGATGGATGACTTCTCTGCCACATCAATCAACTTGATGGCACCGGCAGGACAAACCTCAGAGCAACGTACGCACTCAGGGCGGCAATAGCCTACCTCGTAACTTGCCTCTGGCTGCATCAGCGTCAATAGATCTGTGCTTGGGCGCAACACGCCATTGGGGCACGCAGATACGCAAAGCTGGCAACCTGTACAGTGGTTTGCCATATTCTTCAAACTTATGGCACCTGGAGGTACAATCTTGGTAGCACGGTTGGGCTTTACCTTGTCGGCTATCTCAGCAAGGCCGCCATCCACTTTCTTGTCGGTAGCCTCTGGGATGATCTGTGCCTTAGCCGCAGCTGCAGCACCCACGGCGATAGTGGTGAGGAAAGTACGCAGACCTGGGTCTTTCACCTCAGCCTTAGCTTCCGCTTTAGCTTCTGCCTTAGGAGCAGGCTTCTCCACTACTACAGGCTTTGGGAAAGCTGTAGCCATTGAAGGTGTGGCAAACTTATAGCTTAGTGCGCCAAACTTACATTGCTCCAGGCAGTTGCCGCAAGTTACACAACGGCTGTAGTCAACGGTGTGTGTCTTATAGTCGATACAAGAAGCCTTGCAGTTGCGTGAGCACATGCTGCAGTTCTTGCATTTCTCGGCATCAAAGGTGATATGGAAGAATGAGAAGCGTGCGAAGAAACCCAATACAGTACCAACTGGGCAAATGGTGTTGCAATAGGTCCTGCCATTACGCCAAGCCAGAATGAAGATAATGACCAGTGTAACGACGGCGATGATGAGGGTAGGCATTGACTTTACCCACACATCCACGTCATAGATGGCATAGCTGTCATATTTCTCGGCGATGGAAGCCAGGATGTTGTTGCCCCAGCGATAGATAGGCTGGAAAATGTTGCTGGCAATTCTGCCATAAGAGCTGTATGGAGCCAGCAAGGCAACGAATGAGCCCACACCAGCGATGATGGCCATTACGAATACACCTAACACAGTGTATCTCAATCCACTTAATGCCTTTGAATAGTTGTAAGGGATTTTACGTTCCTTCTTGGGGCGAGCCTTCTTGCCAAACCATGCGATGATGTCCTGGAACACACCCATGGGGCAGATTACCGAACAGTAGATGCGTCCGAAAATGAGTGTCAGGGCAATGAGCAGAATAATCACTCCTACGTTGAGTGCAAGCACCGCAGGCAGGAACTGTAGTTTCGCCATCCATGAGAACCAAGTGTGGGTGACACCCGTGAAATCGAGGAACATCAGGGTGATGCACACGAAGAAAATGGTGGCCAGCGTTAGTCTAATTTTACGTACCATAGTCTTTTAAATTGTTTCAGATTATTAATGAATTGGGTGTAAATATAGGTAATATTATTCAATTATAAAAGGAATTCCTTCCAAAAACGAAAAAAAGAGCATTAAGACGAAAGTAAAGACGAGCAAACATTTGGTAGTTGGAAATAAAGCAAAAACGTAATTCCATTCGGTTTGAAGGTGATGATTTTATGTTTCGTCTGACAAAAGACGAAGTAGAGTATGTGCGTTCATGGTCGCAATTTGCGACCTTGAATAAAAGAAGAGGTTCCAACATTAAATACCTTTCGTTTGCATTTACAGAACTAGGAGTGGCGATGTTAAGTAGTGTGCTTAATTCTGATTTTTACAACCCCAGAATAACTAAAAAATCAAAGCCCCCGCTGATTAGCGAGGGCTTTTTCTTTACATAAAGATAGGACCATGTCTCTGTGCCCAAAATATTTTTCTAAAAATATATATTTTTTAGAGAAATACAGGCCCGTATCCCATGCACGAGGTGGTAGTGATGGCTTTTGCCTTGTTATTGCAAGAACCACATGCTATTCTGTTAGTCGGGCAAGGATGGTAGCTTGTATGGTTTTATTTATTAAAATTGCACTGATCCATGGACTTTGCATGAGGAACTCTAACAAATGATCCACGACCCCCCGTTGCTTGATCCAGTTCATCCTCGCTCAGCTCCTGGCGCATCACCACCTTCTCATCGCTGTTAATACCAGTGATAGACACCTTCTTTACTTCGTCGTCGAGCGCTATATGCAGCACTCT
>JAGCCV010000093.1 GCA_017651505.1 Bacteroidaceae bacterium | reverse complement strand
TCTCACTTAAAGATTTTCATTCCCGAGTACTTTTGTTGGAATTCTCTGCTACTAATTGTGGCCCTTGCCAAGCAGCAGTGCCTCTGCTCAAGGCTTTACGAGAAGAATACAGTGAAGCCGATTTCCAGTTGGTATCTTTCGAATCATGGGGAGCTAAAGACTCTGCTATCAAATTCTATGTCCAAAAGAAAGATTTGAACTATCCTTATATTCATGCTACCGATGAAATGCTAAGCAGCTATAAGACTGGTGGCTCTGCTCCTTGCTTCTTCCTGTTAGACCAAAATCACTTTGTCCGCAAAGTGTGGTTTGGTTTCTCTGAAGGGACTACTGTCAGGGATATTCGTGAAGCCATTAAAGAAATGCTTTAGTTCCTTGATACTTTATTGATAATACTTTATTTTTGTATGGAAAATCGAAGTTAGTCTTATTATGAAGTCAAAAGTTAAGAGTCTAATTGTAGTATTAGCATCCCTTTTGCTAGCTGCTTGTGGAGAGAAATCCATTAGTCCTGATACGCCTTATGTGATTGAGGGCGAGTTAACAGGAGTTAGAGATAGTGTTGTTATCAGGCTATCTGTTAGTGATACAGGCGGAAGTACTCGTATAGCCACAGACACAATAATAAATGGCAAGTTCAGGTTTGAGAATGTGATGCAGGAGCCTGAGCAGAATAAATTGTCACTGATGGTGATTGACCCGGATTTCCCACCCATGCTATGTCGTTTATATACAGCACCAGGAGCCCATATCAAGATTAAAGGCAACGGTACACATCTTGTGACTTGGGATGTGCAGAGCGATGTGCCAGAACAGATAGAGTATAACAAGCTGACGGATGTTGTGCGTGATGAATATGATGAAGTTCAGACATTATTGATTGAATTGTCTAAGATAAGAAGTGAATTGTGGGGTATTGATAAGGTTACACAACCAGAGCTTTACAACACCAAACGCGATGAGTATAATGAGATGGTGCGCAGGAATAACGAGCTGGATGCAATCATCGATCAGAAGCAAGTCGAGCAGATGAAGAAGATGCAGCCTTCCGCCCCTAGGCTTACTAATTTATATTTTATGGCACTGAATGCAGGATCAGAGGATGACTATGCCTATCGGGAGGATGCCATAGCCCTGTATCAGTCTATGCCTGAAGAGATGAAACAATCCACCGAAGGGAAAGAAATCTATGCCAATCTGTATCCACCTCAATCAGTGAAAGAGGGCGACGTTTCTCCTGATGCCGATTTCTTCGACCTTGAGGGCAACCTGCATCATGTCTCAGAATTCAGAGGCAAATATGTGTTGCTGGATTTCTGGAGCATCGGTTGCGGAGCTTGTATTATGGCGTTACCAGAGATGAAACAGATGCATGAGCAGTATAGCGACCGCCTGGCCATTGTCAGCCTGAGCGTTGATAATGATGCTCGTTGGCGCAGGGCATCCAAAGAGCATGAGATTACTTGGAACAACTGGAACGAAGGTAAAGGCATGGGTGGCTTGTCAGTGAATTATCGCGTGTCTGTGATTCCACACTATGTATTGCTCAATCCTGAGGGCATCGTTGAGCGGCAGATCGTCGGCTACGAGGAAGGCATGTTCCAAACCTTGTTTACAGAATTGTTTGCTGGCAAATAGCTTGTTGTTGGTGTGCGTTGGCCTCATGATATATTGCTACTGCCGTAAAGTTCATGCTTCCTCGTTTTGGACTCATAATTAAGCATTATCGGTGGAATATGCAAATATAGGTTTACTAGTAGTAAACCGAGCGTTTACTAGAACTAACCGGCCTTTTTACTTCCTCTAAAACGATAATACTGGGAATCATAGTTCGGCTCGAAAATTGTTGTGTACTTTTAGAACATTTTTTCAATCACTTTATATGCCTTGTTTTTCTCCCTCGTGAGGTTTTTATTTTTCCCTAGTTAGGAAAAAATATTTCTCTAACGCTCACAAATAACAAGGGGTAATTTAGGACAGAAACTGATAATTGAAATAAAATATCTCCAAAACATCCCGACACTCCACTTTTTGTTCATAACGTGTTCATAATATGTTTGTTAAGCCAGTGGAGTGTTTTGCAAACACTCCACCATTATTCCACTCTCAGCACTTCACTAAAAGTTGAGTGTAAGTTAAGTGTTTGTAGAAACACTCCACTAATAAAACGGTCTGTATCACAGATGATTATACTAAAAGAGTGGAGTGTCGGGATGTTTTGGAGAAATACTTTTGATAATACACAAAAAAATAAATTTCAAATTTATGTACATAAAACAGAAAGTGTCATTTTTTATTTGTACCTTTGTATCTGCATAGCTAAAAAGGAGGCCTGTGACATCGACTTAACTACTCTTTCTCCCATCCCTTTGCTTTTCTGAAATGCAAACAAGTAATCATTATTAAAAACTTATTTCATCTTTATGATTAAATTGCAATCAAAGGGGCAGAGTGCAGTCTTTGAGATAGAATGCTTTCTGCAAGAGAACTACGAATTCCGTCACAACGTGCTTAGTGGAAAGACTGAATTCAGGGAAATAACCGATAGTAACCAAACTGGAGAGTGGTCTGTCATAACTCCAAAAGTGATGAACTCCATCGTCCGCAAAGCGAAGGTGGAGTGTGTTGGCAAAGCCTCCCCGCGTACAGACATTGAGGAGTATGTCAATTCTGATGCAGTGAAGGACTATGACCCCATCAGCTATTACCTGAATCATCTGCCTCAATGGGACGGCAAGAACTATGTGGCCGACTTGTTTAACCGCATCCCAGGACTTACCAGCGAGCAACTCTCATGGTGCTCAACCTGGCTGCGCTCTATGGTAGCCCATTGGCTCGGCCTTGACCTCATGCACGGCAATGAGGTGACTCCTGTATTGATTGGTCGACAAGGTTGTGGAAAGACCACCTTCGCCATGAGTCTGTTGCCTCCTCAACTGAGAACCTTCTATCTGGATCACATCAACTTCGCCAACAAGTTTGATGCCGATATGGCATTGACCCATAACCTGTTGGTGAACATCGATGAGTTTGCCAACATGAAAGGCAGCCAGCAAGGGAAGCTGAAGTATACGCTTTCAAGGCAAAAGGTTAACGGACGCCCAATCTTTGGTAAAACTCAGGAAGACAGAAGACGATATGCCTCTTTCGTAGCAACCACCAACGACGAGCAACCCTTGTGTGACCCTACAGGCAGTCGCCGTTTCATCTGTTTGAAGGTGTCTGATAAGAAGATGATTGACAATCTGTCGCCCATCGACTACGACCAGCTCTATGCACAGGTGGTGTATGAGATTAGGGAGATGCATATCCCTTATTGGTTTACCAATGCTGATGAAGAACGCATCCAGCTGGTGAACCAGCCCTTTATGAAAGAAGAAAGCTATGAAGGAATGCTGGGCAGTTTCTATAGATTACCTACCAATGACGAGAAAGGCGAATGGATGAGTCTGGGGCAAGTGATTGAGAATATGCAAGAAGCTTATCCCAAGTTGAAGAATGACCATTCCACCAGGATAAAGATTGGCCTGACCCTGCGTCAAATGGGTTGCATACCTAAGGAAACCAATAAAGGCATGAAGTACCAGCTAATTGAGATGAAGGCTGCTTGAGAAGGCAGATTCACATTTCTATAATTACGCCACACTTGTCCAATAAAGGAAAGTGTGGCGATAATAAATTGTGCACTGTTGCTAATAGCGGAGTCGAAATTTTCTATCGCTTGGCAATCCTCTTAGACAGGCCAATGGCGCCAGAGGGACAAACCAGTCGGCAGAGGTGGCAACCCACGCATTTCGCCCCATTGATCTGTGGCATGCGGTCGTCGCCAAAAGTGATGGCTTGATGACCTCCGTCTTGACAAGACACATAGCAACGGCCGCAACCGATGCACTTCTCACGGTCAATCTTAGGATAAACCATTGTTTCACGGTCCAACTCTGATGGTGTTACAAAATTAGGAAGTTCCCTGCCCACCATTTCTTCCAGCTTGTTGTAGCCATGATGCTTCATGTAGGTCTGCAATCCTAACTTGAGGTCGTCGATAATGCGATTGCCATACTGCATCACCGCAGTGCATACCTGTAAGTTGCGGCAACCCAACAAGATAAAGTCGAGAGCGTCCGTCCACGTTTCAATACCCCCTATACCACTAAGCTCCAGATTCTTCATAATACGGTTAGTGGCCATGTCATGGATAAATCGCAGGGCAATGGGCTTCACGGCCCTTCCGGAATAGCCCGAAATGGTTTTCTTGCCGTTTACCACAGCTTTAGGCGACATGGTGATGCTCTTGATGGTATTGATGGCCGAGATGGCATCGGCACCAGCGAAATAGGCACCCATTGCTGGATGCGTAATGTTGGTGATGTTGGGTGTCATCTTGGGGATGACGGGGATGTGCACATTCTGTTTTACATAGGTTGTATAAGTTGCGACTAATTCGGTGTTCTGTCCCACATCGCTACCCGTACCTGCCAATCGCATCTGCGGACAAGAGAAATTCAACTCAACGGCATCACAGCCAGCTTCTTCGGCAAGCTTTGCCAGTTCAATCCACTCTTCCTCATATTGTCCCATGATTGAGGCGATGACCACCTTTGATGGGTAGCTTTTCTTTAGTCGCCGCATGATTTCAAGGTCTTCGGTGTAAATGTGCTCCGACAATTGCTCCATATTGCGGAACCCAATGAAGGAGGTGAGTTTCTTGCCTACCGCATCGAAGCGTGGGGATACCTCCTGAATATCCATTTTGCAGATGGTCTTGTAGTACACACCAGCCCAACCAGCCTCGAAGGCACGGGCAATCATGTCGTAGTTGGTACTTACTGCCGAGGATGCCAGGAAGAAAGGATTCTCGCAGGGGATGCCACAGAAAGTGATGCCCAAATCGGGTAGGGTGGCAGGCTCTTCGCAACCCATCTCCTTGAGAATACAGGACAGCTCTCTGATGCGCAAAGGCTGGTCATAATGGATACATGCCTTTTCGGCTGCAATCAAGTCGTCCTCTGAGCAGTCTTTCAACCAACGCCAGGCATTCTTCTCGTTGTCAAAACGGATGGCTTGGATAGCTCTGGCTGGCTGGCCGTTTTTACACGCTTTCGTACAAGGTGCGTTTTCGCACAACAGGCATCGTGCCGCCTCTTCGTGAATGTGCATCATAGTATCTTTTATTAAGGTTCTGATACAAAGATATGAATAATTATTTGATAATTCAAAATCTTGCCCTATATTTGCAGTTGATTAGATAATATATATGTTATTATTTTTATAGTCATGAGATACTTTTTTATGTTGATAGCAGCTGCCTTGTCTTCGTCATTCTTGGTCTGTTCATGCAAGAATAACGGAGATATCCCTAAGGCTGATGTCGTTATTACAGAAGAAGGTTGCATTCGTTTCAATGGACTTATCACTGTCAATGCTGCCAACCGTGATAAAGTAATTGAACTGTGCAGGCAATTGACTGCCATTTCTTTGGGCGACGAGGGAGTTATCGACTTCGACATTATGGAGAGTGTATCCAGCCCTAACCGACTGATGATTTATGAGACATGGAAAGACAGTGCCGTGTTCAGGAAGCATGTGGCATCAGCCCATGTCACCTCTATATTGCCACAAATTCAGCAACTTTGCAAGGTGGATGGAAAAGAGTTTGCCATCAAAGATATTGAGGATATTAACCATGAGAAACCTTTCCGTTTCAATGTCCTGATGACCAGTGACAAGCGTGAAAAATATATCAGCATTGTTAAAAATGTCATTAATGAAACCCTAAAGAAGGATGATGGTGTCATTGAATATGACGTTTTCAACAGTCTTACCCAACCCAATAAACTTTTATTGTTGGAAATCTGGGAAAACAGAATGGCACTCATTGGCCATCTCAATTCTATCCATTTCATTAATTCCCGCAAAAAGACACAAGGATTAATCGTCGGTAAGCAATATCTGTCGCGTATGCAGGAGAGATAGTTCTGAGCCCTTTTTTGTTAGCCATCTAAGTGCAAGATAGCAGTGAGTTATCTTCACTTGAGTCGTGTCATCAAGAAAATAAATATTTATTTATTTTGTATTTACATTGACATGCATTAATTTTGCACTCGTTTTATTGGATTCTTTATTAAATAAGGTAAATGAAAAAGTTGTTTTTAATGATGGCAGTCGTAATGACTGCAATGTTGGTGGCTTGTTCAGGCAACAAGAAATCAAATGAAGAAAACGTAGCTGCAGAGGCTGCAAGTGAAGAATCAATCATCCGTATCAACTGCATGTTAACGGTAGATGCTGCTAATCGCGACAAGGCAATCGACTTGTGCAAACAGCTGGTTGCCGCTTCTTTAGGTGACGAAGGCGTGATTGATTATGACGTACTGGAGAGTGCCACTCGTCCTAACAAACTGATGATTTTTGAGACCTGGAAAGATCAGGCTTCACTCGACAAGCATTCGGCTTCAACGCACTTTACTACCTTGGTGCCTCAGATTCAGGAGCTCGGTAATCTGGAAATTAAACAGCTGGAGCTGAAGAAAGACCCACAGCTTGATCCTGAGAAACCTTTCCGCTTCAACATCATGATGACTACCAAGTCTGGTCAGCGTGACGCATACATCAGTCAGGTAAAGGGTTTGATTGAAGCTACCCTGAAGAACGATGCAGGCAACATCGAATACGACTATTTCAATAGCCTTACTCGTGCTGACAAAACCATGTTGCTGGAAATCTGGGAGAACCAGGCTGCTTTGGATGGTCACCTGAAGGCTCCTCACTTTACCAGTCGTCCTGACACAAAAGACCTGATGGCTGGCGATTCTGAGTTTGCCCGCATGGCTGAGTAACAGCAATGATTTCTGTAGATAACCTAAAAGTAGAATTCAATGCCACGCCCTTATTCGAGGACGTGGGGTTTGTCATTAACCGTAAGGACCGCATTGCCCTTGTGGGTAAGAACGGTGCTGGCAAGTCAACCCTGCTGAAGATATTGGCTGGCTTGCAGACACCTACCGAAGGACATGTGTCTGTACCACACGATTGTACTATAGGTTATCTGCCACAGGTGATGGTGCTCAGCGATGAGCATACCGTGATACAGGAAGCAGAGAAGGCATTCGACGACATCAAGCAAATGCAGGCCAAACTGGAGGAAATGAACCTCAAGTTGGATGAACGTACTGATTATGAGAGCGAAGCATATCTGCAACTCATAGAGGAATTCACCCACCTGAACGAGCGTTTCAATATGATGGGTGGTACCAACTACCACGCTGAGATTGAACGCACGCTGCAAGGATTAGGCTTCGAGCATTCAGATTTCGACAGACCTACCAGAGAATTCTCTGGTGGATGGCGCATGCGCATAGAGCTTGCCAAGCTCTTGTTGCGTCATCCAGATGTGCTGTTGCTCGATGAGCCTACCAACCATCTGGATATCGAGAGCATTGAGTGGCTGGAAAACTTCCTTGCCACAAAGGCGAATGCCGTGATGCTGGTGAGCCACGACAGGGCTTTCCTGAATAACGTAACCACTCGCACCATCGAGATATCTTGCCGTCATATCTATGATTATAAGGTCAAATATGACGAGTTTGTTACCCTCCGTCAAGAACGTCGTGAACAACAGTTGCGTGCCTACCAGAACCAGCAGAAGATGATTCAAGACACCACCGACTTCATAGAACGCTTCAGGTACAAGGCTACGAAGGCCGTTCAGGTGCAGAGCCGCATCAAGATGCTGGAGAAGGTGGTGCCCATTGAGGTGGATGAGGTGGATAACTCAACGCTGAAGCTGAAGTTTACGTGCTCCGACCGTAGTGGCAGTTATCCCGTCATCTGTGACGAGGTGGGCAAGGCCTTTGGACAACATCAGGTTTTCGACCATGTGAACCTCACCATCAACAGGGGAGACAAGGTGGCTTTCGTGGGCAGAAATGGCGAAGGAAAGACAACATTGGTGCGTTGCATCATGCAGCAAATCAATGATTATACGGGCAAGCTGACCTTGGGACACAATATCAAGATAGGCTATTTTGCGCAAAACCAGGCACAGTTGCTCGATGAGAACCTCACCGTATTCGAGACCATTGATAATGTGGCTACAGGCGACATACGCCTCAAGATACGCGATTTGTTAGGGGCATTCATGTTTGGAGGCGAGGACACCGACAAGAAAGTGAAAGTGCTCAGCGGTGGTGAACGTACTCGTTTGGCAATGATAAGGTTGCTGCTGCAACCCGTGAATTTCCTCATCCTCGATGAGCCTACCAATCACCTCGATATGCGCTCGAAAGATGTGCTCAAAGACGCCATCCGTCAGTTTGAGGGGACGGTGATTGTGGTGAGCCACGATCGAGACTTCCTTGACGGCTTGGTTCAGAAAGTGTATGAGTTTGGTGGCGGTAAGGTGAAAGAACACCTGGGTGGCATTTACGATTTCCTGCGTGACAAGCATGAGCAGCTGATGCGTCAAGGCACTGAAGCCAATGTGAGCGAACGAGGCATTGATGCTTTGTTTGTGAATAAGGCGCAGAAGGACGTAAAGGGTGAAGAATCCCCCAAACAACCTAAAGCTGGCGCATTGAGCTATGCCGAACAGAAGGAGTATAACAAGAGGCTGAAGAAAGCCGAGCGAATGGTGGAAAACTGTGAAGTGACCATCAGCGAGACCGAGTCGGCTATCTCTATCTTGGAAGCCCAGATGGCTACTCCCGAAGGGGCATCAGACATGAGTCTATATGAGCGTCATCAAAAGCTCAAGCAAGCATTAGACAAGGCGATGGAAGAATGGGAAGCTGCCTCAGAAGAATTGGAAAAACTTAAACAACAATAATAAAAAATGAAAAAACTTGTGACAATCGCAGCTTGCTGTCTGATGGCAGCATCTTGCAACCAGCAACCAGAACAGACTTCTGGCTTGCATCTGGAATTTATGGACACTACCGCTCAGCCTGGTACTGATTTCTATCAGTATGCTACTGGTGGTTGGCAGAAATTAAACCCTCTGCCTGCAGAGTATTCTCGTTATGGTTCTTTCGACCAGTTGGCAGAGACTAACCAGAAGCGCATCAACGAACTGGTTGAGGCTTTGGCAAGTCAGGAGAACCCTGCTGGTTCTGTGGCTCAAAAGGTAGGCGACCTCTACAATATGGCTATGGATAGCGCGAAGCGTAATGCTGATGGCTATGAGCCTGTTAAGGCTGATTTGGCTGAGGCGGCTGCTATCCAGAATGTACACGATGTGTATGCTTTGCTGCCTAAGATGGCAATGAATGGTTCTGGCGCTTATTTTGGTATCTATGTTGGTGCCGACGAGAAGAGCAGTATGGAGAATGCCGTACAGATGAGTCAGGGCGGTCTGACTATGGGCTTGCGTGACTATTATCTGGAGGATGATGAGGCTATCGTGAAGATTCGTGAGGCTTTCAAGGAGCATATTGTAAAGATGTTCAAGCTTTATGGCTATAGTGATGCTGATGCTCAGAAAGGTCGTGACGTGGTGATGGAAGTTGAGACTCGTTTGGCAAAGGCTTTCCGTAGCAATGTGGAACTGCGTGACCCTGAGTCTAACTACAACAAGATGAGCATGGAGCAGTTGAAGAACGATTATCCTTCATTCGAGTGGGATACCTATCTGAATGGTCTGGGTCTTAAGGATGTGAAGGAAATCATCATCGGTCAGCCTAACTCTCTGAAGGAAAGTGCTGATGTGATAGCTACCCTGCCTATCGACAAGCAGCGTATTTACCTCCAGTGGAAATTGATTGACGATGCAGCATCTGCATTGAGCGATGAGATTGAGGCAGAAAACTTCGATTTCTATAGCCGTACCATGCGTGGCGTACAGGAACAGCAACCTCGTTGGAAGCGTGCCGTAAGTGTTGTTGGTAGTGTGTTGGGTGAAGCTGTTGGTCAGATGTATGTTGAGAAGTATTTCCCAGCTGAGGCTAAGACTCGTATGACTGAATTGGTTGGCAACTTGCAGAAGGCTCTGGGCGAGCGTATCCAGAACCTCGATTGGATGAGCGATGCTACAAAGGCAAGAGCGTTGGAGAAACTTTCTACCTTTACAGTGAAGATTGGTTATCCTGACAAGTGGAAAGACTATTCAACCCTGGATATCAAGAACGATTCTTATTATGAGAACATGAAGCGTGCAACTCAGTGGTACTATGCTGATATGATGTCTCGTTATGGCAAGCCGGTAGATCGCACTGAGTGGGGTATGACTCCTCAGACCGTGAATGCTTATTATAACCCAACCACCAACGAGATTTGCTTCCCTGCTGGTATCCTGCAGTATCCGTTCTTCGACATGAATGCTGATGATGCCTTCAACTATGGCGCTATCGGTGTGGTGATTGGTCATGAGATGACGCACGGATTCGACGATCAGGGTCGTCAGTACGACAAGGACGGTAACCTGAAAGACTGGTGGGAAGAGGCTGACGCTGAGAAGTTCAAGGAGCGTGCTCAGGTCATCATCGACTTCTACAACAACATCGAGGTGGCTCCTGGTGTACATGGCAACGGTAGCCTGACTCAGGGTGAGAATATCGCCGATCATGGTGGTTTGAAGATTGCGTTCCAGGCATTCAAGAATGCTACTAAGGACAACCCTCTGCCTGTAAAGGACGGTTTCACTCCTGAGCAGCGTTTCTATATTGCTTTCGCCACCGTTTGGGGTCAGAACATCACTGAGGCTGAAATCCGTAATCGTACTAAGAGCGATCCTCATGCTTTGGGCAAGTGGCGTGTAAATGGTACTATGCCTCAACTCGATACGTGGTATGAAGCATTTAATATTACCGAAAACGATCCTATGTACATCGCTCCAGAGAAGCGTGTGAATGTTTGGTAATATAGCATCTTTCCCTCGCTTAGGGGAAGATGTTCTTGCTGTTTCCGAGCAGCCCGTTAACATACTGTAAATCATTATATGATTTAAATAAGAGTGCCTTCCTTCCAAAGGGGAGGCATTTTTTTGCACTATTTAATAGGTAAAATAACACCTGTCTCAATAATTCTTCGTAACTTTGCAACCCATTATAGGTGTTGATATTAATAACTAAAAAAATATTGCGACAATGGCAGACGCTAAAAGAATCAAGACAGCTTTGATATCTGTCTATCACAAAGAAGGTTTGGATGAAATCATCACCAAGCTGGCCGAAGAGGGTGTACAGTTCTTATCAACAGGTGGTACACGTCAGTTCATCGAGAGTTTGGGCTTTGCTTGTCAGGCAGTGGAAGACCTTACCACCTATCCAAGTATCCTGGGTGGCAGAGTGAAGACTTTACATCCTAAAGTGTTTGGCGGTATCCTGGGACGCCGTGATGTGGAGCAGGATATTGAGCAGATGAACCAGTATGAGATTCCAGAGATTGATTTGGTGATTGTTGACCTTTATCCATTCGAGGCTACAGTAGCCAGTGGTGCAGAACCACAGCAGATTATTGAAAAGATTGATATAGGTGGCATCAGCCTTATCAGGGCAGCTGCCAAGAACTTTAAAGACGTGGTGATTGTGGCAAGTCAGGCACAATATGCTACATTGAAGGACATCCTTATGGAGAATGGCGCACAGACCACTCTCGAGGAGCGCCGCTTGCTGGCAAGAGATGCCTTTGGCGTAAGCAGTCATTACGACAGTGCTATCTTCAACTGGTTTGATGGTGGCGAAGGCTCAGCTTTCCGTGAAACACAGGATGTACGCAAGATATTGCGTTATGGTGAGAACCCACATCAGAAGGGCTATTTCTATGGCAACCTTGATGATATGTTCGACCAGATTCATGGCAAGGAAATCAGCTATAATAACTTGCAGGACATTCATGCTGCCGTTGAGCTGATTGATGAGTTCAAGGACCAGACCGCTTTTGCTATCTTGAAGCATAACAATGCTTGCGGCTTAGCAGTAAGAGAGACAGTAGCCGAGGCTTGGAAGGATGCGCTGGCTTGTGACCCAGTATCTGCTTTTGGTGGTGTGCTTATCACTAACGCTGTAGTTGACAAGGCAGCAGCTGAGGAGATTGACAAGATTTTCTTCGAGGTTATCATTGCTCCTGACTATGATGTGGATGCTTTGGAGGTTTTGGGACACAAGAAGAACCGCATTATCTTGGTACGCAAGCCACTGGAGTTGCCAGCTAACCAGTTCCGCTCTATGTTGAATGGCGTTTTGGTACAAGAACGCGACCTTAAGAACGAAACAGCTGAAGATTGTCATTTCGTTACTGATAAGCAAGCTACTGCTGATGAGATAAACGATATGTTGTTCGCCAACAAAGTGGTGAAGCAGAGTAAGAGTAATGCTATTGTTTTGGCAAAGAACGGTCAGTTGTTGGCAAGTGGTGTGGGACAGACCAGTCGCGTTGATGCCCTCAAACAGGCCATTGAGAAGGCCAAGGGCTTTGGTTTTGATTTGCAAGGCGCCGTGATGGCAAGTGATGCATTCTTCCCCTTTAGTGATTGTGTCACCATAGCTGCAGATGAGGGCGTTACAGCTATCATCCAACCAGGTGGCAGTATTCGTGATCAGGAAAGTGTGGATGTGTGCAACCAACGTGGTGTTGCTATGGCTATGACAGGTTTCCGCCACTTTAAACATTAATAAGACGACAAAGTTACCTATCCATTATTATTAACTTATTATAAAATTAAGGAAATGGGATTGTTTTCTTTTACACAGGAAATTGCGGTTGACTTAGGTACCGCCAATACGATTATATCCACTGATGGTAAAATCGTGGTAGATGAACCTTCTGTGGTGGCACTCGACGGAATTACCGGAAAGATGATAGCCGTAGGTGAAAAGGCTAAAATGATGTATGAAAAATCTAACGCAAGCATTAAGACCATACGTCCTTTGAAAGATGGCGTGATAGCCGACTTTAACGCTTGCGAGCAGATGATTCGTGGCTTGATTAAGATGTGCCCCAGAAAGCGCAGATGGTTTTCTCCTTCGCTAAGAATGGTGATTGGAGTGCCAAGCGGTTCTACTGAGGTGGAGTTGCGTGCTGTGCGTGACTCGGCAGAACACGCTGGTGGTAGGGATGTGTACCTGGTATTCGAGCCAATGGCTGCTGCAATAGGTATTGGCATCGATGTGACTCAGCCTGAGGGTAACATGGTGGTGGATATTGGTGGTGGTACTACAGAGATTGCAGTTATTTCATTAGGTGGTATCGTAAGCAATAACTCTATCAAGATGGCAGGTGATGACCTGACAACCGACATCCAGGAATATATGAGCCGACAGCACAATGTGAAGGTGTCTGAACGTATGGCCGAGCGTATTAAGATTAATGTGGGTGCTGCGTTGACCGAGTTGGGTGAGGATGCACCAGATGACTATGTGGTGCATGGTCCTAACCGTATTACTGCATTGCCCATGGAGGTGCCTGTTTGCTACCAGGAAGTGGCTCATTGCTTGGACAAAACCGTTACTAAGATTGAAACAGCTATCTTGAGCGCATTGGAGAATACGCCTCCTGAACTGTATGCCGATATCGTTCACAATGGAATATATTTGGCTGGTGGTGGAGCCCTGCTTCGTGGACTTGACAAGCGTTTGACTGACAAGATAAACATCCCATTCCATATTGCAGAAGACCCATTGCACTGTGTAGCTAAAGGTACTGCCATTGCGCTGAAGAACGTTGATAGATACCACTTCTTGATGAGATAATTTAGCAGGTCGCCGATGAGAAGGTTGCTGGACTTCCTGATCAAGCATAACCATTGGTTTGTGTTCGTGCTGCTCGAAACACTGTGCATGTTTATGCTGTTCAACTCGAATGGCTATCAGGGCAGTGTGGCTTTTACATCTGCCAACGAGGTGGCTGGGCGAGTGCTTGAAGTGGGGAGTCTGGTGAATGACTACTTCTCGTTGCGTGAAACAAATAATACCCTTATGGAGCGAAATACTAGGTTGGAGCAGAGAGTGTCTTTTCTTGAAAGTACATTGCGTCAACGTATGAATGATTCAATTGCTTACGAAAGCTTGAGCCGTTTGGCTGACTCATCCTATATAGAGCTTCCAGCTATGGTCATTGGTAATAGTCTCCATCATCCCGATAACTACATTACTTTAGATAAGGGCAGTCGTTTTGGCATCAAGCCAGAGATGGGCGTGGTCGGTACAAAAGGCGTGGTCGGTATCGTTTATAAGGTAAATGGCGGTTACTCGTTGGTCATATCGTTATTGAATAGCAAGAGCAGTTTGAGCTGTAAGATTGCAGGTAGTGACTATTTTGGCTATTTGAAATGGGAGGGGGAAGACCCTCGTTATGCTTACTTGAAAGATTTGCCTCGTCATGCGGAGTTTAACCTCGGAGATTCGGTGGTGACCAGCGGATATAGTACCGTGTTCCCTGAAGGGGTGATGGTGGGAACGGTAGATGACATGGCTGATTCTAATGATGGTTTGTCATACTTGTTGAAGATAAAGTTGGCTACTGACTTCGGTAACGTCTCACAAGTAAGGGTAATTGCCAGAAAAGGACAGGAGGAACTGAGAGACCTGACAGTTAATGAAGGTTCGGAACAATAGACATGCATGAAATAAAGCCCTGCTTTGGTTATGATAAACGATGTTGTTAATAAGACACTTTGGATGTTGGGATTGGTGTTGTTGCAGGCGCTGCTGTTTAGTAAGATAACAGTTGCGGGTGTTGCCACTCCTTTACCTTATATTTACTTACTTATCACATGGAACAAGGATGGAACACGTTGGATACTCCTGCTGGTAGGATTCTTGTTAGGTCTTATTATCGACTCGTTTGCCAACCTTCCTGGCATTAATGCGGCTTCGTGCGTATTGCTGGCTATGATGCAGCCTGTTTATCTAAGTATGTTTACTCCAAGGGAATTACAAGACGAACGTTCGTTGATACCGGCCATCTCGACCATAAGATGGGATGGCTTCTTGATGTTCGCTTTTCTCTGTGTGTTGACGCACCATATCACTATGGTTGCACTTGAATACTTTTCGATAAATGATTTGGGGGGTATGCTGATAAGGATAGTAGGTTGCTCGTTGTTGACCATGGCCTTTATTCTTGTTTTTGAAATGTTAAGAATGAAAGGACGAAGTTGATTCTTTCTTGGCGATATGAATCTTTGAGCGATGCAGAAAGGAACGTTGGAAAATAGAAAATATGTGGTAGCATCGGTCGCCTTGGTGATCGTTGTTATCTATGTGGCTCGTCTGTTTGTTTTGCAGATTTTAACTGATGATTATAAACAGAATGCCGACAGCAATGCTTTCCTCAATAAGATTCAGTATCCGTCACGCGGTGCTATTTATGACCGTAATGGGAAGTTGTTGGTGTACAATCAACCATCCTATGACATTACCTTTATCCCAAGGGAAGTTACCAGTCTTGACACCTTGGACTTTTGTCGTACGTTAGGTATAGATAAGGAGCAGTTCTTAAAACGCATGGCCGATGTTAAGAACCGAAGATTAAATCCTGGCTACTCTGTTTTTACCAACCAGATATTCTTGCGTCAGCTCTCGGCAGAAGAGTGTGGCGTCTTTCAGGAAAAGCTGTTTAAGTTCCCTGGTTTCTATATACAACGCAGGACTGAGCGTCAATATTCTTACAATGCAGCGGGGCATGCCTTGGGTGATATAGGTGAGATATCAGCTCGTGAGTTGGAGAACGACGACTATTATATCAGAGGTGACTTCATTGGCAAGCAAGGCATTGAACGCTCCTACGAAAAATACCTCAGGGGAGAGAAGGGCGTAGAGGTGCTGTTGCGTGATGCCCACGGACGCATACAAGGACATTATATGGATGGTGCCATGGATAGACCTGCTGTCCCCGGAAAGAACTTGAAGTTAGGCTTGGACATTGACTTACAGATGCTGGGTGAGCGACTTATGCAAGGCAAGATTGGTGCCATAGTTGCCATTGAACCCTCTACGGGTGAGATTTTATGTATGGTCTCTTCTCCTACCTTCGACCCCAGTTTGTTGATTGGCCGTAAGCGTAGTGGAAACCATCAGATTCTGATGCAAGATATCCGTAAACCTCTCATCAATCGTGCCATTCAGGGAACTTATCCTCCAGGATCGACCTTTAAGACTGCGCAAGCATTGACTTTCTTGCAAGAAGACATTATTCAGGAAGAGTCTCCTACCTTTCCATGTGGGCATGGCTTCAATTTTAGGAACCTTCATGTAGGATGTCATGGTCATGCATCACCCATATCACTGATTCCAGCCATTGCCACCTCATGCAACTCTTATTTCTGCTGGGGATTGTTTAGAATGTTCGGCGATAGGAAATATGGTTCTTCCCAGAATGCTATTACAGTGTGGAAAGACCACATGGTATCGCAGGGCTTTGGCTACCGATTGGGGACGGACCTTCCTGGTGAGCAACGAGGACTGATTCCTAATGCTCAGTTTTATGACAAGGCCTATAATGGCTCTTGGAACGGTCTGACGGTGATTAGTATTGCCATAGGCCAGGGTGAGATCCTTGCAACCCCTTTGCAGATTGCCAACCTGGGAGCAACGATTGCCAATCGTGGACATTTCATCACACCTCATATTGTCAGTGAGATAGAGGATAACCAGTTGGATAGTACCTATCTGGTGCCTCGAAAGACAAGCATCGACCGTCAGTATTACGAAGAGGTGGTGGATGGCATGCGTCATGCAGTGATAGGAAGCAGCGCAGGTGCCACTTGTCGCGCTTTGTCAACCCTACTGCCTGGCATTGAAGTATGTGGCAAGACGGGTACTGCACAGAACCGAGGCAAAGACCATTCTGTGTTTATGGGTTTCGCCCCCATGAACGACCCGAAGATTGCCATTGCAGTGTATGTTGAGAATGGTGGCTTCGGTGCTACCTTCGGGGTGCCCATTGGTGGTATCATGATGGATCAGTACCTCAACGGACATCTCTCGCCTGCAAATGAGATATTGGCTGAGCAGTTTGCCAACAGGGAAATATTCTATGGCGATGAAAAAAGATAACTTCATAGTTGTAGTATATCAGTATAGGAATAATGGTTAGCGATCAATGGATAACAGCACGTGGTGGTGGGTCTGTTTGGAAGAAAGTGGACTGGGTAACTGTTATTATATACCTGCTGCTGATTGTCGTAGGTTGGTTAACTGTTTGTGGAGCCAGTTACAGTTTCGAAAACACCGACTTCTTCGACTTCTCCACTCGAGCCGGTAAGCAGTTCGTGTGGATTTGTTGCTCGTTTGGTATTGCTTTTATCTTGATGATGCTGGATGATGATCTCTACGACATGTTTGCCTATGTGGTATATGCCGCTTTGATTGTTCTGCTGATAGTGACGTTGGTCATTGCTCCAGAGACGAAAGGCTCGCGCTCTTGGCTCAACTTCGGACCCGTCAGCCTGCAACCTGCAGAATTCGCCAAATTCGCTACCGCTCTGGCATTGTCAAAATTTATGAGCGAATATGGATTCACCATTAAAAATTGGAAGAATGCTACCGTCATAGCCGCCTTGATACTGGTGCCTATGGTGATTATCGTATTGCAACAAGAAACAGGTTCAGCTTTGGTCTATGCTTCGTTCATGTTGGTACTCTATCGTATGGGTATGACTGGCGCTATCTTGTTCTCGGGCTTGGCTGCTACCATATATTTTGTAGTAGGCATACGCTTTAATGAGGAAATTATTGATGGAACGACCTCGGTATTGGGTACTTTTACCGTCATGCTTCTCATACAGCTATTTACCTGCGCCTTGTTGGTTGTGTATCTTAATAAGTGGAAAATGGCGTTCCGTTTGGCTGCTGGTTCTGTGCTGTTGATAGTATCAGCGTATCTGTTCTCCAAGCATGTGGTGCCATTTGATATTGTTTACGTAGAATGGGGGGTATTGGTGGCAACGGTGCTCTATTTGCTTTTCCTCTATCTTAGGGACAGGGAATATACCTACTTGTTGATAGCTATCTTTGCCGTTTTGTCGCTGTCCTTCCTTTACGCCAGCAATTATCTGTTTAATCACTTCAAACCTTATCAGCAAGCCCGTATTCAGGTAACATTGGGCATTAAAGAAGATTTATCGGGGGTTGGGTATAATGTTAACCAGTCGAAGATTGCCATAGGTTCGGGTGGCCTCTTTGGTAAAGGTTTCTTGAATGGAACACAAACTAAACTGAAATATGTGCCTGAGCAAGATACCGACTTTATTTTTTGTACTATCGGCGAGGAACAAGGATTTGTGGGATCTGCCAGTATCCTTGTCCTCTTTCTAATTTTGATACTAAGGCTGATTGCATTGGCAGAGCGGCAATCTACTACTTTTGGACAGATTTATGGTTATTGCGTGCTAAGCATCCTGCTTTTCCACCTCTTTGTCAATATTGGTATGGTGTTGGGCATTACCCCTGTCATTGGTATTCCCTTGCCGTTTTTCAGTTATGGGGGCTCATCGCTTTGGGGCTTCACCATCTTGCTATTTATCTTCTTGCGTATAGATGCCGGTAGGAAGGGCTGAAACCTTGATGCCTATATCATGTATGCCTGGTAATAGACTGTCACCCATGAGTTGGAAGATATGGAAGTGCCAATTACCGGGTGGAGAAGGCTTCAACTGCATTTCTCCCATATCCAATTGAAAGAATCCACCTTGTCCGCTGCTGGACCAATTGTTCTGCTCGTCCATTAGTCTGACACTGAATTGTTGCGCTTGGGTAAACAGTGAATCGGGTGACCATGCCTGAAGACCTATCACTATGTTCTTGTAAGGGAAATGGGCAGTATGACGTAACTGTAATGTTAATAGGTGACTGCGCAAGGAGTCCTGCAAAGGCACTTCAAGGCTTATCGTGTCTGTCACCCGCCAACCATTCTCGTCTATATAACGAAACTGATGATAAACTGTCTGGCTGTTGCATGCCGCTAACAGCCAGCTTATTACCATCCAACAGACAGTAGCTTTATAATTACGAAGACTCATGCTTGTTGTTGCTTGTCTGTCTGCTTGTTTCTCTTGTCTCTGAACAACTCCTTGTTTCGCTCACCTCCCTGTCCACGTTCACGCTTAGGTTGTTTAGGACTACCCTTCATCTCTGCATTGTCATGGGATTGGGAGTTGTCATGGGATTTTGCTTTGTCACCAGACTTTTTCTTCTTTTTCTTTTTGGTACGGTCGAAGCGAGTAAGACTTTCCTGCTCCACCAGGTCAACCGTTCTGGTGGCTGTCTGTTTGCTGCCGTCTTCCAATAGACTATCGGGCTTTATGCCTCTCTTGTTCATACTTATGATTTCAAAAGCACGCTTGCAACTGATGGTCACCGCATTCGACAGATTCTGCTTGTCAGTCGAGTAAGTGATCAGGTTAGCCAGTATGTCGGCTTTAAAGTAGAACCATTCTCCATCCATGGTAAAGAGGGATATCTCTTTCGATGGCAGACGCTTCTGACTCTCTACATAGCAATCAATCTCATAGTTCAGGCAGCATTTTAGCTTGGCACATTGTCCTGCCAACTTCTGTGGATTCAGTGAAATATCCTGAATACGTGCAGCTCCTGTAGATACGCTGACGAAGGATGTCATCCAAGTAGCACAACAGAGCTCCCTGCCACACGGACCAATACCGCCTATTCGTCCGGCTTCTTGACGGGCACCAATCTGCTTCATTTCGATGCGTACATGGAACACCTCGGCCAAAACCTTGATTAGCTGACGGAAATCTACGCGCTCGTCGGCTATATAGTAGAATATCGCCTTGTTACCATCGCCTTGGTATTCAACATCGCCTATCTTCATCTGTAGTTCCAAGTCGAGGGCTATCTGTCTGGCCTCAATCATGGTCTTGTGCTCACGTGCCTTTGCTTCATAATATTTCTCCATGTCAGTTTGACGTGCCTTGCGATATACTCTTTTGATGTCAGCTTCCGAACGAATATTGGCTTTTTTCATTTGTAAAGGCACCAGGCGACCTGTGAGTGTCACCACGCCGATATCATGCCCAGGCGATGCCTCCACGGCCACGATGTCACCTTTCTGAAGTTGCAGACAGTTGGAGTTGCGGTAGTAGCCCTTGCGAGTGTTCTTGAACTGCACTTCCACATACTGGCTTTCTTGGTCATTGCCAGGAATATCTGCCAGCCAGTCGTAGGTGTTGAGTTGATGATCCTGACGGCCTATGCCTCGGCAGCACAGCCCCTGGAATCTTCTATGAGTATTATAAATCAAGTCCTCCATAATTATATATATAATGTAGTCAATGGTTCTTAATCAGTACGGTTAGTTGTAATATCAGGTCGAAAAACACCATCTTGGCATTTACGTTCTGTTCAATATGTATCTGCGCCTCCTCTAATTCGTGCATGATGTCCAATGCATTACGTTCATTTACGAAGGGGGCAAACCTGGAGGTAAATTGTTGTTCCTCTACGTTCATGTAGTTCAGTTCGGCTTGGTGCAAGTTGGCGGTAAAGCTCTCCCTGATCATGCGTTGGGCATATTGCAGGAAATCCTTTTGACGTTCCCTGCCTAAATCAGCTATCTCTTCGCTCCAAGCTTTCATCTCTTTCACTTTACGGCTCCATGCTAATCTCATCAGTGAAGTGAAAAGCTGGAACAAGGCAGATGATCCTTCTCCTGTGGTGATGGTGGCCAATGCCTTAGCAAAACTGCCATTGGCAATATGTGCCAGTAGTTTACTCTCTTCTTTATCAATGCCCATCTGATGGAGGGCTTCGCTAATTTCCTCATCTTTGAGACGAGCCATGCTGATGCGTTGCACACGGCTAAGGATGGTACCTAATATTTTCTGCGGTTCTTCGCTCACCAGCAGGAAAACTGTATGTGCGGGCGGCTCCTCCAATAGTTTCAACATTTTGTTGGCACCAGCTTCCTGCATCTTCTCGGGCAACCAAATAATCACGATGCGCCATCCTCCTTGTGTCGATTTTAAGCTTAGTTTCCTCTGGATAATGTCACTCTCACGAGTATATATCACTGGCTGAGAGTTTTCTACCTCCATCTGCTGTGTCCAATCAGTATATGTGAAGTAGGGGCTCTTCTGCAATAACTCTCTCCAAGTTGGCATCCAATCGTCACAGTTCTCTTTTTTGCGTGCTTTATTGGCCACTATTGGGAATAGGAAATGCACATCTGGGTGTATCAATTGTTCCCATTGGCGGCAGGATATGCAGGTTCCACATGCTTCATAACCCTCAGCAGGCTTGGCCATGCAGCACAGATATTTGGCGAAGGAGAGTGCCATAGGCATCTTACCACATCCCTCGGGACCGGTAAATAACAAAGCGTGAGGCAATCGTCCTCTGTCAGCTTCGCTGATGAGAATGCGCTTAACGTCCTCTTGTCCTATGATATCTTCAAACCTCATTTAATAAATACCTTTTGCAATCTCCTTTACGCTATCAGTAGCTCCCAAGGCATAGAAGTGCAGGCTTGGCACGCCAGCTTTTATTAGTTCCTTGCATTGTTGAATGCCCCACTCAATGCCCAACCGCTTTATCTCCTCGTCATTGTGTAACTTCAATGCCTCGCTGACCAAGTCCTTTGGCAAATCCACCTTGAAGGTTTTAGGTATCACCGTCAACTGGCTTTGTTTACTCAGCGGCTTGATACCTGGTATGATAGGAATGCTGACACCCGCCTTGCGAGCCATGTTAACAAAGTTGAAGTATTTGGTGTTGTCGTAGAACAGTTGTGTCACGGCATACTGTGCACCTGCCTCTTGCTTTTGTTTCAGCCAATAGATGTCACGCTCCAAATTTGGTGACTCTTCGTGTTTTTCGGGGTAACATGCCACACCGAAGTTGAATGGTGTCTTTGTCACCAACATCTGACTGCCATCCACGAAGATGCCTTTGTTGAAATCCTTTATCTGATATGCCAGGTCCAACGCATGAGCGTTGCCTTTCTTCTCTGGGGAAAAGGTCTTCTCATCGGGCGCTTTGTCGCCACGCAACACCAGCAGGTCATAGATACCTAAGAACTGCAGGTCCAGCAACTCATATTCCGTATCCTCACGGGTGAACCCGCTGCACAAAATGTGTGGTACCACAGCAATGTCATACTTGTTCTTGATGGCTGCTGCCACTGCCACCGACCCGGGACGGCGACGTAAACGCTGACGGATATAGGTGCCATCGCCCATATCTTTGAATACATATTCACTCCGGTGGTCCGTGATGTTGATATAGGCAGGTTCAAACTCCCTCAATGCATCAATCGTATCATAGAGTTTGTCTATGTTGTTGCCCTTCAGTGGAGGTAGTAATTCAAAGGAAAAAGCCGTCTCCTTCCGTTGACTGATAATGTCCAAAACACTCATATCCTAACTCCGTTTAATTAGTTCGCTATTGGACGAAGCATAAAACAAAGCATCGTCAAGTCATCCGAAGGTTCAGCTCCCGCTACATGCTGGGCAACTGATTCCTGCAAGTCGTTTATAGTACTCTTGGCCGTTTCGGCATGATGATGCATATAAGCCAGCAAGCGGTCATCGCCATATTGTTCATGGATTTCGTTCTCTGCCTCATTCAGTCCATCGGTGTACAACAGTATCATCTTGTTCTCCACATTGTCGATGGCTTCATCAACAAACTCAAAGCCACTAAAGAGTCCCATTGGCACATTCGCCTCCATTTGCATGAACTCACCTTCTATGACAGGAGGGTTGTGACCACAGTTGCAATAGCTCATCTCGCCAGTCTTCAAATTAATAATACCTATAAACATGGTTACGAACATACCTTGATCATTGTCTTCAGAAAGGGTGTCGTTAATCTGTCGGGCTATTTCAGCAGGAGGCAGCTCCTGTTGTGCTACTACTCTGAAAAGGTTTCGTGTGACTGCCATAAACAAACTGGCAGGAATTCCTTTTCCTGATACATCACCTATGCAATAATACAACTTATCGTTCTGGATAAAGAAGTCATATAGGTCACCACCTACTTCCTTGGCAGGGGTCATGGAGGCATAGATGTCAATATCGTCTCTCTCAGGAAAGGCAGGGAATATTCTGGGTATCATGCCCATCTGGATATCGTGGGCAATACGAAGCTCACCTTCAATACGCTCCTTGTTGGCTGTAGTGCGTGTCAACTCGTCTATATAATTTACCAATGAGGTCTGCATATATCTGAAGGAATTGCTCAACTTGCCAATTTCGTCGATGCGGTCGGTCACAGGCAGGTTCTCGTCAAACTTCCCACTGGCTATGGTTTCTGCCTGCTTGGCTAATTGGCTTAGAGGTTGCAGTATATGCGACAAAATGCGGCTAAATATCAGCAGCATGAGCACTAAGCCGATTATTATTAGGATAATCACAACATTTAATAAACGATTGTAACCACCGAAGATATCGCTTTCTGGACACACAATAGCTGTACTCCAGCCTGTATTGCCCAACGGCTTGTAAAATACGTATGAATCACGACCATCCATTTTTAATTCCATCATACCTTCCTCTCCGGCCAACATCGCCTTGCCCAAGGCCGTTATCTTTGGGTTGGGCTTCTCCATCGTTTCAGTGAAGATAGTCTGCTTAGAACGTATCGTGCTGTCAGGATGTACGAAAAAGGTGCCGCTCTGTCCCAACATTATACTATAGGAATTGGGATAGGGCTTTACGGAAGAAATAGTTTGGGAGAGCCACTCGAGGGCCAAGTCAACAGATATAACACCTACAACATCCCCATTTTTGTCGGTAAGCGGCTTGGTATATGAGGTGATGGTCTGTGAAGAAGCTATGCTTTCCGGATTGTAGTCGTTGAAAGGCTCAGTCCATACTGGCTTGTTCATCATTCTGGGCAGTAAGTACCAGTCCATGTAGAAATACTGATACATGTTGCTGCCTTCCTGGACTGTTGTAATTGTGCCATTCTCATTGAGTGAGAATGCCGAGAAATACTGCCCCTTCTCTTTAAAATAGTAGGGTTCAAAGGCAATGGAGCAACCATCCAGATAAGGGTTGTTCACCAAAATGCGGCGTGAGTACACAAACATGGAATCAGGCGCATCCAAATGGCGTCCTACCAGCCAATCAATGTTCCGTGTGGCGGTTTCCACATTTTCAAGAATGTTATTCACACGCAAGGCTGTGTTGTTAAGCACCTCAGTGGCATGACTGATGGCCTCGTTTCTTACAGCTTCGCGAGACTCGCTGAACATGTATCCGACAGAAATAATGAAAATAACTGCGGCAAACATCACTATCCACAGACTGAGTCTGCGAGTCAAAGAACTTCGTATATAGAGTAAAAATTTATGTATCATAATTGTTTTATGGTATCAGTTCTTCATAATCTATTTCGTGCTGAATCAATCCGTTTTCATGTAGTATGTTGACAGCGGATTCCACCATGTCACGCCGTAGCGTAAAAGATTGCTCACCTGTTTCCTGCTCTAACTGCAGGTTGATGATTTCCTCCAGCATTAAGCGTTGAATCACCCTGTTGGTAGCAATATTTTCTTTGACAACATATTGCATCACAATTTCCAATGCTTCCTCCTCATGGTCTTTGGACCATTCCCAACCTTTTCTGGAAGCTTTGGCAAAAGCTTCGGCTTCTTTCTGATGCTGCAGGTAGTAGTCGCGCTTCATATAAATTCCGTCTTCCTGAATGTTATAGTTACTATCCTTGAATTTGAAGGTGTTCCCGTCATTCAGTTCTATGCCAGCTTGCCTCAGCTGGTTGTATTCGTTGTAGATCATTACGCAAATAATGTCAACAGCACCAACTAAGAATGGGTTGATGTTACTGGCTATACGTATCCAATTGTAATCAAGTCCCTCTTTAATGTTCATACAAATGGGAATCTGGTCAAAACCAGCCGACCAGATACCCACTTTTGCTCCATGCTGGGTGAGTGGGTTTTCGTTGTTTCGCGACACCAAGGCCATGCCATTGTTCATGGAAGTTTGGAGGATATTTACCATCGGAATACCGTTATCAATAATCTCCAATGCTTGTACTAATTGCAGGGTAGTGGCATCACTATCGCTGTTGCGAATGCGATCGATAGCGGAATATGTTGCGTTGGGATGCTCAATCACCACATCCAAACCAGCTTCACGATAAAAACCTAATTCTTTAGCCACGTAATAACCCGCAAATTGTGCCTGGGGAGTCCATTGAGGGGTAAACACGAAATGTTTCGGTTCAGCCTCCTCTGGGGTAATCCTGGCTACTGAGTCTTTTGCGGCTGAAATATTCCGCAAGATAATCTCTTGGCTGGTTTTTGTGTGGCTTTGACAGGCTGTCAGTTGAAATGCAGCCCACAATGCGATTGCCCATATAGACCAGTTTTGTTTCACTTTTTTCATATTAAAATATTTATGCTTGATGTATTGTTAATTGTGGGAATGGGAAACTGATGCCCTCCTTGTTGAAGGTGGAATAAATACGGTGGTTCATATCAAAATTCACGTCCCAATAGTCGGCACCATTCACCCAACAACGAATGATGATTTTCACACTGCTGTCAGCCAACTCTTTTAGTGCCACGAAGGGAACGGGGTCTGGCAAGATGCGAGGGTCTTCGCTGATGATGCGCTTCACCACTTCCTCCACCTTGTCATAATCCACGTTGTATTCCACGCCAATCACCCATTCCAGTCGCCTAGTGGGGTTGATGTTATAATTCACCACACTTCCGCTGCTCAGTGCCCCATTGGGTATAAATACTTCTTTGTTGTCCACTGTCGTAATGATGGTATGGAATATCTGTATAGCCTTTACAGTACCTAACTGTCCCTGTGCCTCAATGAAGTCTCCTACCTTGAAAGGTTTCAGCAGCAAGATGATGAGGCCTCCGGTCAGGTTATTCAGGTTGCCGCTCAGCGCCATACCGATGGCCACACCAGCCGAAGCCAGTAAGGCTGCGAACGAGGTGGTCTCTACACCCAATCGGGCCGCTATGGCAATTACCAATAAGATGGTCAGGGTGATGTTTACGAAGCTCAGCAAGAAAGTTTTCACGCTGGCTTCTACTTTTCGCTTGTCTAATAGGTTTCGTGTCAGTTTCTTTAAAATACCTATCAGGTAACGTCCCACCACATATATCACAATGGCTCCCAGAATGTTCCATCCAGCTTTTACGCACCATGTGATTATGTCGTTTACTATTATATGCAGCTCCTCCATTTCTATCATTTCTTATATTTTGTTTGCAAAGATAATGAAAAAATAAAATAAATTACCTATCTTTGCCGCCGATTTCGTAAGGGGTGCCTTAAAATGACGGGCTGAGATCATACCCATTAAACCTGATGCGGGTAATGCCGACGTAGGGAACAAAGGATGTATTATCCCCTTTTTAATGTTAAACTTAAAAAGGAAAGAATCATGAAAAAGAACAAAATGGTTGCATGCCTCATGCTGGCAGCATACTTGTTGCCGCTATATGCTCAAGAACAACCAAAAGACACGTTACGTGAAGTGATGCTGGAAGGAATAGAAGTGATGGCAACACGAGCATCGCAAACTACGCCAATGGCATTTACCAACATTTCGAGAGAAGAACTCAAACAAGTGAATTTTGGACAAGATATCCCTTATCTGCTAAGCATGGTTCCTGGTGCCATTACTACCAGCGATGCAGGAGCAGGCATTGGATATACCACCCTTAGGGTACGAGGCACCGATGCTACCCGCATCAATGTAACGGCCAATGGCATACCAGTGAACGATGCTGAAAGTCATGCGGTGTTCTGGGTCAACTTGCCTGACCTTGCTTCAAGCGTTAAGGATATACAGGTACAACGAGGCGTGGGTACCAGCACCAATGGCTCAGGTGCTTTCGGAGCTTCTATCAATATGCAGACTGGAGGTTTGTCCACAATGCCCTATGCCGAGTTCAATGGATCTGCAGGCTCGTTTGGCACCCATAAGGAAACGCTGAATTTGGGTACAGGCTTGTTGAACGGACATTGGGCCTTCGATGCCCGATTGAGCCATATCGCTACCGATGGCTATATCGACCGTGCCAGCGTCAATCTAAACTCTTATTACCTGCAAGGGGCTTGGTATGGTGAACGTACTAATATTAAGTTGATTACTTTCGCTGGAGACGAGCGCACCTATCATGCATGGAACTATGCTTCCAAGGAGGAAATGGCAAAATATGGCAGAACGTATAACCCTTGTGGTGAGTATTACGATGAGCAGGAAAACCGTCAGTATTACAAAGACCAGACCGACAACTATATACAAAAGAATTGGCAGTTGCTGCTCAACCACAGCTTCTCGGATGCCTTGAAGTTGAACGTGGGTCTGCACTATACCAAAGGTGATGGTTATTACCAGGAGTACAAAACTAACCGCAAACTCATTGAATATGGAATGCAGCCGTTTGAGAAAGATGGTGAGCTGATAAAGAAAAGTGACTTGGTACGCAAGAAGGTGATGGACAACTGGTTCTTAGGTGGCGTGTTTTCACTCAACTACCAATATGGTGGTTGGAATGCAGCTTTGGGTGGTGGCTTCAATAGATATGATGGCGACCATTACGGACGTGTACTGTGGGTAAAGCTGAGTAGTGGTGATGCCAACCCTGACCGTGACTATTATTTCAACAACGCTACCAAGAATGACGGGAATTTTTACGGCAAGGCAAGCTATACTTTCCTCAACGGCCTGACTGCCTATGCCGACTTGCAATACCGCCATATTGATTATAAGATTCTGGGTGAGAATGACAAGATGGACGGTGATGTCCACCAGCATTTTGATTTGAAGGAACATTTTGACTTTCTCAACCCCAAAGTTGGTCTTTCATGGGAAATCAATCGCCACCATCGCGTATATGGTTCTGTGGCAGTTGCACAAAAAGAGCCCACTCGCAACAACTATACCGATGGTAACAGCAATGACTTACCCACATCAGAGAAGCTCATTGATTATGAGTTTGGTTATCAATATACAAATTCGTGGTTCAATGGAGGCATTAACCTCTATTATATGGATTACAAAGACCAACTGGTGCTGACGGGTGAACTGAATGAGATAGGTGAACCTATGGCTGTGAATATGCCTAAGAGCTACCGTATGGGTGCCGAGCTGATGGCTGGCATCAAACTTCCTATGGGCTTCTCCTGGGAGGGCAACGCCACCTTGAGTCGTAACCGCATCAAAGATTTCACAGAAACGCTTTATGACGATGATACTTACGAGGCTTGGCAAATCAATCATGGAGATACACACATAGCCTTCTCACCCAGTGTCATCATCAACAACCGACTGTCTTATAGCTATAAAGGCTTTGATGTGGCCTTGCAGACGCAGTATGTGAGCCGTCAGTTCATGACCAATGCCGATGTAACCGAAACCCTGTTAGACGCCTATTGTGTCAGCAACCTCAGCCTGTCCTATACCTTCTCTATGAAGGCGGTGAAGAACGTCACCGTGGGTTGCACCATCTATAATATATTTAACGAGGAATATGAGAACAACGGCTATGCTGGTAGTGGCTATTATACCCAAAATGGGAAGAGAATCCGTTATAACTATGCAGGCTATGCCGCTCAGGCGGGCATCAATGCTTTGGCTAACTTAACGCTCAGATTCTGATATGCAGTTTGATTGGCTCGACATATTCACCACTATTCTTGGTCTGATATATATCTGGCTGGAATACAAGGCTCATATCGGACTTTGGATAGTAGGCATCATCATGCCAGCCCTTGATGTGTATCTCTATTATAACCACGGTCTATATGGTGATGCGGGTATGGCGGTCTATTATACTTTGGCAGCAGTCTATGGATATATTGCCTGGAAATTAGGCGCCAAACAAGAGAAGGCGCCCCTTCGCATCAGTCATACCCCTGTACATATGTATCTGCCCATTTTGGCGTTCTTTCTGGTAGCATGGGTGTTGACCTACTATGTGCTTATTACCTGGACCAACTCTACAGTGCCTGTGCTTGATGCCTTCACCAATGCTCTCTCTTTTGTAGGTTTGTGGGCCTTGTCGCGCAAGTATATTGAACAGTGGTTTTTCTGGATTGTGGTCGATGTAGTGTGTACAATCCTTTATGTGCAGAAGGGCATCCCCTTCAAGGCAGGACTCTATGGCCTCTATGTTATCATTGCCGTTTTTGGTTATTTCAAATGGCTTAAACTGATGAAGGATGAAGAATAATGTGAAGCATAATTATCAATTTAACAACGTTGTTTTAGCCGATGGCGATTATCCCACTCATGAGGTGCCTCTGCAAGTTTTAGCCGATGCCGAAATTGTAGTTTGTTGTGATGGTGCTGCCGCCAAATACTTGTCAGAAGGTGGTCATCCCATAGCCATTGTTGGTGATGGTGACTCTATGCCGGCAGCTTTGAAGGAGCAACATGCCAGTATTTGCCATTTCGAGAAGGAACAAGAGACCAACGACCTGAGCAAGGCGGTGCGCTACCTGATGGCACAAGACAAGCGACAATTTGCTATATTGGGTGCCTCCGGTAAGCGTGAGGACCATACACTGGGCAATATCTCCTTGCTTATCGAGTATATGCGCCAAGGAGCCAGTGTGCAGATGTTCACTGATTATGGTGTGTTTATCCCTTGTCATGATAACTGCTCTTTTTGCGTGCATATAGGCCAGCAAGTTTCCATCATCAGTTTTGGCGCTACAGGCTTCAGTACCCAAGGTTTGAAATATCCTCTCTATAATTTCACCAACTGGTGGCAAGGTACTCTCAACGAGGCTGTCTGCGAGAATGTGACCATCGAGGCCAAAGGCGATTGGCTAGTTTATTTCCCCTATTAATCGCTGCATTATCTCCTATCATTTGACGCAATATTTCCTATAGGGTCACTCTAATGCCTCCTATGGGTTGTCGCAATATCTGCCATGAGTCGTTGCAAAGCCTCCCGTCACTCATCGCAGTATCTTCTTTACCCCCATAGCAGATACTGCGACGGGTGATAGTAGATACTGCAAATACCAATAGCAAAGCCTCCGTTCTGAAGTAGCGTTTTTATTGAGGCATCTAACAGTATGGATGTTTTGATATTACTCTGCCATCAAATATGTCTTGAAATCCTCAAAGCGGGAAGTCATGTTGATACTCTGCTTGGTACCCTTCATGAATTCTTGCAGACGTTGTGGGATGCTGACTTGCTCACAAATGATGTTCTCCACCGTATCTTTGAATTTGGCCGGGTGGGCGGTTTCAATAAAGAAACCTGTCTCTCCTGGGCGAAGGCCTTCACGCAGTGCACGATGACCACATGCACCATGAGGGTCAAGCAGGTAGCCATTGGTTTCATATACGCGGCGGATCTCTTCGGCAATCTCAGCATCAGTATAGGTAGCACCGCTGATATCCTGACAGATAGCAGCATGACTGTTATCATAAAGAGCCAATACACGAGCAAAGTTGCTGGGATCACCCACATCCATGGCATTAGCGATAGTGGCAATGCTAGGGCGAGGGTTATACTGACCAGTTTGCAAATACTGGTAGAAGATGTCGTTGCGATTGTTGGCAGCTATGAAACGGCTGATAGGCAGTCCCATGCGCTTGCCAAACAAGCCTGCAGTGATATTGCCGAAATTGCCACTAGGTACACAACAAACAATGTTGGCAACTTGTAATTGAGCCACTGCCCAGAAGTAGTAGAAGGCTTGAGGCAAGAAACGGGCAACGTTGATGGAATTGGCGCTGGTCAGCTGCATGTGCTGGTTCAGCTCATCGTCCATAAAAGCAGATTTGACTAATCGCTGGCAATCGTCGAAGGTGCCATCCACTTCCAAAGCGGTGACGTTCTTACCCAGGGTGGTGAACTGCTTCTCCTGAATAAGACTAACCTTACCCTTAGGGTAGAGCACATAAACATGGATGCCATCCACGCCTAAGAAACCGTTGGCAACAGCACTGCCTGTATCACCGGAGGTCGCAACAAGAACGTTAACCAGTTTATCCTGACCACTCACAAAGTAACCCAACATACGTGCCATAAAACGGGCACCAACGTCTTTGAAGGCGAGGGTGGGACCGTGGAACAACTCTAAAGAATAGATGTTGTCGCTTACTTTCACCAACGGAATGTTGAAGTTCATGGTGTCATACACAATCTGCTTCAACTTGTCGGCAGGGATGTCTTCGCCAAAAAAAGCTTGTGCCACCTGATAGGCCACTTCTTGCAGGCTCATCTGTGACATCTGTTCGAAGAAGGAGGTCGGCAATGCGTTGATGCACTCTGGCATGAATAAACCTTTGTCGGCAGCAAGTCCTTTTACAACTGCTTCTTGCAGGGTAACATCGGGGGTCTGGTGATTGGTGCTATAGTATTTCATATCTTCATTAATTCATTCATAAACTCTTGGTATCTTAGCAAGCCATAGCTGCCATTGACGCAACTCACCTCGTCAAAGGTCTGTACCTTATCGGGATCGATGTCATGATGCCAAATTAAAAACGGTACGGGTTCAGCCAAGTGGGTGCGAATCTCTACAGGGGTAGGGTGGTCGGGCAAAATGGCAATGCATACGGGTTCATCCCATCTGTTAACCGCCTCGTAAATGGGGGTCACTATACGACGGTCGAGGTCTTCGATGGTTTGCAACTTTAATTCGAGGTCACCATCATGACCTGCCTCGTCGCTGGCTTCCACATGCAGGAACACAAAGTCATCGTGATGCAAAGCCTCGATGGCTGCTTGTGCCTTGCCTTCGTAGTTTGTGTTAGCTAAACCAGTAGCCCCTTCCACCTCGATGCTTCTAAGACCAGCATATTTGCCAATACCCCTGATAAGGTCAACGGCAGAGATGACATCGCCACGTTTGATTTGAGGATACATCTCCATAAGAGTCTGCATCTGGGGGCGATAGCCTCCGCTCCAAGGCCAGATAGAGTTGGCCATATCTTTGCCTTGTTTTTGCCTCTCTATGTTGAAGGGGTGCTCTGCGAGCAGGTCTTGTGACTTCAGGATGAGATTGTTGAGCAACTCTGCTGTGTCCTCGGCAGATTGAACATTTGGTTTGGGCAACAAAGGTTGCCATGGTTCGTTGGGATGGTCATGCGGTGGCGCGCAATCCACCTCTTTGTTGCCTCCTTTGATGACTAAGAGGTGGCGGTACTGGATGCCAGGGATGAACTTGATACGGTCGTTGCCCAAGCATTTGTTCAGGTATTCAATAAGCAGGGTGCCATCGTCAGTAGTGAGATGTCCTCCATGATGGTTTTTGATCTTGCCATCGGCCAAGGTGATAATATTGCATCGCATCGCCAAGTCGCCTGACTGCATCTCGTAGCCAATAGAAGCTGCCTCCAATGGGCCACGCCCTTCATATACCTTGTGTAAGTCGTAACCCAAGATGCAAGTATTAGCCACTTCAGAACCTGGACTGAATCCTTCGGGAACAGTGAGCAATCTGCCACACCGGCCTTCTTTTGCCAACAGGTCCATAACAGGGGTATGGGCATATTGCATCAGTGTCATGCCTCCCAGTCTCCCTATCGCATGATCGGCCATCCCGTCACCTAATATAATGATATGTTTCATGGGTTAAACGTTAGCAATCGACATGATATCGGCAAACACACCAGCTGCCGTCACGCTGGCACCAGCGCCATAGCCTTGAATCATCATCGGATATTCATGGTAGCGTTCAGTGGTGAGCAGTATGATGTTGTTGCTGCTCTCCAACCCATAGAATGGATGGTTGCTGGTAACTTCTTCCAAACCAACGGATGCCTTACCCTCCGACAACTTGGCCACGAAGCGCCAACGCTTTCCTTGCTCTGCTAACTTCTGGCGACGTGTCTCAAAGTCGGCATCTAACTCTGGGATATGCTTCCAAAAATCATCCAACGAGCCTTCCATCAGTTGGTCAGGGATGAATAGCTGCTTCTCTACATCTTCCTGATCCAGACGATAGCCAGCTTCACGTGCCAAGATAACCAATTTTCTGATTACATCCTTGCCGCTGAGGTCAATGCGAGGGTCAGGCTCCGAGAAGCCTTTCTGCTTGGCCTCGGCAATAGCCTGACTCATGGTGGTCTTGTCACTCAGTGCATTGAAAATGTAGTTGAGTGTGCCACTCAGTACCGCCTCAATTTTCAGTATCTTGTCGCCACTGTGAATGAGGTCATTGATGGTATTGATAATCGGCAGACCTGCACCCACGTTGGTCTCGAAGAGGAACTTCACACCACGTTGATGGGCCGTTTGCTTCAACTTTATATAGTTCTCGTAAGGCGATGAAGCCGCAATCTTATTGGCTGCCACAACTGATATATTATGTTGTAGTAATTGTTCGTAGATTGCTGCAACGCCGCTGTTGGCGGTACAATCCACAAACACGGCATTGAAGATGTTCATGCCCGTCACTTCATCAAGCAATACTTTTAAGTCGCAGTCCTTACCCTTCTCCAATAATTCGTTCTTGTAGTCTTTAAGGTCGATGCCGTCACGCGTAAACAAACCCTTCTTGCTGTTGGCAATGCCCACCACATTCAGTTGCAGGCCGTTCTCACGCATTAGTTTCTCGCGTTGGCTCTCTATCTGGGTGATGAGGCTATGGCCTACTGTGCCGATGCCGCAGATGAAGAGGTTCAGTACCTGATATTCCGACAGGAAGAAAGAATCGTGAATCACGTTCAGCGACTTGCGCAGCAACTTCTTGTTTACCACGAAGGAGATGTTGGTTTCGCTGGCACCTTGGGCACAGGCTATGACGCTGATACCGCTACGTCCCAATGCGCCGAACAACTTACCGGCGATACCTGGGGTATGCTTCATGTTCTCACCTACAATGGCCACGGTGGCCAAACCGTATTCTGCTTTCATTGGGAACATTTCACCCAATTCGATCTCCTTGCTGAACTCCTTGTTGAGCACCTCGCAGGCAGTTACGGCATCGGCTGTTCTCACACCGATTGAGGTAGAATTCTCACTGGATGCCTGGCTCACCATGAATACGCTGATGCCATGCTCAGCAAGCGTACTGAAGATGCGGCGGTTCACACCAATTACACCCACCATGCCCAGACCTTGTACGGTGATAAGGCAGGTATCATCAATACTGCTGATACCCTTGATGGCTTTTCCCGTGCCGTTTGCAGTGCCTTGACGGATGACAGTGCCTTGTGCATCGGGGTTGAATGTATTTTTGATTAAGATGGGTATGTTCTTGTGATAGACTGGCCAGATGGTTGGTGGATATACTACCTTGGCGCCGAAGTTACACAACTCAGTAGCTTCGACGTAGGTCAGACTACTGATGGTATAGGCGCTGTGGATGACACGTGGGTCGGCTGTCATAAAGCCGTCAACATCAGTCCATATCTCCAAGCTCTCAGCATCTAATGCAGCTGCTACGATGGCAGCGGTATAGTCACTACCACCTCTGCCTAAGTTGGTTACTTCACTCGTATTCTTGTCGGTAGCGATGAAGCCTGGAATGAGTGTCAGCTGGGGGAGGTCGCAGAATTGTTCCTTCACCAATTTATTGGTTAGTTCGGCGTTGAGCACATGTTTGCCTTGCTTGCGCTCGGTCTTGATAAATTCTCGTGAGTCTTTCCATGCGGCTCCGGTTACCTCTGCTACAATCAGACTGGAAAGGCGTTCGCCATAGCTCAATATAGTGTCGTTGGTTTTCCTGCTTAGATCCTTGATAAGGTAGATGCCCTGGAAGATATCGCGCAGCTCACCTAATAACTGCTCTACCTTAGTCTGTAGCTCGTTGCGTTTGTTATTTGTGGGTATGTTGTCATTTATCAGTTCATAGTGTCTATTGGTTAGCTGGGTCAACTCATCTTCATATTTTTTGTTGCCTTCTGACGCCATCTGAGCGGCCTTAATAAGCTGGTCGGTCACGCCACCAAGTGCTGAAACCACTACAATTACTTGCCCTTTCTGGCTACTAACTATTTGTTTTACATTCCTGATGCCAGTGGTGGTTCCTACGGATGAACCACCGAATTTCAATACTTTCATCTGCTAATTGTTTAAATATGGAGGCAAAGTTACTATTTTTTTTGTATATTCGCAGTCAAAAGGGTGATAATTATGAAGACTAACACTGATACCGCTTCTATTTTGCTCGTCTATACCGGTGGTACCATTGGTATGATTGAGAATCCTGTGACTGGTGCGCTGGAGAATTTTAGTTTTGAACAGCTAAAAAAACATGTGCCAGAGTTACAGAAGTTTAATTTCTACATTGACAGCTGTCAGTTCGATCATCCCATGGATTCGTCTGATATGGATGCCAAGGCATGGCGATTGTTGGTGGATATTATAAAGAATAACTATGACAGATATACTGGCTTTGTAGTGTTGCATGGAACCGATACAATGGCATTCACCGCCTCAGCCTTGAGTTTTATGTTGCACGGCTTGTCGAAACCTGTCATCCTTACTGGCTCACAATTGCCGATAGGTGTGATTCGTACAGATGGTAAGGAGAACCTCTTGACCAGCCTTGAGATTGCTGCAGCTCGCAGGCCAGATGGTAAACCGATGGTGCAGGAGGTGTGCGTCTATTTTGAGAATAAGCTGATGCGTGGCAATCGTACCACCAAGCTGAATGCAGAGGACTTCAATGCTTTCCGTTCTTATAACTATCCCGATTTGGCTACGGTGGGTATCCACATCCGTTATAACATGAATGCCATTCATTATGATAATGCTTCGACCCCATTGAAGGTCTATACTGAGATGAATACCAATGTGGCAGTACTCAAGCTATTTCCAGGCATACAGGAAATGGTGGTTCATTCGGTCTTGTCGATTGAGGGGCTGAAAGGTGTGGTGCTGGAAACCTATGGTAGTGGCAATGCTCCTCGCAAAGGCTGGTTGTTGGATTGCCTGAGTGAGGCTACTAATCGTGGGGTCGTGATAGTAAATGTTACCCAATGTAAATCAGGTATGGTGGATATGGACCGATATGAAACAGGCTACCAGCTCAAGTCGGCTGGGGTACTAAGCGGCTATGACATCACTACCGAGGCGGCCTTGACCAAATTGATGTTTCTTTTCGGACAAGGCTTGTCTGTTGAGGAGGTGCGTTTGGAGATGATGCGCTCTTTGGCAGGTGAGATTTCAATGATATAGTCTTCCTTTTTATGATACGTAAATTGGGGTGAGTCATTCGACTCACCCCAATCTCATATTAATATTCCTCAAAGAGAATTACTGCCAGTCAGCATTCTGTACGAAGCGACCTTCTGAAGCTCTGATCTCATTGATAGGAATTGGGAGGCAAGTAAAGTTACCTGGAGTAGTCTGGTATTTAGCCAAGTACTGCTTTTCAAAAGCTACATACTTGCCCAGCGTCTCACCAACATCACCCCAACGAGCCAAGTCGAAGAAACGATGGCCTTCGAATGCGAGCTCAGCACGACGCTCACGCTTCAGTGCGGTCCATGCTTCATCAGCACTTGCAAATCCATCATATAGAGCAATCATGTATTCAGCGGCAGCATCATTGTATTGCTTGTTGTTTACCTTGTCCACATATTTATATGAACCCTCTGTAATACCAGCTTCTGCTTTTACATAGTTGTTGGCTGCACGTGAACGAACTTCGTTGATAAGATCCAGTGCTGTTGCGAGGTCATTCTCACGGATGGCAATCTCAGCTAACATAAGTTTCACATCAGCAACACGCATAATGCGATGGTTCTTCACGTTAGAAGTACCATAGTTGGTCAATGCCTGACCACCCAATTCTGATACACGGGTGATGTGCTTCTTGGTTACATATACACCTGCATTGGTGAATGAACGAATCCAAGCTGCCTCCGGAGCAGCACCCCAATCCAGGAATGGGACGTTAGCACGACCCATACTGATATCCAGACGAGGGTCAGTAACGATTGTAAGGTCAGTCTTGATAGAACGCTCAATTACCTTTTCGGTTACAGGATCAATAACTTCCTTGAACTTAGTAGGAACGTCACGGCTCTCAAAGTCAGCTGCTGGCAAACCATTGTCG
Organism: Bacteroidaceae bacterium; assembly: GCA_017651505.1. Lineage (GTDB taxonomy): Bacteria > Bacteroidota > Bacteroidia > Bacteroidales > Bacteroidaceae > Bacteroides. The sequence goes on along the minus strand of JAGCCV010000093.1, from coordinate 6,613 downwards.
TCAACAATCATACTGTTCACATAGTTGTAAGTAGGCTGGATGAAACCCCAACCAGTGTTGATACCTGTGCCACCAGTGTTGTTGAAACCAGTGTAGTAACCACCATATACAGCTGAAGTCCAGATTGATGAACCATCCAAAGTCAGCTGGATATCAATGATACCTTCACCATTCCAGTCATTACCAGCCTGGAACAGGTCAGCGTAGTTGTCAACCATCTTGTATTTCTGTCCCTTTGCATCCACACCGCTCGTAAGTACTTCAGTGAGCAGGCTCTTAGCCTGAGATAGTTTTGAAGCATCAGTTCCGTTGTGGCCTGTGTAAGGAGAAGACCAGTACAGGTAAACCTTACCGAGTAAAGCCTTAGCCATCCACTTGGTTGCGCGTCCGTAGTTGCCTTCTGACCATGTTTCAGGAAGCTTGTTGATGGCATCCTGCAGGTCAGCCTCTACGTTAGACCAGATGTAGATGTCAGCCACATTGCTGCCCTCTGAGTGGTTTGTCACCTGTGGGTCAACATTTGCATCGTAATCCTCAACTGATACGTAAGGGATTGCAGCACCGAACATACGGATACCTTCGAACAACCACAGTGCCTTTAGGAACTGAGCCTGTCCTGCGATTTGATCTGCATTGCTGATTTTGTCACCAGCGCGGTTCAGGATAGAAAGGATATTGTTGCAGCGCTTTACTACTTCGTAGATAGCCTGCCATTTCTGCAAGATATATGGGTTTGCTGCTGTGATTGAATAAACTTCCAGCGCATTCCAGTCTGGCTGGTCACCAGCCTGTGTACCTTCGTTGGTATCTCCACCTAACATATCACCAAATACTGGGTCTGCCAATGTGTTGGCAGGGTTTGACCACTGGCCTGGCATCATACCGTTCAGTGATGAGTAAGCACCAGTCAGCAGGAATTCGATACCTTGATCGTTCATCAAGGTGCCCTCGCCCACAGCACCGGCAGCTTCGATTGTCAGGAAGTCATCGCCGCAGCTGCTCATGCCAAATGAGGTGGCAAGAGCTATTGCTGAGTATAATATTGCTTTTTTCATATTATTCTTCTTTAATTTTATGTTTTTAATTTCAATTGTCAATTATTAATTGTCAATTATCAATTAGAAGTCAACGTTCACACCGAACAGATACTGACGAGGTACACCGTAACCACCGTAGTCGATACCACGACCGCGGTCACCGTTGATGTTAAGACTGTTTACTTCAGGATCCAAACCTTCGTAACCGGTGATGGTGAATACGTTAGACATCTGTGCATAGAAACGGATGCGACTGAAACCGATCTTGTTAACCACCTTCTTAGGCAGAGAGTAACCCAAAGTCAGGGTCTGCATACGCAGGTAAGAACCGTCAGTTATATAACCTGAGTGGCTCTGACCAGCCTCTGGCTTGGTGTTGTTAGTGGTGAACATAGGCAGGGTACCGTTAGGATTCAGAGTTGGGTGCCATGCTTTCTTTACACGTTCCTCGCTGAAGTTGGTTGCCAATGCGCCATGATAAGTATAATACTCGTACTGCTTGTAGATATCGTTGCCGAGAGAGTAGTACAGATAGGTGCTCAGATCCCATTCCTTCCACTGCAGACCGATGTTGAAACCACCAGTCAAATCTGGATGAGGATTACCGATGATACCACGGTCAGATGCGTCAATCTTCTGGTCACCGTTCAGATCCTTGAACTTGTAGTGACCTACCCAAGAATCGACGTTAGCTTTCTCCCAGCTTGCCTCACCGTAAGGCAGAACGCCATAGCTCCTCACTTCCTCTGCACTCTTGTACAGACCGTCGAGAACATAGCCGTAGAACATACCGATAGGCTGGCCTACAGTTGTGATAGCCAATTCGTTGATACGTGTACCAGTGAACAGGTCAGAAGAACCTAGCTTGGTCACCTTGTTCTTGTACCAAGAAGCGTTAGCGTTGATGTTATACTGTACCTTACCGATTCTGTCTCTCCAACCAATTGAGAAGTCGATACCAGTGTTCTTCATATCAGCAATGTTGACATTTGGCCAAGAACCAGAACCCACGAGGGCTGTCCAGTTTGCGCGAATCAACATGTCAGAAGTCTTCTTGATATAGAAGTCAATGCTTGAGGTCAACTTGTTGTTGAAAGCTGTCAAGTCCATACCTACGTTGAACATCTTCACAGTTTCCCACTTAGCGTTAACGTCACCGAGGGCAGTCATACCGTAACCAGTATTTGCAGCAGCATCTGTACCAGGAATACCATAGTTGTACTGTGCACCTGCAGCATACTGGAATGCGTAGTTGTATGCACCGATGTTAGAGTTACCGGTTGTACCGTAACCTGCACGCAACTTCAAGTCATCCAGCCAAGAAGAATGAGCTTTCTCCATGAACTTCTCGTCAGAGATACGCCAACCCAGAGATACTGATGGGAAGGTACCCCAACGGTTCTTAGAAGAGAACTTAGATACAGCATCACGACGGATAGTAGCTGTTACCAAGTACTTGCCCTCATAAGAGTAGTCAGCACGGCCGAAGTAACCGAACATGGTATATTTGCTACCCATGCTACCGCCGTTGCTCAGGTTCACGGTTGAACCGTTGTTGATGGTCCAAGTGTTAGGATCCTTCTCGAATGCATAGTCATAACGGCTTGCATTGATGCTACGACCGATGTCCTGCTTCAGGGCCTCAGTACCAATCAATACAGTGAAGTCATGCTTCTGATTGATGTTGAACTTATAAGTAGCTGTGTTAGTCCACTGCCAACCAAAGTTCCAGCTTGCTGACTCACTCAGAGAGTTCTGGTTAGAACCTTCCTTGTTCCACTCGATAGAACGTTCGTTCATGCTCATGCTCCAGTTACCGCTCAGGTTAACTGAGAACTGAGAACGCAGAGTCAAACCCTTGATCCATGGATCCTTCAGTTCTGCAAACCATGCAGACTGCAAACGGAAGTTACGGTTCCAGTCGTCCTTTACGTTCAAAGCACCAGCCAGTGCGGTGTCGGCACGACCACCACCACCCTGAGTACCAGCAAATGTACCAGATACGTTATAAGGAGGAGCCCAGTTAACAACAGTATAAGTACGTGCGAACAAGTTGTCATCACCCTGGCTACCACGCTCACCGTTGATCTCCATCAAAGCAGCGTTAGTGTTCTGACCGATGGTGAAGTGCTTGGTAGGATTGAAAGTGGTATTCAGACGGATATTGTAGCGTTCGAACATAGAACCCTTGATAGGGCCTTGACGGTTGCTATAGCCTGCAGACATAGAGTACTGGCCTTTCTCGCCACCACCCTGAACAGAAAGCTCATGGTTGTGAGATACACCTGTACGCTTGATGTAAGATAACCAGTCGGTACCTACGCGTGCTTCAGCTTCGCTCTTGCCTTCATCTTCCAGCATGTAGTAGTAAGCTGACTTAGCATAGTAAGGACCAGTGTTCTTGTTATAAGAAGCAATCCAATTGTCAACACTGCCGAATTGAGCAATGATTTCTTCCTTAGACTTGCCCTGTGGAACGATAGAGTAAGGCATCTTCAAGTCACCGTCGGCAATTGAACCGAACTGTGGATGAGAAACAGCCTCAATGTCATCGCCCTGGAACTGTACGCGGTTTTCCTGAGAAAGCTGCTCAGCCTTCATGTAGTCCCATGCGCCCAGCATGTGGAAACCGTCGTTAGCAAGTGTTGAAGCAGAAACGTAACCTGAGTAAGATACGCGTACCTTACCTTCCTTGTTACCCTGCTTGGTGGTGATGATGATGACACCGTTAGCAGCACGCGCACCGTAGATAGCGGTAGCAGCAGCATCCTTCAGGACGTTCATGGTGTCAATGTCGTTTGGATTCACAGAGCTGATATCTGCACCCTGCACACCGTCAACGATGATCAGAGGGTCAGAACCGTTGGCAGATCCGACACCACGGATACGGATGGTAGTGCTACCAGCAGGACCACCGGCGTTGTTGATATACACACCAGACGCGCGACCCTGCAATGCCTCAGCAAAGGTTGCTACTGGCTGCTCAGTGATAGCATCGCGAGATACCACAGCTACAGCACCGGTAATATCCTTCTTTGCCTGTGTACCGTAACCAACGACTACGACTTCGTCCAAAGTCTCAGCGTCTTCCTTCAGGGTAACCTCTAAAGCATTCTGTCCGTTTGGCAGGTTGATTTCCTGAGATACATAACCGATGTAAGAAACAACAATCACTGCACCGTTAGGAACGCCTTGGATAACGGCATTACCATCCATGTCAGTAATTGAACCGATTGTAGTGCCTTTAACGAGAACGTTGGCACCGATGACTGGACCCATTGCATCGTTAACTGTCACTGTAACTGTGCGTCCATTCTGCTGAACTGCAGCTACACCTTCAGTTGACATTGCGTCCACGCCAGAAGCCATTGCAGGACTTGCGGCGATCAGGAGCAGGGAAGCTCCGCAAAGGAAGGTCCTTTTCCAAAATTTAATGTCATTCATAATAAAAAAAATTTAAGTTAATGTAAAATTTTTCTATATAAAAATTCCTTTAATCTCTTTATAAACTCTTAATCTTTCTGATTTCGCATATTCACATATACTAATCACTTGTCGTCAAATTGACTTATATCTTCTTTACTTACAATAGGTTAATAATCAATTACCGCCGTAATTGCACTCTTTTAACCTAATTTCACCTCACAAACTTAAATGTTTTTAAACAAATGTGCAAATATTTTTACCTTTTTTTTCAATTCGTCTGTTTTTTCTTTTGCACCTCGGTCTGTTACCTTGCCTTCTTTCCAATCTGCTTTCTCATGCACGTATAGTTTTATAAAGTTTCTCGAGCTATATATATAATAAGGTGTAATTTTTGTACTGGGATTTTGCCTCATATATTTGCACGTTTGAAAAATCTTTTGTTACTTTGCACAGTTTTTGAAATACATAAAAGATGTTGTTACACGTTTCCCAACATACGAGTGATTTTGAACCAATGATATGACGCTGTTTCCGTTGTAGGAGGCAGCGTTTTTTTTTACTGAAAATAGAAATAACAATATAGCATTATGAAACAGAATTTGAAAAAGGTTTTGGTATTGGGATCTGGCGCACTGAAGATTGGCCAGGCAGGTGAGTTTGACTATTCTGGCTCTCAGGCACTGAAAGCACTGCGTGAGGAAGGCATCAGCTCTGTGCTGATTAATCCTAATATCGCTACTATCCAGACATCAGAAGGTATTGCTGACAAAGTTTATTTCCTGCCTATCACTACAGAGTTTGTGACCCGTGTGATTGAGAAGGAACGTCCCGATGGCATCCTCTTGGCTTTCGGCGGTCAGACAGCATTGAACTGCGGTACTGACTTGTTTAAGAAAGGAGTTTTGGAAAAATACGGTGTACAAGTATTAGGTACTTCTGTAGAAGCTATCATGAATACGGAAGACCGTGACTTGTTTGTGAAAGAGCTGGACAAGATTCCTATGAAGACCCCCAAGAGTCATGCGGTGAATAATATGCGTGAGGCTCTTGCTGCTGCCGAGGAGATAGGCTTCCCCATCATGATCCGTTCTGCCTATGCCTTAGGCGGACAGGGTAGTGGTATCTGTCAGAATAAAGAAGAGTTCATGACATTGGCTGAGAGTGCCTTTACTTTCAGTAGTCAGATTCTGGTCGAGGAGTCACTGAAGGGCTGGAAGGAAATCGAGTTCGAGGTGATTCGCGATGCCAACGACCACTGCTTCACCGTTGCTACTATGGAGAATGTAGATCCGCTGGGCATCCATACCGGCGAGAGCATCGTAGTAGCTCCTATCTGCTCACTGAAAGACGAGCAGACCAAAATGCTGCAAGACTTGTCAGTAAATTGCGTGCGCCACTTGAACATTGTGGGCGAGTGCAACATTCAGTTTGCCTTCAATGCAGAGACCAACGACTATCGTGTGATTGAAGTGAATGCCCGCCTGAGCCGCTCATCTGCATTGGCCTCAAAAGCTACGGGTTATCCTTTGGCTTTCGTGGCTGCAAAGATAGCATTGGGCTATACACTCGATCAGATTGGCGAGATGGGTACGCCTAATTCTGCATACGAGGCTCCTCAGTTGGATTACCTCATTTGCAAGATTCCTCGTTGGGACCTCACCAAGTTTGCTACCGTAAGCCGTGAGATTGGCAGTAGCATGAAGTCAGTGGGTGAAATCATGTCTATCGGTCGTTGCTTCGAGGAGGTTATCCAGAAGGGTTTGCGCATGATAGGCCAGGGCATGCATGGCTTCGTGGGCAATAATGTGCAGTTCGATGATCTCGACAAGGAGTTGGCTAACCCTACCGACTTGCGTATCTTCGCTATCGCAGTGGCATTCGAGCAAGGCTACACTGTTGAGCGAGTTGAGGAACTGACAAAGATTGATCCTTGGTTCCTGAGCCGTATGAAGAATGTGGTGGATTATATGAAAAAGCTGGAGGGATATAACAAGTTGGAAGACCTGCCTGCTGATGAGCTGCGTGAGGCAAAACGCTTGGGCTTCTCCGACTTCCAGATTGCTCGCTTTGTACTCCACCCAACGGGCTCTACTTATGAGAAGGAGAACTTGGAGGTACGTGCCCGTCGTAAGGCATTGGGCATCCTGCCT
>JAGCCV010000092.1 GCA_017651505.1 Bacteroidaceae bacterium | reverse complement strand
CGGTAGTTTCGCCAAGAAGCTTTACAGCACCTATCTCTCGTACCTCCCGAAAGAGAAAATCGCCTTTCCGCTGAAGATGAACGTCGACGACCGAGGCTCTTTCACCGAATTGGTCCATACCTTGAATTGCGGACAGGTGAGCATCAACATCAGCAAGCCTGGCATCACCAAGGGCCAACACTGGCACCACACCAAGTGGGAGTTCTTTATCGTGGTTGCTGGTCATGGCCTTATTCAAGAGCGCAACCTCAACGACCCGGAAGGGAAGGTCGTCGAATTCGAGGTTACTGGTGACAACATCCAATGCATTCACATGTTGCCTGGCTATACGCACAACATTATCAACCTCTCCGAAACCGAGAATCTGGTCACTGTGATGTATTGCAATGAGGTCTTTGATCCTTCTCACCCGGATACATTCTTTGATCCAGTTTAAATTTAGAGTTAACCTTCTATGTCAAAGCAAGTCTCCCATGTCATTCCAGCAAGGGATTGTGGGGTAGGAAGGGAATCTATGGGAGACGGCACGTAAAGCAAATACATAATTGACGGCTTCAGAAACCATAGATCCCATGCCGCCGCACCACCAGCCGCAGGGATGACATGCTTTCTGAAGCCTGTAAAAACCAGAATAACAAAATCATGGTACAATTTCAAGACAATGGCAAGCTAAAGCTTCTCATAATAGTTGGTACTAGACCAGAGATTATACGACTAGCAGCGGTCATCAACAAATGCAGACAATACTTTGACTGTATCTTAGCACACACTGGTCAAAACTACGACTACAACCTCAACGGCGTGTTCTTCAAGGATTTGAAGCTCGCTGATCCAGAGGTTTATATGAACGCCGTAGGCAACGACCTGGGTGAGACTATGGGCAACATCATAGCCAAGAGCTACCAACTCATGGTGGAGATCAAGCCTGATGCCGTCCTCGTCTTGGGCGACACCAACAGCTGCTTAAGCGTCATCGGTGCCAAGCGTCTCCACATCCCGATTTTCCACATGGAAGCTGGCAACCGCTGCAAAGACGAATGTCTGCCCGAGGAGACCAACCGTCGCATCGTTGATATCATCAGTGACGTGAACATGGCCTACAGCGAACATGCCCGTCGCTACTTGGCTGACTGTGGTTTGCCCAAGGAACGCACATACGTTACAGGTAGCCCCATGGCCGAGGTGTTGCATAACAACCTGAAGGAAATTGAAGCCTCAGATATCCATCAAAGGTTAGGCTTGCAGAAAGGGAAATACATCCTGTTGAGCGCGCATCGCGAGGAGAACATCGATACAGAGAAAAACTTTTTGTCGCTATTTACGGCCATCAACAAAATGGCAGAGAAATACGACATACCTATTTTATATAGCTGCCATCCACGCAGCCGCAAACGTCTTGAAGCTAGTGGTTTCAAGTTAGACCCTCGTGTCATCCAGCATGAGCCTTTGGGTTTCCATGACTACAATTGTTTGCAGATGAACGCTTTCGCTGTGGTTTCTGATAGTGGCACTCTTCCAGAGGAGAGCAGCTTCTTTACGAGTGTGGGACATCCCTTCCCTGCTGTGTGTATTCGCACGAGTACGGAAAGGCCAGAAGCTCTCGACAAGGCTTGCTTCTTTATTGCTGGCATTGATGAGAAGAGCCTTCTTCAGGCGGTGGAATGTGCTGTGGACATGAACCAGAATGGCGACCATGGAATCCCAGTGCCCGACTATGTGGATGAGAACGTGAGCACCAAGGTGGTGAAAATCATCCAGAGCTATACGGGTATTGTGAATAAGATGGTCTGGCGGAAATTTTAGTTGAGAGTTGAAAGTGTAGAGTTGAGAGACAGTTTAAAAGTTCAAAGTAGAAAGTATGGAGGTATTTGGCTATAGAAAATTGATAGCTTATCAGAAAGCAAAAGAAGTGGTGAAGAAAACTTACAAACTTTTGAAGAAGTTTCCTGCAGAAGAACGTTATGCCATGTGTGATCAGTTAAGGAGAGCTTCTGTCTCTATAACTTCAAACATAGCAGAGGGCGTAAACCGATTTTCGGTAAAAGATAAAGCACATTTTATAGAAATGGCTTATGGTTCCCTGATGGAAGTCTCTTCGCAGTTCGAGTTAGCAGAAGATTTGGGTTACATCTCATCCAATGACCGTTTGAGTATGGATCAACTGATAGAGGAGGATGCTAGATTGCTTTCAGGACTTTTAAACTCCTATAAACCGTCCGACCTAAAACAATAGTCTCGTTTTATAAACTTTCAACTCTAAACTTTCTACTGACTCTAAACCCTCAACACTACACTCTACACTCCAAGTGCTTATCAATAAAAAACTTCTAGACTCTCTGACTGCTCAGGCGAAAGCCTCTCCCCGCTTGCGGATGAACCTCGACCTGCGCAACAGCCCCAGCGACCAAAGCCAACGTATGCTGAACGCCTTGGAGCCCGGCACGGTGATGCCCATCCATCGCCATCAGAACACATCCGAGACCGTCGTAGTGCTCCGCGGCAAGGTGAAGTGGCTGTATTATAACGATAAGGGAGAGCTGACCGACACCATCCTCGTTGAAGCTGGTGGCGACATCTGCGGCCTCAGCGTTCCCATGGGCCAATGGCATTCGATAGGGTGTCTGGAATCGGGTTCCATCATCTTGGAGACCAAGGATGGGCCTTGGGAGGCGATGAGGGAGGAGGATGTTTTACAATAGATTTTTCAACTTTATCGTTGAAAAATTGCCAATAATTGGATAATTCTTTGTATTTTTGCCGAAAAAACAGATTAAGCCATGATATCGATAGAAGAGGTTAAGGCATTTTTGGAGCAGTTCAACATCAAGGCACAGGTGTTCGGAATAATATTTAGGGATGATCGGCAAAAGAACAGAAAGGCTTTGTTGGAGTTGGACATTACACAAATGCAGCGTGAGTTGATTGTGAAAAGCCTCTTGCCGCAAGACTATGTGGAAGGTCCTGTCATCGACGTGCTGAACAAGGAGGGCGAAATGTGGGTTTTCGGCAAGGACGTGAAAGAGCGTGAGGTGTATATCAAGATCACATTGGGATACGAGAATGGTCAGACCATCTGCATATCGTTTCAT
>JAGCCV010000013.1 GCA_017651505.1 Bacteroidaceae bacterium | reverse complement strand
CTTGGGAAGAGTTTAGAACCCATACCTACGCAGTAAACACCGGCCTTGAACCACTTCTGCAGGTTCTCCTCTTCAGGAGCAACACCACCAGTAACCATGATCTTCGACCAAGGCATTGGAGCCTTCAGACCCTTTACCATGTTGGGACCTACTACATCGCCAGGGAATACTTTAGTGAGGTCGCAACCCAGCTCCTGAGCCTTGCCAATCTCACTTACAGTCATACAACCTGGGCAGTAAGGCACCAAACGACGGTTACATACAGGAGCAATCTCTGGATTGAACAGAGGACCTACAACGAAGCAGGCACCCAACTGAAGGTACATTGCGGCTGTTGGAGCATCAACAATTGAGCCAATACCCAAAGCTAACTCTGGGCACTCCTTGTCGGCCCACTTAACCAGCTCGCCAAATACTTCCTGAGCAAAGTCGCCACGGTTGGTAAACTCAAATGCACGAACGCCACCCTCGTAGCAGGCCTTCACTACATTCTTGCAGGTCTCAAGATCCTTATGATAGAAGACGGGTACCATACCAGTATCACCAATCTTCTTCATCACTGCTATCTTATCAAATTTTGCCATAATTATCTGATCGTTTCTTTAGTACGCTTGTTTAAGCAAGAATTGTAAATTATCAATTATCTCTGCACGCGGCCATTTGCATTACCACCAGCAAGAGCCTCTACCTCTTCAACGCTAACCAGGTTGAAGTCACCATTGATGGTGTGCTTAAGAGCTGATGCAGCAACAGCAAACTCGAGAGCCTCGCCCTGAGTAGCCTTGGTGAGCAGACCATGGATCAAACCTCCTGAAAATGAGTCGCCACCACCTACGCGGTCGATAATGGGGTTAATCTCATAACGCTTTGACTGATAGAACTCCTTACCATCATAGATAAGAGCCTTCCAACCATTGAATGTTGCGCTATAGCTTTCACGAAGTGTAGATACCACGTACTTGAAGCCAAACTCCTGCATCATCTGCTTGAAGATACCCTCGTAACCTGCTGCATCGGTCTGACCACCCTCTACGTCTGCGTCGGGCTTGAAACCAAGGCAGAGCTCAGCATCTTCCTCATTACCAATACAAACATCTACATACTTCATCAGTGGACGCATGATTGATATAGCTTTTTCGCTTGTCCACAGCTTCTTACGGAAATTCAGGTCAACAGAAACAGTTACACCATGGCGCTTAGCTGCCTCGCAAGCCAACTTTGTCAGCTCAGCTGCTTTGTCGCTGATAGCTGGGGTAATACCACTCCAGTGGAACCATGATGCACCTTCCATAATAGCATCGAAATCGAAATCTGATGGATCGGCCTCGGCGATGGATGAATGAGCACGGTCATAGATAACCTTTGATGGACGCATTGAAGCACCTGTCTCAGCATAGTAAAGACCTACACGATCGCCGCCACGAGCTACAAATTGGGTGTTAACACCATAACGACGCAGTGCATTGACTGCTATCTGTCCAATTTCATGCTTAGGCAACTTAGATACAAAGTAAGCCTCGTGTCCATAATTGGCTACTGAGATTGCTACGTTAGCCTCACCACCACCAGGGATGATGCGGAATGATTCACTCTGAATGAAACGGTCGTTGCCCTGAGGCGAAAGGCGAAGCATAATCTCGCCCAAAGTTACAATTTTAGCCATTGCTTTGTTTGATTTTTTTGAATTATTTTCAACTTATTTTGTTCGTTTGTGAGGCAAAGATATGAAGAATTTTTGAGCCACGCAAATTTTTAGCCGGTTTTTAGGCAAAAAACTTACGGAAACGATTTCGGGGTAAATATTTCAGTCAGAAGTTTGGAGAATCGGAAAAAAATTGTACCTTTGCACAAAATATCTAAAATTATGGCAAAGGAAAATATTACGATTAAGGATATTGCCGCTAGAGCTGGTGTTTCGACTGGTACTGTAGATCGTGTTTTGCATAACCGTCCGAATGTGTCTAAAGCTGCATTAGAAAAGGTAAATAAGGCCTTGGAAGAGATGGATTATCGTCCTAACATGTATGCGTCGGCCCTGGCTTATAATAAGGAATATACTTTTTATTGTGTGCTGCCTAAGCATGAACAAGAAGCTTATTGGGATGAGATTGAAGAAGGTGCAATGGCTTGTACCGAATTTCGTAGAGATTTTGGTATAAAGTTGAAGTTTGTGTATTATGAGCGATTCAATCCGCCTGCATTCACAAAAATGGTGCGTGAATTTCTGTCAGCAAAGATTGATGGCGTGATCATTGTGCCTGCAACACTTGAGCAAACTGCTAGATTCACAGAGAAACTGATAGAGAGGAATATTCCATATGTATTGCTCGACTCATATATGCCTGACTTGAAGCCTTTGTCGTTCTTTGGGCAGGATTCGTTTGCTAGTGGCTATTTCGCTGCTAAAATGCTGATGCTGATTGCCAACAAGGAAAAAGAAATTGCACTGATGAAACAGACACGCGATGGTATTGTGGGATCAAAGCAGCAGGCCAACCGTGAAACCGGCTTCCGTCATTATATGGTAGATCACTTCCCAAAATTAAAATTACAGAAGTTGATCTTCCCCTCGATGAGGATCATATGGAGTATGATGGTATCCTTGAGAAGTTTTTCTCAACTCACCCCAATGTGCATCATTGTATCACATTCAATTCGAAGGCACACATCGTGGGTGAGTTCTTACAGAAAAGCAATCGCCGTAATGTTCAGATTATGGGTTATGATATGGTGCCAAGAAACGAGGGATGTGTGCGCAATGGAAGTATCTCATTCCTTATCGCCCAGCACGCTTATCAACAAGGATATGCCAGTGTGGATGCGCTGTTTAACGCTATCGTTATGAAACGAGCCGTTAATCCAGTCAACTACATGCCTATTGAGATTCTGACAAAAGAAAACGTAGATTTCTATCGTAGAAAAGCATTATAAACTAAAACAAAATACTCAAACAGAAAAATGGAACAAGCTACATTTTTAAAGATTAACCCTGCCGATTCGGTGGTGGTTTGTCTGCAGCCCAAGCAGAAAGGGGAAGTGATTGAAGTAGATGGTAAGCAGATTACCATCAATCAGGATACACCAGCAGGACATAAGGTTCTAATAAAGGACGTGGCCGAAGGTGAGGATATCATCAAATATGGCTACCCTATCGGTCATGCCAAGCAGGACTTGAAGGCCGGAGATTGGGTAAACGAGAATAATCTCAAGACTAATCTTTCTGGTACACTCGAATATACTTATAATCCTGTAAACGAGGAACTTAATATTAAGAACGAGAACCGAACCTTTAATGGCTATGTTCGTAAGAATGGCGATGTAGGTATCCGTAATGAGATTTGGATTGTGCCTACTGTCGGTTGCGTGAATGGTATTGCAGAAAGACTGGTTAAGGAGCTGAAACGTGAGACTGGCGAACAGGGTGTTGATGCCATCTATGCTTGGCATCATAATTATGGTTGTTCTCAGCTTTCAGAGGATCACGAGAACACCCGCAAAGTACTGCGTGACATCTGCTTGCACCCCAATGCTGGTGCCGTATTGGTGCTGAGCTTAGGTTGTGAGAACAATCAGCCCGAGGACTTCATGAAGATGCTGGGTGATTATGATAAGGATCGTATCAAGCTGCTGGTAACCCAGCGTGTCGACGATGAGATGGAGGCTGGTATGGAAATGCTGCGCGAACTGTATCAGCTGGCCAGCAAGGATGTGCGTACCGAAGTGCCTGTTAGCAAACTGCGTGTAGGTTTGAAGTGTGGTGGTTCCGACGGATTCTCTGGTATCACCGCTAATCCACTGGTTGGCGAATTCTCTGACTGGCTGGTAGCTCAGGGCGGCACCAGCGTACTGACTGAGGTGCCAG
>JAGCCV010000012.1 GCA_017651505.1 Bacteroidaceae bacterium | reverse complement strand
TTCATGCGCCCGCACATGGTGAAACCCGCTATGGTATATATCTCCGATGCGACCGAGGTGGGTACTATTTATACAAAAGCGGAATTACAGGCCATCAGCGAGTTTTGCCGTTCCCACAAGTTGCTTCTTTATTTAGACGGAGCACGCTTAGGCAGTGCCCTCACCTCTGACGAGAACGACCTTACCCTGCACGACCTGACGGAACTGACAGATGCCTTCTATATTGGCGGCACCAAGAACGGGGCGTTGTTTGGCGAGGCCATCATCTTCAATGACCCCGACCTCTACCCCGACTTCGACTATGTGCGCAAGGAGCGTGGTGCCTTGCTGGCAAAGGGTTGGCTGTTAGGCGTTCAGTTTGGCGAATTGTTCAAAGATGACCTCTACTTCAAGTTGGCACGTCATGCCAATGTATTAGCTAAGAAGTTATCGGCAGCTTTGAAGAATGCCGGTTATGATTTTCTGGCAGATTCACCCACCAATCAGGTATTCCCCATCGTCACGAAAAGCGAAATGGCTACTTTGGCCAAGAAGTATATCTTTGAGGAGTGGCAACCGATAGACAACAACCACTCAGCCATCCGCTTTGTCACCTCTTGGGCAACAGATGAAGCACATGTGGATGAGTTAATCAAAGACTGTGAAGCATTGAGGCAATAAGGATATTATCTTAATACTATGGAAAAATACATTTTAGCAGTGGATCAAGGCACCAGCAGTTCTCGTGCTATCATCTTCAACAAGAAAGGTGAGAGTTGTGCGGTGGCGCAAAAGGAGTTTACACAACATTTTCCGAAATCGGGATGGGTGGAACACAATCCGCACGAGATATGGTCATCAGAGGCGTCTGTCATCAGTGAGGCGATGGCGAAGATGGGCATCAACGGAGAAGATATTGCCGCTATAGGTATCACCAATCAGCGTGAAACCACCATAGTATGGGATGTGGAGACCGAAGAGCCAATATATAATGCCATTGTGTGGCAAGACCGCCGTACTGCCAAGTATTGCGACGAGCTGAAAGCGCAGGGGGTAACTGACATGATTCACAAGAAGACTGGTCTCATCATTGATGCTTATTTCAGTGCTACCAAAATTAAATGGATCCTTGACAATATAGAAGGCGCCAGAGTGCGTGCCCAGCAGGGCAAGCTGCGTTTCGGCACCGTTGACTCATGGTTGGTGTGGCGTTTGACGAAAGGCTCATTGCACATCACCGATGTAACCAATGCCTCACGTACCATGCTGTTCAATATCCACACACTGCAGTGGGATGAAGAGTTGCTGAAGCTGCTTGACATTCCTTTGTCGATGATGCCAGAGGTGAAGTCGTGCAGTGAAGTGTATGGCTATACACAGTCAGCCATCTTCAGCCAGCAGGTACCTATTGCCGGCATCGCAGGCGACCAGCAGGCTGCTCTCTTCGGGCAACTTTGCACGAAGCCCGGCAGTGTGAAGAACACTTACGGCACTGGCTGTTTCCTGCTGATGAACAGTGGCAAAAAGCCCATCATGTCGAAAAACAACCTGCTCACCACCATTGCCCTAAAATTAGGCAACAAGGTGACCTATGCCCTGGAGGGCAGTATCTTCGTGGGCGGTTCAGTGGTACAATGGTTGCGCGATGGATTGGGTATCATCAAATCATCGGGCGAGATTGAAGCTCTTGCCGCTACCGTAACTGACACGGGTGGGGTTTTTTTTGTTCCTGCCCTGACCGGTATGGGAGCACCCTACTGGGATCAATATGCCCGAGGCAGCATCACAGGCATCAGTCGTGGCACCTCAGCTGCACACATTGCCCGTGCCGCCTTAGAGGGCATTGCATTCCAGACACTCGACATCGTTCAGGCGATGCAGCGTGATGCAGAGCTTCCCTTGGCCGAGCTGAAGGTAGATGGTGGTGCCTCGCGCAATAACCTGATGATGCAGTTTCAGGCAGACATACTGAACACCAAGGTGATTCGTCCGCGTAACCCAGAAACGACAGCTTTAGGAGCCACTTATCTGGCCGGCTTGGCCGTTGGCTATTGGAAGAGTGTGGAAGAAATACGTGACCAGTGGCAGATTGACTCGATGTTCATGCCTACCGACGACCGTCAGCGTGTTGCAGAGGCTGTTAAAGGTTGGCGAGAAGCCATACAGCGCACCTTAACAAACAATTAGTAATACCTAAATTGTAAACGCTATGATAGAGAAAATGATTTTCGAGTTCTTGGGAACCATGATACTGATCCTGATGGGCGATGGCGTATGTGCCAACGTCAGTTTGGAGAAGTCAAAGGCCAAAGGAGCTGGCTGGGTGGTAGTAACCTTCGCCTGGGGTTTGGCTGTGATGTGTGGCGTGTTTGTGGCAGGCCCTTATACAGGAGCTCACCTTAACCCTGCCGTTTCCATAGGCTTGGCATTGGCAGGCACTTTCAACTGGAACCTGGTGGTGCCTTATATCATTGCCCAGATGCTGGGAGGTTTCGTGGGGGCGGTATTGGTTTATCTCTATTTCAAGGACCACTACGATGCCACACCTGATGCAGATGCCAAGTTGGGCACTTTCTGCACCATCCCTGCCATCAGGAACAAGTGGCGCAACCTGCTCAGTGAGGTAATTGGCACCTTTGTACTGGTATATGTCATCCTCGCCATCGGCAATACAGGCAACACGCCAGAACTTGGCATGGGTAGTTTGGGGGCTTTCCCAGTGACCTTCCTGATTGTTGCCATCGGTATGTCGTTGGGTGGAACTACGGGCTATGCCATCAACCCTGCCCGCGACCTGGCTCCCCGTTTCGCACACTACGTTTTACCCATCAAGGACAAGCGTGACAGCGATTGGAGCTACGCTTGGGTACCAGGCATCGGTCCTGTCATTGGAGGCGCGATAGCTGCCGGCTTGTATTTACTCGTTTAAAAAAGAAAGTATCATGATAAAGAAATGCATATATGGATGTTTGCTTTTAGCAATGACAGCTTGCAACTCAGCCCCCCAAAGCGATGAGCTGACCATGATTGTAGGCACTTATACCAATGCCGGCAGCGAGGGCATCTATACCTATAAGTTTGACCAAGAAAACGGTTCGGTCAAGCCACTCGAGGTTATCAAGATGGATAATCCCTCCTACCTCACCCTATCTGCCAACCAGCAAGTAATGTATGTGGTGAGTGAGCAGCATGAAGAGACAGCATCGGTGTTTGCTTTCAGGTTTGACAAGGAAAGTGGTAAGGCAGAGCTGATGAACAGTCAGTTGACCTATGGAGAAGACCCCTGCTATGTGGCTACCAACGGCAAGATTGTGACTACTGCCAACTATTCGGGAGGCAGCATGTCGGTATTCCCCCTTCGTTACGATGGTGGCTTGGAGCCTGTTGATACAGTATTCTGTGGCAGCATCGGAGGTCCTGACATGAGCCGGCAAGATGCCCCGCATGTACATTGCACCATTTTCACTCCCGACGGGAAACAGCTGTTGGCCACAGACTTCAGTGCCGACCGTATCCTGCATTTTGATGTGGCTGCTAATCCTGCTAAGCCTCATCTGCTTTCAGATGCCACACCTATCGACACTGATTCCGGGCCAAGACACATTATCTTCAGCAAAGACGGGAGGTTTGTCTATATCATCAGCGAACTGAGTGAGGCGGTGACGGTATGCAACTATGACGAGTGGAACATGCAGGTGATTCAAACCATTGAAACCCATCCGCAGGCCGACCGTCATGCAGCAGACATCCATCTCTCGCCCGATGGCAAGTTCTTGTATGCCAGCGTGCGTAATGCCGATGACGGATTGGCTATCTTTGAAGTAAACCAGCAGACGGGTATGCTGACTAAGGTGGGTTATCAGCCCACGGGCAAGCATCCGCGCAATTTCAACATCACTCCCAATGGCAAGTATGTGCTGGTGGCTGATATGAACGACAACAAGATTGAGATATTTGAACGCGACCTGCAAACCGGCTTGCTGACGAACACCCAACGTGACATCCAACTCAGTATGCCTGTGTGCATCGTGTTCGCAAAATGACCACTGACCATTACAATGATGTAAAAACAATATCCTGAAATTATGAAAAGAACGATTTATAAGGTGTTTGTTGCCTTGATAATTTTTAATATTCAGTTTGCCGCCTTCAATATGGCCTATGCCCAAACGGAAGTAACCCAAGGTGTTACTTTTGGTAAGAAGTTTGGCGTGACCTACATGCTGCCTCAGACAGAAATCATGATTGACGCCATAGCTACACAACAACGCTATGAACCGGGACAGTTCAGTCAGTATGCTGAACGCTACCTGCGCCTGAGTGGCGTGAAGCAGGAAGCAGAAACCACCTGGACACTGGATGAGATGAAGGTGACCACTATAGGCGTGCCTGACCCGTCAAACATCTACTTCGTAGAAATGAAAGACCGTACTACCGCGCCACTGATGGAACTGACCGCCGACGGCATCGTACGCTCTATCAACGTGCCATTTACGGGTGACCAGAAGACAGCACAGCCTCAGGTTAAGCAACAGGAGGAAGAGGTTTTGCCGGATCCGCGTTCGTTCTTGACAGAAGAAATCTTAGTGGCCAACTCAACTGCCAAGATGGCTGAATTAATTGCTCGCGAAATCTACAGCATTCGTGAGAGCAAGAATGCCTTGCTGAGGGGTGAAGCCGAGAACCTGCCTAAGGATGGCGCTCAGTTGCAAATCATGCTGGACAATCTGAACAAGCAGGAAAAGGCAATGGTACAGATGTTCGAGGGAAAGGTTAAGAACGAGACAAAGCATTTCTCAATTAAGGTTACACCTGAAAACATGAATCATAAAGTGGTGTTCCGCTTCTCCAAGAAGCTGGGCTTTGTTGATGCCGACGACTTAGCAGGCGAACCTGTGGAGCTGACCATTGTCAACAAAAACTTGATTCAAGAGCCACCAGTAGAGGCTGAGGGGAAAACAAGCAAATCGATTGTAAGCATACTGAACAACGGCAGCAAGACAGCTATTGAGGGCGTGGCATACAACGTGCCGGGAAAAGCTGACGTGAAGCTGACCTATCAGCATAAGGACCTTATCAATACCGAGATGTCTCTCACTCAGTTCGGTACTCGCGAATATCTGTCGGCTCAGCTGTTCAACAGGAATACCGTGACCAAAGTGCTGTTTGACGTGAATACTGGTGCTTTGCTGAAGATTGACAGATAATCTCATCGTGACCCTACCTTAAAACAACGATTACAAATGATATGAAACGATTATTACCACTTATATCTCTGTGGGTACTCGTAGCTTGTCAGCAAACACAGATAACGACCTTCGAGTCACAGACACCTGTTGATTACGTAAGTACACTGGTAGGTACTCACTCCAAATATACCCTCTCTGCAGGCAACACCTATCCTGCTGTTGCCCTGCCGTGGGGCATGAACTTCTGGACACCACAGACAGGCAAGATGGGCGACGGATGGGCGTATGTATATGATGCCGACAAGATACGTGGTTTCAAGCAGACACACCAACCCAGTCCGTGGATCAATGACTACGGTCAGTTCAGCCTGATGCCAGTAACTGGCAAGACGGTCTTTGATGAAGAAGAGCGTGCCAGCTGGTTCTCACACAAGGCTGAGACTGCCACACCTTACTATTACAGTGTCTATCTGGCCGACTATGACATCACCACGGAGATTACGCCCACCGAGCGTGCTGCCGTGTTCCGTTTCACCTTCCCTGAGAATGAGTTTTCTTCTGTTGTTGTCGATGCTTTCGACCGAGGTTCGTCTATCCAGATACTACCCAACGAAAGAAAGATTATGGGCTATACCACCCGTAACAGCGGTGGGGTGCCCGATAACTTCAAAAACTATTTCGTGATTGAGTTCAGCAAGCCATTCGCACAAATATCCGTGGTGGCCGACCAAGACATCAAGGGTGGACTTACTGAGGTTGAAGCCAACCATGCAGGAGCCATCGTAGGATTCTCTACTCATCGTGGCGAAGTGGTGGAAGCGCGTGTGGCCTCTTCTTTCATCAGCTACGAGCAGGCAGAAAGAAATCTGCAGGAAATAGGCGAGCGCAGCTTTGAGGCTGTATGCGCAGAGGCAAAGGCTACCTGGAACGAGACGTTAGGCAAGATAGAGGTGAACGATAATAACATAGATCACCTGCGCACCTTCTACAGTTGCTTGTATCGTTCGGTATTGTTCCCACGCAGTCTGTATGAGATAGATGCCGAGGGCAAGCCCGTACACTACAGCCCATATAATGGCGAGGTACTGCCTGGCTATATGTTTACCGACACTGGCTTCTGGGACACCTTCCGTTGCCTGTTCCCCTTCCTCAACCTGCTGTATCCCAGCATGAATGTCAAGATGCAGGAGGGATTGGCTAATGTTTATAAGGAGAGTGGCTTCCTGCCCGAATGGGCAAGTCCGGGGCATCGTGACTGCATGGTAGGCAACAACTCGGCATCAGTTGTGGCAGATGCCTACTTGAAAGGTTTGCGTGGCTATGACATCGAGACTTTGTGGGAAGCTGTTACACATGGTGCCAACAATGAGCATCCTACCATAGGTTCTACAGGACGTAAAGGGGTGGATTACTATAACCGCTTGGGCTATGTGCCATACAACGTGGGCATCAATGAGAGTGCTGCCCGTACCTTGGAATATGCTTACGATGACTGGTGCATCTATCAGTTGGGCAAGGCATTAGGTAAACCTGAAAGTGAAATAGACGTATATGCCCAAAGGGCAATGAACTATCGCAACCTCTTCGATGGGGAAAGCAAGCTGATGCGTGGCAAGAATGAGGATGGTACTTTCCAAAGTCCGTTCAACCCTTTGAAATGGGGTGATGCCTTTACAGAGGGCAATAGTTGGCACTATACTTGGTCAGTGTTCCATGACCCACAAGGCTTGATTAACCTGATGGGCGGCAAGCAGGAA
Source organism: Bacteroidaceae bacterium (assembly GCA_017651505.1). Classification (GTDB taxonomy): domain Bacteria; phylum Bacteroidota; class Bacteroidia; order Bacteroidales; family Bacteroidaceae; genus Bacteroides. The sequence continues at coordinate 11,978 of JAGCCV010000012.1, read as the reverse complement.
TTTACACAGATGATGGACAGTGTATTCTCCGTACCACCTGTTTTTGATGACAGCTATTATGGCTTCCCCATCCACGAGATTCGTGAGATGCAGATTATGAACATGGGCAACTATGCGCACGGCAACCAACCTGTGCAGCACATGATTTATCTGTACAACTATGCCGGAGAGCCTTGGAAGGCACAATATTGGATTCGTGAGGTCATGAACAAGCTCTACTCCGCAGCTCCTGATGGCTATTGTGGTGACGAGGACAACGGACAGACCTCAGCTTGGTATGTATTCTCTGCATTGGGCTTCTATCCTGTATGTCCGGGCAGTGGGCAATATGTTTTGGGCACACCTTATTTCAAGAATGTGAAGTTGCATTTGGAGAATGGAAATGTCGTGGAAATCAATGCTCCTGCCAGCTCTGATACAAATAAGTATATTGACAACATGCAGCTAAATGGCAAAGACTACCAACATAATTACCTATCGCACGAAGACTTGACAAAAGGTGCCAAGATAGAAATGCAAATGACACCAGAACCAAATACTAAACGAGGCACAGCAGACGCCGATGCCCCCTATTCTTTTTCTAAACAACAAAATTAAGTCATGATTAAAGATTCAAACAAAATTGCTATTATTGCCGGCGAACGCAATATTACTTTTTCGGAATTACTACAGCGTATAACGCTATATAGTCATCACACTCCGCAGCAAGCGGGTGAGAAGACCCTTATTTTTGCGGAAAACCGTGAGGGATGGATTTATGCTTTCTACTCCATTTGGGCCAACCACGGCATTGCCGTACCCGTTGACGCCTCCTCGACAGTCAGCGATGTGGCATACATCATCAACGACTGCCACCCTGTCGGGATATGGACAACACGCCAGAAACTGGAGGTGGTAGAAGCTGCCATGAAGGAAGCCGGACAAGCCATAGAGGTACATCTTATTGAGGACTATGAGACAACAGCGGTAAATGATGAGAAAAAGGCAGACATCACCTATAGTGAGGAGAATACAGCTCTTATCATCTATACTTCTGGCACAACTGGGTCGCCCAAGGGTGTGATGCTTTCGTTCCTGAATATCCTGGTAAATATACGTGCCGTTTCAGAAGAGGTTCCTATTTTCAACGACAATCGCAGGACACTGATTCTTCTCCCTCTGCACCATGTCCTGCCTTTGGTAGGAACCGTGGTGATGCCTCTCTATGTGGGTGGTGGCGTGGCCATTTGTCCGTCTATGTCAGGTCCTGACATCATCGATACGCTGCAACGAGGCAAGATTGCCATTATGGTGGGTGTGCCCCGCCTGTGGCAGACCTTGTATGGTGGCATCAAGAAGAAGATTGACGCAAGTGCCGTTACCCGCGGTCTCTTCAATCTTTGTGCAAGCATCAATAACAAAGCCGTTTCCCGATTCATTTTCCAAACCGTTCACAAGAAGATGGGTGGCCGCATGGAGTTTATGGTAAGTGGTGGTGCCGCATTGGATCGTGAGATTGCATTAGGTTTGAAAACACTGGGCTTTGAACTGCTTGAAGGTTATGGTATGACCGAGGCGGCTCCCATGATAGCTTTTACCCGTCCAGGCGACCTGGTGCCTAATTGTGTAGGCATCCCCCCTGCAGCCATGGAAATCAAGATAGTGAATGATGAGGTTTGCGCTAAAGGCCCCAACATCATGCAGGGCTACTATAACCGTCCTCAGGAAACTGCTGCTGTGATTGACAAGGATGGCTTCCTGCATACGGGCGACTTGGGTAGAATCGACGAGAAAGGACGCATCTATATCACTGGAAGAAGTAAAGAAATTATTGTGCTATCTAATGGCAAGAACGTGCAGCCCAATGAGATAGAGTACAAGTTGGAAAAATATGACCAGCGTGTAAAAGAAGCTGCTGTGGTGCAGGATGGTGATATGCTGCGCGCCATCATCGTGCCTCAAACCGAGTGGGCAAACAATCTTACTGACGCCGAGGTGGAAGAAGCATTGAAACGCGAAGTACTGGAGCCTTACAACTTGACAGTCACCAACTACAAGAAACTGATGAGCCTATATGTGTATCGTGGCGACTTGCCTCGCACCAAGTTGGAGAAGCTAAAGAGCTATATGCTCAAAGATATTATTAAAGCCGAAGCACCGGCTGTTAAAAAAGAAGTGGCAGTAGAAGAGCCTACCTTTGAGGAGTACCAGATTCTTAAGCAATACATCGAGGAGGAGAAGAAGATAACGTTGCGTCCTACCGACCATATCGAGACCGACCTTGCATTTGACTCGTTGGATATGGTATCATTGGAAGGTTTCATACAGCAGACCTTTGGTACCCACATCAACACAGCCGATATGCCAAGTTACAAGAATATTGAGGCTATGGCTGAATATATAGCTAACAGCAAGACTCGCATGGAGGTGAAGGATGAAGATTGGCATCAATTCCTGCAAACCGACTCATCCAAGTTGGAACTTCCTCACGGCAACCGTTTCATGGCCATGGGATGCAGCATCATACGTGGTTTCTACAAAGCCTACAACCACCTTATTATCAAAGGCACCGAGAACATACCTGCCAATGGCCCAATGATTATCGCACCCAATCACCAGAGTTTCCTTGATGGTCCATTGGTTTCGGCCACATTGCCTACTGCTGTTATGAAGAACGCCTATTATTATGCTACCGAAGAGCACATGCAAGGCTCGTTGCGCAAGGCATACGCCCGCAACAATAATATCATCTTGATGGAACGCGGTAACTTGCGTGACTCCATCCTGAAGCTGGGCGAGGTGCTCAAGCAGGGCAAGCATGTGGTGATATTCCCTGAAGGAAGGCGTACACATACTGGTGAGCTGGGCGAGTTTAAGAAAACATTTGCCATCCTAAGCAAGGAGCTGCAGGTACCAGTAGTACCCGTATGCATCAAAGGCGCTTATGAAGCACTACCACGATCCAAGCGTTTCCCAACGTCCCATCAGATAGAAATAGAGTACCTGCCTCCTATCTACCCCGACAGTGCTCTTTCATATGAGGAGATTGCAGAACAGGTGAAACAGGCTATCCAGACTTGTCAGTCGCGTTAATCGCTTAAAAGCTATTGGACAACTATGGCAAACATATTTCCTTCTAAAGGAGAGCAAGGCAACACCTGGACTCATTTCATAGGTGTTGTCTTTGCCCTCTCGTCCATCTGGATGGTATGGCCAGCCATTCGCACAGGTTGGCAAATGGCATTCGGCGTTTTCTTCTTTATCATAGGCATGTTTCTGATGTTTCTCTCCAGCACCATCTACCATTGGCTGCGTCCAGGCATAGCAAAGGACATCCTGCGCAAGTGCGACCACATCAGCATCTATGTCATGATAGCCTGCTCCTACACCCCCATCTGTGTAGGCGTCATTGGAGGCTGGTTAGGATGGACAGTCTTTGGTTTCCTTTGGTTTGTGGCCTTGGTAGGCTCCATCGTCAAGATTGTGGCCATAGGCAAGCACCCCAAACTCTCCTTGGCGATGTACCTCGTTATGGGTTGGAGCGTGTTGTTTATCTTCCCTACAGTATGGGCTAAACTCTCTGCCCTCTCGTTGGTTTTCCTCTTCAGCGAAGGCATTCTCTATACTGTTGGCACCTATTTCTTTGCCAACGACAAGCGCCCCCACTACCATGCTATTTGGCATGTGTTCGTGCTCTTAGGTGCCATTGCCCACTGGAGTGTCATTCTCACTATCTTGCTGTAACATAGGCTTGTTCTATCATCAGTTTGTCCACTGCTACCTGTGCCATCGCCTCGTAAGCACGTTCACTGGGATGAAGGTGGTCACCACTGTCAAAGCCATCAGCAAAAGCTTTGGTGGTAGTGACGCTTCTCACTGCTGCATCAAAGTCTATACAACCATCGAAAATGGGTGATGTGCGCAACCATTCATTGAACGCCTGTCGCATGGTTTCACGGTTTTCGTTGTAAGTACGCCAACCATAGATAGGCAACAGGGTACCACTCCACACTTTCAGTCCCATTGCCTTGGCGGGCTTAACATAGATTTCCTCTACTCCACGCTCCATCTCCTCCACCGTAGGCAGGTCGCTCCACGGGCGGAAAGGGTTGACATCGGTGCCCACAGGATGAATGATGTCGTTGATGCCATGCTGGATGATAACATCTGTAGCACCTGCCACATTCATCTCAATGGGGAAGCGGGTGGCACCCTTTAAGCCGTATGCCTGATAGGTGATACAGTCGTATTGACGCAAGATGCGTGTTCCACTGACGGCACGACGGATGATGGAGACATTGGTGCCGAAAGCCTTTTGCGACATATAGTCGGGCCAAGACTGTGCCGTAATGGAATCTCCATAGCACACGATAGCATGATTATCTGCCGAAGTCAGTACGTCAATGGTGTTGAGGAAGAAGAACCAGTTGGTGTGGCGTGTCAGGTCGAGGGGTAACTTGTCAGCATCAGCAAAATCGCCATAAGCATAATAACCTTTCGATAGTGGTCCTGTAATAAGAGTGCCACTGTTCATCTGCGTATATCCAGCCATATACATACTTACCTCGATGGTGTCACCACGTTGTACGACATAGCTGATGGCATCACTCTCTCGCTCTTTTCCTGGCATCAGACTTACACTCGTCTCGCCATCAAAAGTGATGGGGGTATGATTGACAAACACCTTGTCGAGTGTCACAGGTTCTGTTCCCGTAAGGTTGGAAAAGCGAAAACGCAGCATCGTGCCGCTGAAGCACATCCTGACTGGATAACGCAACGTAAGGTCTTTGGCATAGATAGCCTCACCACGGTTACTGATAGAGGTAGCATTGCCCCAGCACGCCACCCATTTATTGCTGTCTGACATCTTTTTATCCATAAATAATGATTAAGCTGCAAAGATAGTCACTTTGCACAACACTTCCAACAGATTCGTGCGTTCTGTACTGCCAATTTCGGTTAACAGTTTACTCAGTTAGAATACCATGCCTATAACCACAAAGGTAGAAAAAGAAAAAGATTAGAACAAGCACAATAGTGATTTAAATGGAAATAGCTTACGAGACAGAAAATAATAATAAGGCTATTGGTTATTAGTTTTTTCAAACTTTCTTTCATTATTCAATAAATTAGCTTACCTTTGACTTTTGAAAGATATAGATAAACATGCAAAGGACACTGATACATAACGCAACGATTGTCAATGAGGGCAAGCAGTTCAAGGGGGCTGTCATCATTGAGGATGAGCGCATTACGTCAGTTGTAGAAGGACAAGTCTTCAACAAAGAAGATTTCGGGAAAGTTATCAACGGCGAAGGATGCTATCTGCTGCCTGGTGTCATCGACGAACATGTGCATTTTCGTGACCCAGGCTTGACACACAAGGCCGACATCACTTCTGAGAGCCGAGCTGCCGTTGCTGGTGGTGTGACCTCTGTGATGGATATGCCCAACACCAATCCGCAGACCACCACTATCGAGGCTTGGGAAGCGAAGATGGACAACTTCGCCCAACATAGCTTAGTTAACTACAGTTGCTATTTCGGAGCCACCAACAACAACTACGACCTGTTCAACAAGTTGGACAAGACTCGTGTGCCTGGCATCAAACTCTTCATGGGTTCCAGTACGGGCAATATGCTGGTGGACAGGAAAGAGAGCCTTCGTCACATCTTTGGAGGCACTGATATGCTGATTATGGCGCATTGCGAAGACCAACACATCATCAGCGAGAACACTGCCAAATATCGAGGAGACGATGGCGATGCTCCCATCGAGCTGCATCCCGTCATCCGTTCTGAGGAAGCCTGCTGGCTCTCGTCAAAATTGGCGGTAGAGTTGGCAAAGGAAGCTGGTGCACGTCTGCATATCGCCCATATATCCACGGCTCGCGAATTGGCGCTGCTCTCCAACGAATCCTTAGGCCAAAAGCGCATCACAGGCGAGGTTTGTATTTCTCACTTGATGTTTAACGATACTGACTATCAGGCTTTAGAAGCGAAGGTTAAATGCAACCCTGCCATAAAGACCATAGCCGACCAAGAGGCCTTGCAACAAGCCCTGCAGAGTAACCTCATCGATACAGTAGCCACTGACCATGCTCCCCACTTGCTCTCCGAGAAACAAGGTGGCGCCCTGAAAGCGATGTCCGGTATGCCAAGCATCCAGTTCTCGCTCAACTGTATGTTGGAGTTGGTGGACAAAGGCGTCATCACCATCGAGACAGTGGTGCAGAAGATGTGCCACAACCCCGCCCTGCTCTACCATATCGAGCAGCGAGGCTTCATCCGTCCTGGCTATCAGGCCGACCTTGTATTGGTACGCCCCAACAAGCCTTGGACCGTCAAGCCTGACATCTTGCAAAGCAAATGTGGATGGAGCCCATTGGAAGGTCACCAGTTTAACTGGCAAGTAGAGCGTACATTCGTCAACGGCAAACTGGCATTTGCCAATGGCGTTCCAGTAGAAGACGTAAGAGGAAAAGATTTGATTTTTAATCATTAACGAAGCGAGAATCCCAAATGGATGTGTGTAGGCAAGATATCTGTTCACAGTCAGTTGCCGTCACATCCATGAAGCGAAGAACAAAATAATTGAGAATGAAAAACAATAATATCATGAGGATCAACAGACGTTCATTTATCAAGACAGGCTTGGCAGGTGGTGCCGCTTTGGCCATCAGTGGATGCAACCCAGCTCCCGCTAAAGAGGAAGCAGTAAAGACCACAGCTGCCGACAACAAGTTCCACCTCAGTTGTGCCGACTGGACTTTCCATCTGTTTGACATCGACACGGCTCTCCAGACCTTGCAGAAGTGCGACATCCACTATCTCTGCATCAAGGATTTCCACTTGCCTCTGGATGCTACAGACGAACAAATCAAGGCGTTCCATGCCAAGTGTGCCGAATATGGCGTTACTGGCTACGGCGTGGGTCCTATCTACCAAAACACCGAGGAAGAGGTGGACAAAGCCTTTGCCTATGCTCGCAGAGTAGGTGCCAAGGTCATGTTGTCTGTGCCCCCTTACGAACTGCTGCCTTACGTAGATAAGAAAATCAAGGAATATCCCGAGATCAAATATGCCATCCACCTGCATGGGCCAGACCTGGATGTTTATCAGGATGCCACCGTTATCTGGGACAAGGTGAAGGACCTCGACCCAAACATCGGTATGTGCCTGGATATTGGCCACGATTTCCGTAATGGTGCCGACCCTGTGGCAGACCTCGAGAAATACCATACCCGAGTGTTCGACATGCACATCAAGGACGAGACCGACAACTCGAAAGAGGGCAAGTGCATCGAAATGGGACGAGGCAAGATTGACTTCCCGGCTTTCGTGCGCATGATGCGTCAGGTAGGCTACGACGGCATGTGCAGCCTTGAGTATGAGAAGGATATGGACAACCCATTCATCGGCATAGCTGAATCCTACGGCTACATGAAGGCGGTATGTGAATTAGCGTAGAATAATGAATAATTGTCAATTATCCATTATCCATTACCCAGTTAGCGAAGTCGCTGACTTCGTGAACTGGATTTATTTCTTCCACGCATGGGGTTTTGCCCCACGCTTTGCCACTATTGCCCAAGTACATGCCTGCCCAGGTTGCGAAGCCTCGTGGCTCAACAGTTTCGAACCACAAGAACAACCCAAGGCACGCGAAGCTATCCGTCTCATCCAGGATGCCCGTAAGCTGTTGGGCGAGTTGGAGGGACAACTCACTTGTCGATGTGTCTTCCAGCTCTTCGAGGCCAACGCCTCAGGCGACAACCTGCTCATCAACGGCACCCTGTTCCCCTTGTTGCGCCAACAACACACCAGCGAAGGCCAACCCAGCTTCTGTCTCAGCGACTTTGTCAGACCTGTTGAGATGGGCGAGCCAGATAAGGTAGGCGTTTTTGCCGCATCCATCGATGATACGACCTTATTAGAAACAGACGACGCCTACCGCAAGTTGTTGGTGCAAACCCTCTGCGACCGATTGGTAGAAGCCTCTGTAGAGAAGCTTCACCTCTATGTCAGGAAAGAAGCGTGGGGCTATGCACCAGACGAGCACCTCAGCATGGCCGACCTCCTCTTGGAGAAGTTCCAAGGCATACGCCCAGCTGTGGGCTACCCTTCCCTGCCCGACCAGTCGGTCAACTTCATCATCGACCAACTGATTGGTCTCGGCCAGATAGGCATCACCCTCACCGAAAATGGTGCCATGCACCCTCATGCCTCCGTAAGCGGACTGATGCTGGCGCATCCGCAAGCCCGTTACTTCAGTGTGGGAAAGATTGGCGATGACCAACTCATTGATTATTCACAACGCAGAGGACTGCCCATAGAAAGCATGCGCAAGTTCTTAGCAGCAAATTTATAAAACCATGTTACAGTATTTCGCATTTGTATTTGTATTGATGCTTTTCATCCCAGATGCCTACATTTACTGGCTCTATGTCAAGAAATGGCTGGATAATTCTCATTTCTCAACTCTCTATTCTCGGTTATATAAAATGCTTTGGTGGTTACCATCTGCCATTTTAGCAGCTGGCTTCATTGTAGCCAGATACATCGGCACACAAAACCCCATGTCCGAGCGTCAGGGCATCATCGCCTGGCTGGGCATCCTGATACTCTGTCTCGGTGTGCCCAAGCTCATCTTCATGCTCATCGATTTGTTAGGCCGATTGCTGCATGCCATCATCAAACCCATCCCCGTACGATGGTTTGCCTGGGCAGGCATCATTCTGGCCATCGGCTTCTTCGGCATAGCCTTTTATGGCACCACACTTGGCCTCAGTCATTTCCAAGTGAAGCAGGTAACCTACACCTCCTCACGCCTTCCTGCTGCCTTCGACGGCTATCGCATCGTGCAGATATCCGATATCCACTCGGGCAGTTTCCATCAGCGACCCGGCATTATCAAGGAGATGGTAAAGCTTGTGAATGAACAGCAAGGCGATGTGATATGCTTTACAGGCGACTTGGTGAACCAACGCTCTAAAGAGGTAGATCAGTTTGTAGATGTATTGAGTCAGTTGAAAGCCCCCGATGGTGTTTATTCCATCTTGGGCAACCACGACTATGGCAACTATTTCCGTTGGGCAAAGCCTGGAGATGAAGAGCTGAACCAAGAACATTTGGAGGAACAGCAGATTCACATGGGTTGGAAATTCCTTAAGAACCAACATGATATCATTCACAGAAACGGTGACAGTATTGCCATCATCGGTGTGGAGAACGACGGCAATCCGCCCTTCCCACAATATGCCGACCTACCCAAAGCATCAGCAGGTACCGAGGGTATGTTCCGCATCCTGCTCAGTCACGACCCCACCCATTGGCGCAGGGAAGTGTTGCCCACCACCGACATCGACCTCATGCTGGCTGGTCACACCCATGCTGCCCAGTTCATGCTCTTTGGCTGGTCGCCCTCCTCATGGGTCTATGACGAATGGGGAGGCATGTATTACGAAGGCACACGAGGTCTGTATGTCAATGTGGGCATAGGCTTCGTAGGCCTGCCCTTCCGCTTTGGCGCATGGCCCGAAGTTACGGTCATCACCCTGCGTCGTTAAGCAAACGGTTTGAAAATAATAAAACAAAAATAATCCTATGAAAAAAACAATCCTACTCACGTTAGTACTGCTCACGGTCCTGGTGCCCGTGAAAGCCGATGAGGGCATGTGGCTGCCCCTGCTCATCTCCAGTCGAATAGACGACATGCAGTCCAAGGGCTTCAAACTCACTGCTGAAGACATCTATAGTATCAACAAAGCCTCGCTCAAAGATGCCGTAGTGCGTTTTGGCGGAGGATGCACAGGCGAGGTGGTCTCTCCTGACGGACTGCTCTTTACCAACCATCACTGTGGCTACGGACAGATCCAGCAACACAGTACGGTAGAGCACGACTACCTGAAAGACGGCTTCTGGGCCATGAGCAAGGAAGAAGAGCTTCCTAACCCCGGACTCACCGTGAGCTTCCTGCAAAGCATGGAAGATGTCACCGAACGCGTCCTGAATGGCTATGCGTCCACCATGACCAACGGCCAGCGCGACTCAGTGGTACAGGCCAATTCAAGAGTCATCACCGAAGCCATCACCAACCAGGCAAAAGGCATCCGGGCAAGAGTAGAAGGACTCTACCAAGCCAACCAGTACTTCCTCTTTGTCTATAAGATCTATTCCGATGTGCGACTGGTGGGAGCTCCCCCCTCATCCATCGGCAAGTTCGGTGGCGATACCGACAACTGGATGTGGCCCCGACATACGGGCGATTTCTCCATCTTCCGCATCTATGCCAACAAAGACAATGAGCCAGCCGAATACTCCAAGGACAATGTGCCCTATAAGCCCAAGCACTACTTCACCATCTCCCGCAAGGGCGTGAAAGAAGGCGACTTCACCATGGTGTATGGCTATCCCGGCACCACCAAGGAATATGTCACCTCCGACGAAGTACGCTATACCGGCCAGGTGTCCGACCCCGAGAAGATAGCCCTGCGCACCATGCGTCTCGACATCCAGAAGAAATACATGTCGCAAGATCAGGCAGTACGCATCCAGTACTCCTCCAAGAATGCCAGTGTGTCCAATGCCTGGAAGAAGTGGCAAGGCGAAGCCAAGGGACTGGCCCGCAGAAAGACCGTAGAGTCAAAGCTCGATTTCGAGAAGAAATTCCGTGAGTGGGCAGAGAAGAACCAGTACAAGGGACTGCTCGAGCAGATATCCTCGCTTTATGAGCGCCGTAACCCCTACTTCCGCGCACAGGAATACTATAACGAAACAGTATCCACCATCGAGTTGCTCGCCTTCGCCAACAGGATCTACACAGCCCTGGAAGGAGGCAACCCCGTGCAACCCCTGGTCGATGCCTTCTATAAGGACTACTACCAGCCCATCGACGAAGAGATCTTCGTAGCCATGATGGGTGCCTTCGACAAGCAGCTCAGTGCCGATTTCAAGCCCGCCTACCACACCCAGAAGCTCGCCCAGTACGGCACCCTGGAGGCATGGCGCAACGACGTCTTTGCCCGTTCACTCTTCACTGACAAGGCCAAGGTAGAGCGCCTCACCAAAGACGACCTGCCCAAGCTGGAGACCGACCCCGCCTATGAGATATACAAAACCTACGACCAGTGGTACCGCAAAGACCTGCAACCCACGGTGAGCCGTCTCGGCCAAGAAATCAGCCTTGCCAACCGCAGATATATGAAAGCCCAGATGGGGTTCCAGCCCGGCAAGACCTTCTATCCTGACGCCAACAGCACGTTGCGCGTAGCCTATGGACAGGTAGCAGGCTACAACCCCTCTGATGCCATCACCTACTCACCCATCTCCACCCTCAAGGGCATCATTGAGAAGGACAATCCCGACATCTTCGACTACGACATTCCGCAGACCCTGCGCGACATCTATGCCGAAGGAGGTCATGACGACCAGCCCGTCTGCTTCCTGGCCACCAACCACACCTCAGGAGGCAACTCAGGCAGTCCCGTCCTCAATGGCGACGGTCAGCTGATAGGCATCAACTTCGACCGTGTCTGGGAAGGCACCATGAGCGATTTGGCCTTTGACCCCGAGTTCTGCCGCAACATCTCGTTAGACATCAGGTACCTGCTGTTCGTAGTAGAGAAGATAGGCCATGCACAATGGCTATTGAAAGAAATGACTTTTGCGGATTGATGACCAGCCCGATGGCGAGCTTGACAACATTTGGCCAAAGTTGGCCTACAATTTCATGATAAGATGGGTGGTGGTTGAAACATTGGTAATGTTCATGGCATCACATTGGTAATGTTCATGGCATCACATTGGTAATGTCCAGGGCATCACATTGGTAATGTCCAGGTCTCAACATCGGCATTGCGTTTGAGGGCTGAAAAAAAGATTTATTGTAGAAAAAAGGTCGAAAATATAGTGAGACATGGGGTATGGCCCCTTGAACATCTAAAGAGAGGTAAGCAAAGCAAGCTCGATATCTGAAAAAGATGTCGAGCTGTTTTTTTT
>JAGCCV010000091.1 GCA_017651505.1 Bacteroidaceae bacterium | reverse complement strand
GGCGGTTGGTGGTGTTAAGCTTGCGCTTCATATAGTCGGCAAACTCGACGGAACGCAGTTCCTTGCCATGCTCGTCGAGCAACACCACGGTATCACCTGGCTGCAAGGATTTCAGTATCAACTCGCCCTCTTTCTCCTTTTGCTGCTCTTCGCTCAGACTCTTGGTGTTCTTCAGTTCGGGTATTACCTCCAAGTCGAATGATATATAGTGCTTGGTACGCTGCACATATTCATCTATTGCCTGGACGAAATACTTCTCAACCGTCTTTCCAACTACCAATAAAACAGTCTTCATGGAATTCTCTTTTTTATCTGCTTTCAAAGTTAGTATATTTTCAGATAATTGCCTATCTTTGTAGCAATAAAACGCTAATATTATGGAAAAAGAAAGAGAATTGATTGACAGACTTATTGATCTGTCGTTTGCAGAAGATATAGGTGATGGTGACCACACTACCTTGTCGTGTATTCCCGCAACAGCCATGGGCAAATCCAAACTGCTCATCAAGGAAGAAGGCATCCTGGCAGGTGTGGAGATTGCCAAAGAGGTGTTCCGCCGTTTTGACCCAGAACTGAAGGTAACGGTCTATATGGAAGATGGTACACCTGTGAAACCTGGCGATGTGGCAATGGTGGTAGAGGGTAAGGTGCAGAGTCTGCTGCAGACCGAGCGCCTGATGCTGAACATCATGCAGCGCATGAGTGGTATCGCTACCATGACACATAAATACCAAAGTCGCCTGGAGGGTACGCACACACATGTGCTGGATACCCGCAAGACTACCCCTGGCATGCGTATCCTGGAAAAGATGGCAGTGAAGATTGGGGGTGGCATGAATCACCGCATCGGACTTTTTGATATGATACTGCTGAAAGACAATCATGTGGATTTTGCAGGGGGTATTGACAAGGCAATTACTCGTGCCAAGGAATACTGCAAGGCGAAAGGCAAGAACCTGAAAATAGAGATTGAGGTGCGCAATTTCGATGAGTTGCAGCAGGTGCTCGACTTGGGTGGCGTTGACCGTATCATGTTCGACAACTTTACCCCAGAAATGACTCGTAAAGCAGTGCAGATGGTGAATGGCAGATTTGAGACAGAGTCATCAGGAGGCATTACCTTCGATACACTGCGTGATTATGCGGAGTGTGGGGTAGATTATATCTCTGTAGGAGCGCTGACACACTCAGTCAAGGGACTTGACATGAGTTTCAAAGCCTGCTGATAATGCATACATATGACATGGCTATGCCCTACATGGGGCATGGCCATTGTTTTATTAATACTTATTAACATAATATTTTACCTCCTTTTTAGCTTTCCCTGCGTCTAACAAGTAGAAAGCATGATGAATTGAGCATAGATGTAGGGCCGATAGTTGTGAAAGCCGATGAGTTGAAACTGGTGGAGGGGTGTAGAAAAGGCGATGCGGATGCTCGCAAACAACTGTACACTCTATATGCGGAGCAAATGCTGGCCGTTTGCTATCGTTATACCGGCAACTTAGACGATGCATACGATGTGTTGCACGATGGGTTTATCAAAATCTTCACCCACTTTTCTTTCCGAGGTGAAAGTGCTTTGAAGAGTTGGATGTATAAAGTGATGAGTGCACAGGCCATTGACTTCATGAGGCATAAAAACACCAGCAGACTGATGCTGATGGACAGCGAGGAACTGCCTGATATGCCTGATGTGGATGAGAAAGCGCTTATGGAGGATGCCAGGGGGATAGACGAGGAAACCCTGATGCACATGGTGGCACAGTTGCCAGAAGGATGCAGGATGGTGTTCAACCTCTTTGTTTTCGAGGACAAGTCGCATAAGGAGATAGCAGCGTTGCTGCATATCCAGCCAGAAACATCGAAGTCTCAATTCAGATATGCAAAGAAATTGTTGGCTACAAAGATTAAACAGTTTATCGAGCATGAAGGAAAAAGATGACTTTTCAGCATTGTTTAGCAACTTAGCTGATGCTAAGATGCCAGTGAAGGAGGGCTTCTGGGAGGGCTTGGAGAAAGACCTTTCGGCCGTCATGGTGCCACCTGAAGATGTAGCTCCTGCCAAGCGTACTGTACTCAGACCCATTTATCGCAAATGGATGGCAGCTGCTTCTGTGTTGTTGGTGCTGGCGTTGGGATCGGTGGTATTCTGGTACCTTAATTCACAGGAACAGGAAATACAGCAAGCCTTTTCTGAGGTGTCTGCCGGCTTGGAGACTTCTCCCATGAGTAATTTGCCCAAATCCGACACTCCTATAATATATAATAGCGATAAGCATCAGTTAGTAACCAATGGTTATGTAAATGGTAAATCGGCAAGTACCAATCATCAACATTCCATTATCAATGGTCTTACTCCTGTCTCTTTAGGGGCAACTGAGACTACTGAGACTGATGACGATGATGAGATGGTGCCTGTAGAAGTGACCTTCCAGATTATCGAACATGGCTATATCAATGCTGGAAAACCTTTCAACGGTTTGGTTAACACCTCAAATGGCGACTTGGCAGAAGCTGAAAGCGAGGCTGCTGCTTTGACAGATGATTCAATGAGCAAGTCATCCAAGTGGGCACTGAAACCTGCCTTTGGAACGGCCATCCCTAAGGGTGACTATAGAATGCCATTGACGGTTGGCATGATGGTGGAACGTAAACTTAACAAGACCTTAGCCTTAGAGGCTGGCTTGCTATATAATTACTTGCCGGTGCACAATGACGAGAGCCAGTCGTCTCTCTCTCTGCCTGTTAAGTTGGATGTGAATCTTGCTGAAGGCAAGAAAGTGGATGTTTATGCTTCTGTAGGAGGTGTGGTAGAGAAACTGTTGGGTAAGAGTTTCAGTGAAGAACCTGTACAACTGGCTGCTACTGCAGGAATAGGGTTGCGTTATAAGTTGAGCGACAACTTGGCTGTCTATGCAGAGCCATCTGTTTCTCATTATTTCGATTGCGATGGCACTACCCGTACTCTGCGTACAGAGCAGGCTGTCAATGTGAATCTATTGTGCGGTGTCCGCATGAGTTATTAACCCTTAATCCGCAAAATTATGAGATTGATAGGCCGTAATGGATTATTGCTGATGCTGTTGTCATTGGCGCTTATGTGGGTGAGTTGCTCAGAAGATACGTTGGACATGGAGAACCCTGATGTGGATTTGTTTGTCAAGCAACTCAAAGATGGTGCTTTGGCTGTGAACGAAGAAACGGGCACTGTGATTATGCCACAATTTACAATGGAAGATATTGAGGCTTTGCTTTATTATGCTGAAGACCTGACAGAGATACCGTCTTTCCCTTTGGCTCCTGTGTCATATCTTGCAGGTGGCAAGCCCCGACTGGGTGAATGTGTGCTGTGGGTGATCGAGTCTATCCGTGTAGGAAGCAATGCTTCTTTAGGAAGCCGCATGGTGCATAAAGATGCAGTCAACTATGAAGGAATCTATTTCTTGAGTGAAGATGAATTGCTGGATGCTGCTGCTCATTATCGTAGATGGTGGAACAAGACAAAGCATTCAGGCGTGTTATCTGTGATCAATACCGCAGTAGATGAGCCGTTGGCAGGCTCTGGCTATAGGTGGTGGTAAACCCTTGAATTAATGAGATTAAGACTACTATTGATGCTGTCGATAATGATGGCATGGGGCTTTGTGTGTGCCCAAGAATGGACACAAGCCGATTCCCTTCGTCTGGATCAGTTGCTGAAAACGGATGGGGAAATCAAACTCAACCATCGTGCGCTGGAGGAATTGAAAGAGAATGGTTTTGTAGGCAGCCAATCATCAGTCAGTGAAAAACCGTGGCTGGAGTTTGATACCACCATGCCTCAATTGAAACTTCCTAAACAGGCGGAAGTGAAGATGCGGATAGACCTTCCGCTCTTTGTTCCGCCAGCTAATGGTCTGACCTTTACGGGTGACTTTGCTTATCATCTGACGAAATACTTTACTCGAGAATACTGGGATTTCCGAAATAAAAGGAATATAAAAAAGACACAGGAAGTGCTGAAAAACTATGATGCAGTGTTGCCCGACAGTTTGCAGAGTGAAAAATAATTTGTATCTTGCAGCCTCAAATAATAAATAGAGGAAATATGAATAGAATTACATCTCTTTTCGGTATAGAATATCCTGTGATTGCAGGTGGTATGGCTTGGTGTAGCGGTTGGCGTTTGGCAGCAGCTGTGAGTAATGCCGGTGGCCTGGGTTTGATAGGTGCTGGCTCTATGACACCTGAGTTGTTGAAGGAACATATTGAGAAATGTCAGGCGGCTACAGGCAAGCCCTTTGGCGTGAATGTGCCCCTGATGAAACCTGGAGTAGAAGAAATGATGCATATCATTGCCGAAAATGGCGTGAAGGTGGTATTTACTTCTGCTGGCAGTCCGAAGAAATGGACTGGCTGGCTCAAAGAGCGTGGTATCACGGTGGTGCATGTGGTGTCTTCATCTAAGTTTGCCAAGAAGTGTGAAGAAGCGGGCGTAGATGCTGTGGTAGCTGAAGGCTTTGAGGCAGGTGGACATAATGGTCGAGAGGAAACCACCACCATGTGCTTGATACCTGCTGTACGTCAGGCCACTTCATTGCCTTTGATTGCTGCTGGTGGCATAGGTAATGGCCCTTCGATGTTAGCTGCGTATGCGTTGGGTGCAGAGGGCGTGCAGGTAGGTACTCGTTTTGCACTGACGATAGAGAGCTCTGCCAGTGAGGCATTCAAGAATTTCTGTCTGAATCTGGAAGAAGGTGATACCATGCTGATATTAAAGAAACTGTCGCCAACTCGTATGGCAAAAAACCCTTATCGTGAACAACTTGACAAGGCCGAGGCGCAAGGGGCGACGGCTGAGCAGCTGTTGGAAATTATTGGCGCAGGACGCAACCGTATAGGTATCTTTGAAGGTGATTTGGTAAACGGAGAGGTGGAGATAGGCCAAAATGCATCGCAGTTCAAGGGCAAGGGTATCCAGGCCGTAGCAGAAGTTATGAATGAGATGTTGGCAGAATACCAGGAGGCTAAAGCTAAGTTGATAGCATTGCCGTAATCACATTACTAATATTTCAGGCAACACATTACTAATGTTCAGGGTCAGACAATACTAATGTCTAATCCTGAACATTATTGTTTCTTCTTTTCAGCAATTTGCTCAGTCTTAATTCTAATAGGGAGTAAGGAGCGTAGCCTTCCGTCAGGATATCCATCTCACCTCCTTCTTCATAGATAAGGGTGGGGTAGTGCTCGGCATATTTCTCGGCAAAAAGGAAGGCCTGTCGGGTGTTCTCATCATTCTCTGGCAACGAGAACTGTTGGAAGAATGTAGGCTTGTCAATGCTCAGCTGCTCGCAGATTTCTAAATATACCGTATCATCGGTTAAATCTTTGCCATCATGATAGCGAGCATGCAGGATATGGTGGGTAAACTGCAAGGCGAGTTGGGGGGCAATGGCACGACATGCCATGATGGCACGACTTGGTATCAGGCTGTCGAGTAGCATTTCTTTCTCATTTAGTGCCGCTTTATAGCCTTCACCAAATTCCTTACCTGTTTCCTTGGTGATGCTGGCATCGAGTTTTCGGTGAGCAAAAGCATATTCTGGTGACTGTACTTGCGTGAATTCGCCAGCCAACATGCCGGCAGGTATCACATCAAATGGCAACTTGCCTTCCAAGGTGTCGTGTAGCTGCTGAATGGCATCACTTGTCGCGTAGCACCATTTGCAGTATGGATCCATGATGTAGAGAATCTTCATAGCATTGTCAGTTTACAAAAATAGGAATTAGGAGGCCCCTAATTCCTATTTCCTTTTCATTATAGAATACTTAGATAAGTCTGCGAGCACCATCATCAATCACCACGTCATAAATCTTGCAACGCTTGCCGAACTTCTCGCCATAGCGTTGTCTAACTTCTTTGATGAATGTGCTATAGAGTTCTTCTTTTACGAGGTTGATGGTGCAGCCTCCAAAGCCACCGCCCATCACTCGTGAGCCTGTTACTCCGCAATCGAAAGCTACGTCATTGAGGAAGTCAAGTTCTTCGCAGCTAACCTCATACAGCTTGCTCATGCCTTGATGAGTTTCATACATCTTCTGGCCTACAGTCTCGTAGTCGCCTTTCTCCAATGCATCACAAACGTCAAGCACTCGCTGTATCTCTTCAATCACATACTCAGCACGCATGTAATCTTCTTCAGATACCTCAGCTTTCACCTCGGCCAACATGTCCATAGTGGCATCACGAAGGAACTGCACTTCAGGATATTTCTTCTGTAAGGCAGCCACAACGTTCTCGCAACTCTCGCGACGTTTGTTATAAGCAGATGAGGCAAGTTCGTGTTTCACAACGCTATCTACCAATACCAGTTTATAGCCAGTGGGTTCAAATGGGTAATATTTGTACTCCATTGAACGGCAGTCAAGGCGCATTAGGCTACCTTTCTTTCCAAAGATGGAAGCAAATTGGTCCATGATACCACATTTCACGCCACAATAGTTGTGCTCTGTAGCCTGACCAACCTTTGCCAGTTCGAACTTGTCAATTTTATTCTCGCCAAACAATTCGTTAAGTGCGTATGCGTAAGTGCTCTCTAAAGCAGCTGATGATGACATACCTGCACCCAGCGGTACATCGCCGGCAAATGCTGTATTGAAGCCCTTCACCTCTACACCTCGCTTGATCATTTCACGACATACGCCAAAAATGTATCTTGCCCATGAGGCTCTTGGAGCATCCTCCTCGTTGAGGCCAAATTCCACATAGTCTTTTTGGTCAATGGAATATGCCTTTACCTTATCGGTATCATTAGGCCTGATTTCTGCTATGATACCTTTGTCAACTGCTCCAGGAAATACAAAGCCACCATTATAATCGGTGTGCTCACCAATGAGATTGACACGTCCTGGTGAGGTGTAAACGGTTCCTGTTAGTCCATCGAAATGCTTGATAAAGCGACTTCTAACGTATTCTATTTCCATGGTAGTATTTTTTTAGTAGATGCGCCCTTGGCGCACCTACTGATTGAAAAATTAGTCAACCTTGATGTCCTTGTTCACGTTCTTGCTGCCAATGAGAGCATAGAAAATCATGTATGCCAGAACAGCAACAACGATAACATAGCTAAGGCGCAATGAAACGATGGTGTCGCTCACGATAGAGTTCTGGATCAGAGGCAGGATACCGCCACCAACCACCATCATCATGAAGATACCAGATGCCTTCTCGGTATATTTGCCCAAACCTTCGGTTGCCAGGTTGAAGATGCAACCCCACATGATAGAGGTGCAAAGACCCATCAGCACGAGGAATACTGTGAACAGAGGCACGTTGTTAACTGCAAAGGTACCGTTGCTGAAACCAACCATTGACACACCTGTAGTCTCAGGTACAAACATAGAGATAAGTACCAGAATAATGCCTACGCATGAAACTGTCAGCAACTGGGTACGGCTTGAAATCTTACCAGAGATAAAACCAGAAGTCAGACGGCCAACCAACATCAGCAGCCAGTACAGACCAGTCATACCGCCAATGATGGCAGCTGCATTTGCAGAGTTGGCTGCATCGAATGCTGAGAAGTTTTCTGCCTTGCTCAGGAAATTACCGAATGTGTTAGGGATACCTACTTCCATACCTACGTAGCAGAAAATAGCCACTGTACCGAGGATGAAGTGACGGAAACTCCACGGACTGTGAGGATCTTTAACGGCAGCTACTTCTACCTTTTGCTGGCGTGGCTCTTGAATCTTAGCCATGTAGATAACGATGAATGCTACGACGAAGATAGCGATAGCACCGAACAGCATAGGACTAACATCAGTAATCTTAGTGCTTTTGGTGATTGAACCTACATATGCACCTACCATGATAGGAGCGATAGTACCAGCGAAAGAGTTGCAAGCACCACCGAGCTGCAGCAACTGATTACCCTTGGTACCACCACCACCGATGAGGTTCAGCATTGGGTTCACAACAGTGTTCAGCATACATACGCAGAGACCGCATACGAATGCGCCCAGCAGATAGATGCTAAAGCCAGGAACACCTGCACTGAAACCAGAAGCATACTGGATCAGCAAACCTACAATACCTACGGCGATAGCAATCAGCGCAGTCTTCTTGTAACCAACCTTGGTCAGCATGTTACCAGCAGGAATACCCATGAACAGGTAAGCCAGGAAGTTCATGAAGTTACCCATGAAACCGAGTGCGGGGTTGTTGCCAACCGCATCATCCATTGTCCAGATGTTACCTACTGGAGCAGCCATGTTGGTTACGAAAGCAATCATTGCGAAGAGGAAGAACATGGTAATAATGGCTACCATGCTACCGCTTTTCTTTTGTTCTTGTGACATAGTTTTTTTAAATTTTTAAGTTATTAATATTGTTGATTAAATCCTTGTCTTAGTCCACAACATCAAATACGTATGCTGTAGTCTGGTGATAAGTCTCTTTTGGCTTCAGTTTGGTAGATGGGAAATATGGCCTGTTGGGAGAGTCTGGAAAATGTTGTGCCTCGAAGCAGATAGCACTCCGTGCAGGGAAGGTCGCTCCATGAGCACCCTCAAAACCGTTCAACCAATTACCGGTATAAAGTTGCAAGCCAGGTTCGGTAGTAAATACCGTCATACGCCTTCCACTTACTGGGTCAGTACAGGTGGCAGCCTCTGCGAACTCTTCAATTTCATTCTTGTTCAAGACATAGCAATGGTCATAACCCGTGCCATTCTTCAGTTGCTCGAATGGTTCGTTGATGCGTTCTCCTACAGTGTGAGGCGTACGGAAATCCATCGGAGTACCTTCTACCCTCAAAATCTCGCCCGTAGGGATAGAATCCTTGTCTATAGGCAAGTAGTAGTCGGCATTAATGGTAACGACATTGTCAAGAATTAAGGAGGTTGGGTTGTCAATGCCTCGTAAGTTGAAGAAACCATGATTGGTCAGGTTGATCACCGTGTCTTTGTCTGTAGTGGCTTTATACGTAATGTATAAACCATTATGGCTATCGGCCACTTCGTACATCATGTCTATTGTTAGCGTGCCGGGGAAACCCTCTTCTCCGTCAGCTGATACATATCTGAAAATGATTTTTGATTCATTAGCATCTACCACATCCCAGACACGGGTATGAAAACCCGCAGGTCCACCATGTAGAGTATAGGCTCCTTGGGTAAGGTGAAGTTGGTAATCTTCAAGACCTAAAATGAAATGTCCTTTAGCGATGCGGTTGCCATAACGGCCGATGGTAGTGCCCAAGAATGGCTCTGGACTGTTAATGACATGCTGTATGGAATCGTGGCTTTGCACCACATTGGCGTACTCGCCTTGCTTGTCAGGTACCATGATGGAGAGGATGGCACAACCGTAGTTTGTGACAGCCACCTCCATACCCAAAGGATTCGTGAGTATGTGCAGGCATGTTTCCTTGTCCTGTATTGTAGCCTTGAAATCCTCTTGTCTCAATCCCGATTTGTTGTTTTCGTCAAATTGTGTGCTCGTCATAGTACGGCTAATATAATTATTATGCAAATAAAGCCATTTTCTTTTATTCTAACAAATAAATGTCTGGTTTTTTTCGTAACTTCGCAGCCTGAAACCAAAAATCAAATATGGAATGATGCTATATCCTCTGAGGTTCCATCCCATACTCAAGCAAACCATCTGGGGGGGAGATAAGATAAACCAGCTGAAACGGATGCCCAACGGTCAGCCGTCAGTGGGTGAGAGTTGGGAGATCTCTGCCGTTGATGGCTTTGAGTCGGTCGTGGCCAACGGTGACTATCGTGGCTACAGCCTGCCTGGCTTGGTAAGACTGTTGAAGGAAGAGTTGGTGGGAACTGCCAATTATGCGCGCTTTGGAGATAAATTCCCTCTGCTGGTGAAGTTTATCGATGCCCACGATGACCTTTCCATACAGGTGCATCCTGGTGACGCATTGGCCATGCAACGTCATAATTGTCTGGGTAAGACCGAAATGTGGTATGTATTGGGGGGCGATATTGATGCTCGTCTTATAGCAGGGTTTTCGCGTAAAATCACTACAGAAGAATATCGTGAGATGGTGGCTGATGGCTCTTTTGTTAATGTTTTACACTCCTACTCCGTAAAGCCAGGTGATGTGTATTACATTCCTGCTGGCAGGGTGCACAGTCTAGGCAAGGGCACCTTGGTGGCAGAAGTGCAAGAAACCTCAGATATCACCTACCGCATTTTTGACTATAACCGCAGGGACAAAAACGGCAACTTGCGTCAGTTGCATGTGGATGAGGCTGCCGATGCTATCGACTTTGATGATGTTTCATGTGAGGCTAAGGTCAATTATCAGCTCACCGACAACAAGCCTGTAAAACTGGTGTCTTCGCCCAAGTTCACAACATTTGTCTATCATCTTACTGAAGAGGTGACATTCGGCTATGGCGACTTGGATTCTTTTGTCATCCTGATTTGTACGGAAGGGTCATGTCAGGTTGTGATGGATGCTGCTAAAGAAACCATCTGCGCAGGTGAGACGTTGCTCTTGCCAGCTGCTGCTAAGGATGTAAGGTTGCTTCCATCCCCTACAGCTACCCTTCTGGAGGTATATACTTAAAAAGGTTGTTAAGATAAGCCATTGCTATTCGTCATCATAAAAAAAAGGCAGCCCCTCCGAGCTGCCCTTTTTCTTGGTAAATCAATCTTTTTACACTATACCTTGAGCCATCATAGCCTTGGCCACCTTCATGAAGCCGGCGATATTGGCACCCTTTACATAGTTGATGTAGCCATCAGGCTCTGTACCGTATTTCACGCATGCGGCATGAATTGACTCCATAATCCAGTGCAGCTTAGCATCTACTTCTTCTGCACTCCATGCCAAGTGCTGAGCATTCTGGGTCATTTCCAGGCCAGATACAGATACACCACCTGCATTAGAAGCCTTACCTGGAGTATAAAGAATCTTAGCATCCTGGAATACCTTAACAGCTTCTGGAGTAGAAGGCATATTAGCACCCTCAGAAACGGCAATCACACCGTTGGCAATCAACTTGCGAGCGTCATCACCGTTGATTTCGTTCTGAGTTGCGCAAGGAGTAGCTATATCGGCTTTCTCACCCCATGGACGTGCGCCTGCCACGTATTTAACACCAGGATACTGCTCTGCATACTCGCGGATACGTCCACGGTACAGATTCTTCAGCTCCATGATGTAGTCCAGCTTTTCACGATCGATACCGTCTGGGTCATATACATAGCCGTCAGAGTCACTCATGGTCATCACCTTGCCACCTAACTGCAGAATCTTCTCGGCGGTGTACTGTGCCACATTACCAGAACCAGAAACCAGTACCTTCTTGCCTTCCAGTGACAAGCCACGGGTCTTCAGCATCTCTACCAGGAAGTAGATGTTACCATAACCAGTTGCTTCAGGACGAACCAGTGAGCCACCAAATTCCAGACCCTTGCCAGTGAAGGTACCACTGAAGTCGCGTGTCAGCTTCTTGTACATGCCAAACATATAACCTACCTCACGGCCACCAACGCCGATGTCACCAGCAGGAACGTCCAATTCGGGACCTACATGACGATGCAGCTCCAGCATGAAAGCCTGGCAGAAACGCATCACCTCTGCGGCACTCTTGCCACGTGGAGAGAAATCGGAACCACCCTTAGCGCCACCCATAGGCAGGGTAGTCAGTGAGTTCTTGAAAGTCTGCTCGAAAGCAAGGAACTTCAGGATTGACTGGTTTACGCTGGCATGGAAACGGATACCACCCTTGTACGGGCCGATGGCATTGTTATGCTGGATGCGGTAACCCATGTTGGTCTGTACTTTGCCCTGGTCATCTACCCATGTTACGCGGAAAGAGTTGATTCTGTCTGGAATGCAGAGACGCTCAATCAAATTTGATGCCTCGAACTCAGGATGTTTGTTGTACTCTTCTTCGATACTGTTTAATACCTCTGATACTGCCTGAATATACTCTGGCTCGTTAGGGAAACGGCGATTCAGGTCCTCTAATACCTTTGCTACTTTCATGTTTAAATATAATTTAGTTTGTTTATTGTTTACGTTAATTTGTATCGTTGTATCATGAATACGGCTGCAAATGTATAGATAAAAATGGAGACCGCAAACAAAATTCTACTTTTTTTGCTAATAAAATAATTAATTTGTTTGTTTTTGGATGAAAAATGAATAAAAATGTCATGAAAAACTATAGCCCCGCTTTTCTCTCTTTGGGGGACATAAGGAGATGGAGTGGTGGCGTGTTTATTTTTTCAAACTTTTAAATACAGGAATAAAAACTAGTGCTGTACCTATAAACAATGAGGTTATGGTCATGCCATCTATTCGCTCAGCCTGGGTGAAGATAATAAAGCAGATGAGAGCCCAAAGCAGCACGATGCTGGTCATTTGAAATTTTGATAATGGCTTTTTCATGTGAACATATAATAATTGATGGTAAAGGTAAGAAAAAAACTTTAATTAGAAGGTGGAAATTGGGTGATTATTTATATTTTTGCCACTGATTATGAAGAAAAGGTTATTTGTTCCCAAACTGAAATGGCGCATCGTGTTAATGTCGTTGATGTTGGTAACCCTGACCGTCACGGCACAAACACAATATGCCAAACCGAAGAGGGGTGAGGGTATTACTACATTTCTGCAGCGTCATGGGCGAAGCGGACAATCCTATTATAAAGAGTTCCTGGAGCTGAACAAGCAAAAGCTGAAAGGGAAGACCACCTTGCTGTTGGATGTAAGCTATGCGCTTCCTCCCATTAAGTCAACCGCCCAGCAACGTTCAAAGGCGCAGAATGCCCCTGCCACCGCCAGTAACGAACCTAAGCAGTCGGATGTAGCAAAGCCCGGGCAACAGCCCAAAGACAATAGGTCTAATAACAGTAAACATGAGATAGGCTATGAGTTCAACGAGCCGCTGTTTGGCAAGTCGTTGGCAAAGGGCAAGGTGGAGAGCGGAAAACTGAAGGGCGCCTGTATCTATGTGGTGAGTGGCCATGGTGGTCCTGACCCAGGTGCTATCGGTAAGGTGGGCAAGACCGAACTGCATGAAGACGAATATGCCTACGATGTGGCATTGCGCCTGGCACGTTGCCTGAAGCAGGAAGGGGCTGAGGTGCACATCATCATACAGGATGCGAAGGACGGCATCCGTGATGACCAATACCTGAGCAACAGCAAGCGAGAGACTTGTGTAGGCAAGACCATACCGCTGAATCAGGTGGCGCGCTTGCAGCAAAGATGTGATGCCATTAATGAGTTATATAAGAAGGAGAAGGATGAATACACCTATTGCCGTGCCATCTTCCTGCATGTTGACAGCCGGAGCAGGGGTGAGCAGACGGATGTGTTTTTCTATCATCGTGAGGGGTGGTCGAAAGGACAATTGCTGGCTGGTCAGCTGAGAAAGACCTTCCAGGAAAAATACGACAAGCACCAGCCCAACCGTGGCTTTGAAGGCACGGTATCCTCACGCGGACTATATGTGCTGACGCATACACAACCGGTATCGGTGTTTGTGGAACTGGGTAACATCCAGAACAGTCATGACCAAAAGCGGTTCGTTTTGAGCTCCAATCGTCAGGCGTTGGCCAACTGGATAACCGAAGGGTTCATTAATGATTTCAAGCGTTGATGTATGACAAAGATGATAAGAAGACTGATATATATGATAATGTGCTTGTTGCTGGTGTCATGCGGCAAGCGGATAAGTGAGGAGGAACTGCTTCACTCCATCAATACTACCCCAATGCTATATACTGTGCAGTGTGTAGCGCAGACTACCGTGATAGAACGCTCCTCACCAGCGTTGGATTTGTTTGGACAGCGCACCGCTATTATCCCTGTCGAGGCCAATATCAAGGCGGGTGTTGACCTGTCGCAGCTGAAGAATATACGCATCAGCGGCAAGACGGTGTATGTCACGTTGCCCGATCCTGTGATAGAGATTGAGAGTACCCGTATTCTCAACGATGAGATTGTGACATCTGTAGCTCCTTTGCGTTTTGATTTTACCAATGAAGAGTTGACGCAGATAGCTCGTAAGGGCACCGATGCCATCCGCAATGATTTGGGAAAGTATAATTTGGTAGAACCTGCTCAGCAACAAGCTGAGATAATTATTGGCAACATTGTTAGTAGAATGGGTTATGAAGCAGTGTTTGAGAACCGCCGACAGTATGAGAATCGCGAATTGTTTAATCTTACAAGACCCTGACGTGAGCTATGGATAAGAAAAAGAAGAGGAATCTCATTATCGTGTTCATTTTGATGGTATTGGGCTTGTTGCTGTATCTGACCAAGGATACGTTAACTCGAGTTTATCATAGTGTTTTAGATACCCGAACTGAAATTGGGCACGTGATGTTGTCGGAGTTGGCAAATACAGAGAGGTTGAGCGTTCTCTCGCTTTACAAAGAGGTGATTGTGAGCCAATATAAAGAGGTGCCAGGGCTGTTTTTTGGTACCAATCTTCAACAAATTCATTCGGTTTATCCTGGACGTATTGACGTGGGCTTTGATCTTACCAAGTGTACTGATGACTGGCTGCTGATGCGTGAAGATACGGCGTTTGTGAAACTTCCTGCAGTGGAAATATTGAACCAAGGTGGATGGTACTTGGACGAGGCAGCTCATCAGACACCTATCGAGGACGGTGAGTGGACAAATGAAGACTATGTGCGTCTGGCACATCGTGCTAACGCTTTGGTGAAACGCAACTGTGAGCTGGAGAATTGTTACCAGATGGCCGAAGAGAATGGCAGACGCGTGGTGAGGAATTTATTGCAAGCTATGGGCATCAAATTTGTAAAAGTAGAGGTGGAACCACGTGACAGTTATCGACCTTTTACCATCGATTTTGAAGGTTCTGGAAGTAAAGGCATGCATTATGAATTCTATACGAGTGCATCGAATGGGAGCAAGTATGTGAAAATAGTGGATGGGAGCACCCTCTTCTATCAGGGTGATATCGATGACGAAGACCTCTTTTCGGTAATTGATATGTTCATCTTTTTTATTCAAAGCAGGGGTTCGCTTCAGTGGAAGGTTAGCAAACAAGGCAACCGTCTAATAATAAATATGGTGAATATGACGCTGACGAAAGGCACACAGGCTGCTGATACTTTTGTCCGTACTCGAAAGAGCTCTGATGTAGAACGTCTTCAAACTGCCCTTCGTCAATTATTTGGAGAGAATCTGCAGCTGACCATAACAGAGGTGGATAGCTCGGGGAAACAGCTTTACCAGTATTAATATCAATCTTTTGCCTTTTTCTTGTTTTTTGAAAAGAGCTTGACTTTCACGGCAGGCTTAACTTTCATCTTGTGCATCTCATTAGTGTCTGTAAAGGTAAATGAGAACTTGCTGTCGAGAATCTTGTTGGAAATAACTAATAAACCTTCTGCTACGGCTCCATCACTGCTTAAGTCAAGAGTGGTGTTTCTCACCTTTAAGATCTTATATTTGGCTTCATCTACTTTTGCATTTACCGATCCCATAGGCAGTTTGCCACCTAACTGCTGACGCATCTTGGCAGTACGTTCTTTGGAAATGTCAAAATCGAAGTTTGCATTGGCCTTTATCATCCCGATATCGTCCATTCCTAAAGCTTTACCCAATTCCAGGTTGTTAGTGCCTACTGTACCTGAGATGTACTTGGTGCTGTCATTAATGATGAGGCTCTGCAGGGAGATGTCTCCTACACCTGTACCGATGAGACCAGAAAACACCTCTCGTTTCCGCAAGATGCTGAAGTTGCCTTTGTAACTGATGTTACCTAAGTTGTCCAACTGCTTCATCATGTATTTCTTGATGGGAAACTGCTCAATAATCTGTGCGGCACTGCCTTGCTTGGCAGTCATCTTATCTACATGGAAGCTGATGTTCAACAAGTACTTGTTTTTTAGGTGCTCGATACCTCCTGAGGCTGCAAGCTGAAACTTTTCATCCTCCGTTTTTATTTGTATGTCATCGAAGACCATCGTACTGTCGGTGCCGCTCACGTTCACACTCAGTCCTAAAGGTAAAGTAAACTGAGCCAAAGCTGGGGTGAACAGGCGAGAAATATCTTGCAGGATTACCCGTGCCGTAAGGGGCTTGGTTGTGTGGTACGATAAACCGATGCCTTTCTTTTTGCTGGGTAGTTGCATCTCCACCTCTGGAATATGGATTTCAGTGTTTTCTTGTCGGATGACGGCATCCTGCACATACAAATGCTTGAAGTCGCTTGCCACCTGCATGTGTAAATCATTGATATGGAAGCCGGATAAGGTATCTATGGCTGTTCCTTCAAAGATGGAGGCATTGATGGAGTCTTTTTGCCAGTGGTTGATGCGCAATTTCAGGTTGGCTGTAATGTCTAAATGTCCAGCATCAAACCACCCTCGTTTGGGCTTGCCTTCGTTTTTGCGAGGCTTGTAATTATTGGTGACTATCTTTAACCCGTCAAGTTCTATTGAGTAGCCTCTGAGGTGCATTGCCCTGGCAGACAGGAAATGGTCGGTCTTTTTCCCATGTAACACAACACTGACGCCATGTAAGTCGAGCGTCAACTTAAATATATTGATGCTGATGCGTTCAGCCTTGACGTCCGTTTTTAATCGTTCGCTCAATTTCTCGGTAGCATAGTGCAAGGCTTTGTTTTGCACATAGTCCGTGTTGATGGCGATAAATGCTATTATCATCAATAAGATGATAGTAGTCAATATCCCACCTGTTATTTTAAGCAAGGTTTTCATGGCCGACTTTTATTTTTACCCGCTAAGATAATGCTTTTTCGCGGTTTTCTTAATATCTTTGCAATATTAATTATAAATAACATTGTTATGAATCAACAACAAGGCAGTAAAGTCTATTTGTTCTCCATTGTTTTGGTGGCAGTTTTGGGAGGTTTACTATTTGGTTATGATACCGCAGTGATATCTGGAGCAGAAAAAGGCTTGCAAGCCTTCTTCCTGGGTGCGGGAGATTTCGTTTACACTGATAGTTGGCATGGATTTACTTGTGCCAGTGCTTTGATAGGATGTGTGATTGGTAGTGCTTTATCGGGTTGGATGGCTTCTTCATTAGGCCGCAAGCGCTCGTTGTTCGTAGCAGGTTTATTGTTTTTCGCATCGGCATTGGGCTCCATGAATCCCGAATTCCTGTTTTTCCAACATGGGGAAGCTTCGATGAGTTTGTTGGTGATGTTTAATATCTATCGTGTTATTGGAGGTATTGGTGTGGGCCTCGCTTCTGCTATTTGTCCTATGTATATAGGTGAAGTAGCACCTTCAGGCATCCGAGGCATGTTGGTTTCATGGAATCAGTTTGCCATTATTTTCGGTCAGTTGGTTGTTTACTTCGTCAACTTTATGATTTTAGGCGAACATACCAATCCAATCATAGCATCCATAGGGGAGGGCGTCAACGCTGTGGCACCAGGTAGTGATCCTTGGACCATCGAAACCGGTTGGCGTTATATGTTTGGTAGTGAGGCAGTACCTGCAGGCTTGTTTGCTTTGCTCATTTGCCTTGTGCCTGAGACGCCTCGTTATTTAGTGATGGTAGGTGACGATGCCAAAGCACAAAGTGTTCTGGAGCGTATTAATGGCGTTTCTATAGCGCAAGAGATCTTGCGTGATATTAAAGGGACAATAACAGAAAAGACAGAAAAATTGTTCTCTTATGGTTTCTTGTGCATCTTCATTGGTATCATGCTTAGTGTTTTCCAACAGACTGTAGGTATCAATGCCGTGTTGTATTATGCACCTCGTATTTTTGGTGACATGGGAATGGAAAGCCCAATGGTGCAAACCGTCATTATGGGTATAGTGAATATCCTGTTCACACTTGTTGCTGTGTTTACGGTTGAGAAGTGGGGGCGTAAGCCTTTGCTTATTAGTGGATCTATTGGTATGGCGATTGGTGCGTTTGGCGTAGCACTCACATTTGGTAAGACAGGTTTGGAAATTGTTACCATGTTGAGCATCATGGTTTATAGCGCTTCATTCATGATGTCATGGGGACCTATCTGTTGGGTACTCATTGCTGAGATATTCCCCAATACTATTCGTGGCAAGGCAGTGGCTATTGCTGTAGCATTTCAGTGGATATTCAACTGGATAGTTAGCTCTTCATTTGTGCCAATGTTCAACATGCGAATGGGTGATGATGTCAATTTCGGTCATTGGTTTACCTATGGTCTATATGGTACCATCTGCGTGATAGCAGCCATTTTCGTTTGGCGTCTTGTCCCCGAAACCAAAGGCAAGACGTTGGAGAATATGAGCAAGATGTGGCGTCAAGTCAAGTGACCGATTTTGACGATTTTGCTTGCAAGTATTTGATAATTGCACTATCTTTGCAACCAAAGTAAAAAATTGTTGAAAAATGATGTCATTTGCGTTTTATCTGATTATTTGTGTTTTTGTATTTGGCTATTTGTGTATAGCCTTAGAATATCCCTTGAAAATCAACAAGGCGGCAACTGCCTTGCTGATGTGTGCCGTGTTATGGACTATCTTTGCCATGTCGGGTATGGCTGCTATGACCCCTGCTCATGCTGAGGGATTGACGGCTGAGAGTTTCCGTGATTTTCTCTCCACAAATATTGTACACCATCTTGGTGAAACAGGTGAAACGGTTTTCTTCCTTTTAGGTGCCATGACCATTGTTGAGGTGATTGATCGTTGGGGTGGCTTCCGTGTTATTACCGACCATATTAAGGCTACTTCCAAAGTAGAACTATTGTGGATATTGGGCGTGTTGGCTTTTTGTTTGTCAGCCATCCTTGACAACCTTACCACTACCATCATGATGTGTACCTTACTTAATAAGATTATTCCTGTTAAGCATGATCGTTGGTTTTTTGCCAGTATGATTGTCATTGCTGCCAACGCGGGTGGCGCATGGACACCTATTGGT
>JAGCCV010000090.1 GCA_017651505.1 Bacteroidaceae bacterium | reverse complement strand
GGATTTCGACCTTTTTTCGACAATTAATCATGTTTTCGGCAAAATTAATAGGATGTGAGTTTGGTTATTCCTACCTCGGGGTTTGGTTATTCCAAGCTGGCAGTTTGGAATAACCAAGATTTAGGTGAGCTTGCTGTCAGGTTTGCAGCACACAGTTTTCAGTATAAGACAAGGGTAAAGTTACGAAAAGTCGAGTGCAGAACAAAATGAATTCATTCATTTTTTATGCCGAGACGGAGTAACTTATCCAAAGTTACGAAAAGTCGAGTGCAGAACAAAATGAATTCCGTTTTTATCTGTCACCTATTTAAATGCCAAACATTCAAACGTTTATTGCCTAAAAGTGACAGGTGACGGATTTTCGTGAAAACTATTTCTTAACAAGGGAGATAATAAACGAGGACGTAGCTCGTCGCCAACGAGAACGGTTCTCGTGCCTTGCAAGAACGTATCTCGTCCAGAAATTCTCACGAGAATTGTGGGGTTTACTACTAGTAAAAGGAGGGCTTAGTAGTAGTAAAAGGAGGGTTTACTCCAAGTAACCCTACCCGTTACCTGAGGTAACGTTACTGCCTTTCCAAGAGGCTGAAATCGGCAGTAAGGGTTGTGGTTTTGCATTTACAGGATCTTTCGCATTCTGCTAGAATGCTACAGTGCTACAGCAAAAAACGCCTTTATAATACCAAGGGTAAATATAAATATATAAATGCTTTTTTTTGAGAAATGACAGAGTGGAAAATGAACTGTAGCACTGTAGCATTGTAGCAGATTGCTATTTCAGCCTGTCGCTGGTCAGAAAGTGTAGGCCACTGACTGCAGGTCTTCATCTGCAGAGCTGGATCCTACGAGTAGGGTGTAGTCGCCATTCACCGGATGAACGGTGTGGATGCTCTTGTCCCACCAGTTGAAGGTCTCGTCGGTGAGCGGAATGCTGACATTGACGGTCTGTCCTGCAGGGATGTTCACGCGCTTGAATCCGCGCAAGGTCTTCTGCAGTCCGTTGTCCTCGTCGTTCTTCTTGACATAGAGCTGTACCACTTCGTCGCCGGAACGCTTGCCTGTATTGGTCACTGCCACCACTACGTTCTTACCTTCGATGCGTGGGGTGCCATATTTAAAGGTGGTGAAGCTCAGGCCGTAACCAAACTGGAACAGAGGCTTCTCGGTCATGTAGCGATAGGTGCGTCCCTTCATGCCGTAATCCTCGAAATCGGGGAGCTGGTTGACGTTCTTGTAGAACGTAACAGGGAGGCGTCCTGCAGGGTTGTAATCGCCGTAGATGACGTCAGCAATGGCGGTACCGCCTGCCTGACCTGGATACCAAGCCTGGATGATGGCGTCGCATGATTCGGTCTCGGGCACCATACCGATGGCGGAACCTGAGAAGTTGACGTAGATGACTTTCTTGCCTGCAGCCTTGAGGGCCTTGAGGAGGTTGCGCTGGATGGCCGGCAACTCGATGTCGGTGCGGTCGCCACCCTTGAAGCCTTCAATAGATACGGGCATTTCCTCGCCTTCCAGACTGGGGGAGATGCCTCCAGCATAGATGACTACGTCTGCCTTAGCCACTTGCTGCAATACACGGTCGGCACTGAATGCTTCGTTCAGACCAATGTCGAAGCTGAGCTTGCCGGCATAGGTGAGGAACTGGTAGCGGAGCTCGATGTCGTAGGTCTTGCCTGCTTCGGCCTTGAGGACATAGAAAGCATTGAGGGCATTCAGATTGCCTACTTTCTTCTCTACTTCCTGACCGTTGATGAGGAGGGTCGTGGTGCCAAGAGAACCGATACGGAACTCTACATCAGCGGTTTGTGTAGCGTGGAACGAGCTCTTGTACACGCAAGAGAAATCGGTGAGAGGTACACCCGCAGCAAAGGCGGTGTTGCCTTCGGTATATTTTGACCAAGGGGTGGTTTCACGTCCTTTGACGATAGACGCACCGTTGAAGTCCTTGTTGTTCCAGTATTCTACCTCGAAGCCCTTGCCAGAAGCGTTGTAGCACTGATTGAAGAGGCTGGTGAAAACACGATCGGAGGTGAGGTCGCAACCCTGTGTGTAGATGAGCTTGGACTTAGGCAAGCGTTGCTGCAGGGCCTTGAGCAGGGTAACGGTAGCCGATGGGGTGCCGTTGTAGTTGCCCCACTGCATGACTGAGTCGTTGGCGTTGGAGCCGATAACGGCTACGGTGAGGTTCTTCTTCAGAGGCAGGATGTCGTTTTTGTTTTGCAGCAATACCATAGTCTCGCGCGCCATCTTGAGGGCGAGTTGCTGGTGTTCCTTACTGTCGAGCAGTGAGTTAGGCAGGTCATCCCAAGGGGTGTGCTCGTCCATCTCACCCAGTTCGAAGCGAGCCTTGAGCAAGCGCTTCACGCTCACGTCGATGTCGCTCTCCTTGATCTCTCCGCGCTGAACGGCCAGCACGAGTTGGCGATAGGCAGTGCCGCATTCGAGGTCGGTGCCTGTAAGCACAGCAGTAGCCGATGCTTCAGCAGCATCCATCGCAGTCTGGTGATATCCAGTGCGGTAGAAATCGTCGATAGCACCGCAGTCGCTCACCACAATACCCTGATAGTCCCACTCATTGCGCAGGATCTGTACCAGCAAACGGTTGCTACCGCAGCAAGGATTGCCCTCGTAGCGGTTGTAGGCGCACATCACTTCCTTTACGCCACCCTTAGTAACGAGGTCCTTGAACGCAGGGAGGTAGGTCTCGTAGAGGTCGCGAGGGTCGGTGAGGTCGGCGTTATAGACGTGGCGGTT
Source organism: Bacteroidaceae bacterium (assembly GCA_017651505.1). GTDB lineage: Bacteria > Bacteroidota > Bacteroidia > Bacteroidales > Bacteroidaceae > Bacteroides. Next base: position 44,679 of record JAGCCV010000090.1, on the reverse strand, counting down.
CCATTCTGGGCCTGAGTGTACGGCAAAGTGCTTGGCGCAAGCATGGGCCTTATTGTACTTGGAATCAGCTGGTCCTTGCAAGCCACGAACTACTGCCAAACCCATGGTGCCGGTGAGGTAGGGGTCTTCGCCGTAGGTCTCCTGACCACGTCCCCAACGTGGGTCACGAAAGATATTGATGTTGGGCGTCCAGAAGGTAAGTCCTTGATAGCGTTTCACATCGCCCGACTCCTTAGCCAAGCGGTGCTTCACGCGGATCTCGTCGCTCACGACGGTGAATACCTGTTGGAGCAACTCGTTGTCCCAGGATGCAGCCATACCGATGGTCTGTGGGAAGACGGTGGCCAACCCGTTACGGCCTACACCATGCAGGGCTTCGTTCCACCAGTCGTAGGGTTTGATGCCCAAACGGTCGATACCTTTGGATGTGTTTTGCATCAGCGTCACTTTTTCTTGCAGATTGAGGCGAAGCAACAGGTCTTCGGCGCGCTCTTCAGGAGAAAGGGCTGGATTCTGATAAGGAAGTTGGGCAAATAGGCTCATGCTACAAGCGAGTACTGCCAACGAAAAAATGTGTCTTTTCATAATATTAAGAGTAATTATTTTATGTATTTCTTATTTTTACTACAAATATAAAGCTTTTTTCATTGAAATAAATAAAAGAATGCTTAAATTTGAAGAGATTATATGAATATATATAAATAAAATGGACTATATATCATCATTTAACAATGGTCATCAGGGTGGTTTGAGATTGGACTACCTGCCTTGCGTGAACTATTCTATGATGCTGAACAAGGTGAATACCTGCACGATGTGTGAGGTGGAGAACCACGAACACACCAATTGGCAAGACGTAGAAGTAAATGTGGGTGGTGAATTCATAAAGCCTGATGTTCAGTATGTGGACTTTGTAGAGGCAGGACAGCGTGTGCTGATACCTGAACTGAAGATTGAACCGTTAAAAGATAAGCTGTTAAATATGACCGAGATGGTGGAAACCATCTTTACTATATCCATTACTACTGGTGGAGAGGTGTTGCTGCAACACGACTTCCCCATCAGTCTGATGGCCTTTGACCAATGGACAGGCACTGGGGTGCGTCCAGAACTGCTGGCTTCATTTGTGGTGCCCAACCATCCGTTGATATCGAGCGTGATTGTGAAGGCGTCGCAGTATATGAAGAAATGGACGGGTTCGTCGGCGATGGATGAATACCAGACGCAAGACCGACACAGGGCTCGTTTGCAGGTAGCTGCTATCTATGAGGCGCTGAGGGGCGAGGCATTGGTGTATGTGGCTCCTCCTGCATCGTTCGAACCTATGGGCCAGAGAGTAAGGTTGGCTGATAAGGTGCTGAACGAAAAGCTGGGCACGTGCCTGGATACTACGTTACTCTTTGCTTCGTGCCTGGAAGCAGCAGGCCTGTTCCCAATATTGGTATTGCAGAAGGGGCATGCATTTGTGGGTGCCTGGATTACGGAAGATATTTATGCTCAGAATGTTGGAGATGATGCATCGTTCTTGCTGAAGAAGTGTGCAAATGGTGTGAATGATATTGTGCTGGTGGAGACCACCGCACTGACTTCGTCGTCTCCTGTGGCGTTTGACGAGGCAGTGAAGCAGGCCGTGATCAAACTGAAGGACGAGGACCGCTTCCAACTGTTTGTGGATGTGCACCGTTGCCGACTGAGTAACGTGAAGCCGTTGCCACAACGTATTGAGCTGAATGGCAAACTGACGGTGAAGAACGAGGGGGTGCAGCACGAGAATGCCACCGAGACGGTGGAGCGATTGGACCACTATGCGCTGAAGATTGACGAGGACAAGCAACAGGTGTCCAAACAGACGATTTGGGAGCGCAAATTGCTGGATTTCTCGTTGCGTAATAACTTACTGAATGCTAAGCTGGGCAAGCGAATCATTCCTTTTGTATCGTTTGGCATCGACCAGGTGGAGAATCAACTGGTGGATGGGAAGAGCTTTTCGATGCAGCATTATCCCCAAACACAGATTGAGCCTACGGAGGGTGGTATGTACGACTCGTCGCTGCAAGCTGCTGATTTGGAAACGCTGACAAAGGACGAACTGAAGAACAAACGATTGATTTCATACCTCAGTGAGACGGAACTGAAGAACGGGGTGAAGTTCCTGTATCGTATGGCTCGTACGACAATGGAGGAGAACGGTGCCAACTCACTGTTCCTGGCATTGGGCTTGCTGAAGTGGTATGAGAGCGAGAAGAGCGTGCAACCGCGTTATGCTCCTATCTTGCTGTTACCAGTAGATCTGGTGCGTAAGGGTGGAGAAACAGGCTATGTGATTCGTTCTCGTGACGAGGACATGATATTGAACATCACGTTGATAGAGCTGCTGAAGCAACAGTTCCACATTAACCTCAAGGGCTTGAATTCATTACCTACCGATGAACATGGTGTGGATGTAAAACTGGTGTTTGCTGCTTTGCGTCAGTATTTGAGTAACATGAAACGATGGAACGTGCTGGAGGAAACTATGCTGGGCTTGTTCTCATTCAATAAATTCGTGATGTGGAACGACATACACACCAACGCTTCCAAGTTAAAATTGAACCCCGTGATTGCCACCTTGATGGAGAATAAGCTGAAATGGCGAGACAACACAGGTGGTGTTGATTCCAGGATACTGGATAAATCCATCAAGCCACAGCGATATGCCATTCCGTTGGACGTGGACTCTTCACAGATGGAGGCTGTGATTGACTCGGGTGATGGCAAGAGTTTCATCCTACATGGCCCTCCTGGAACGGGTAAATCACAGACCATTACCAACATGATAGCCAATTCACTGTATCAAGGCAAGCGAGTGCTATTCGTAGCAGAGAAGATGGCGGCATTGGAGGTGGTTCAGAAACGACTCAAGAAGATTGGCCTTGATCCGTTCTGTTTGGAGATGCATTCTAACAAAATGACTAAGCAGCACTTTTTATCTCAGATGCAGAAGGCGTTAGATGCTGTACATATACAGTCGCCTCAAGAGTATGAGACCGTTGCCAATCACTTGTACGAACATCGCTTGAAGATGATTAGTATCATTGAGGCTTTGCATAAAGTGTTGCCTTCCGGGCTGTCTCTGCATGATTATATCATCCGCTATTTATCAATTAAATATGACGATGAACTGATTGATAATCTGCCCGATTTGAAGCTGATGAATGTAGAGAAGTTGAATGAGTGGGAGAGCTATCTGAATAGTCTGGATGCTGTGTTCCAGCTGATAGGGCATCCTGCAGACCATCCGTTGCGAGGACTGGAGCCTCATGATGCCCGATTAGAAACCATCAACAGGGTTAAGGAAACCTTGCAAAAATTTACTGATGCTTTCTCTGTTTTCAAACAGGCTTCGGAGGTGCTTTTCAATAGGATGTTCGGTTCAAATACAGATGATAGCATAGAAGAGCTTGATGGATTTGTTAAATTCGTTGCAGCCTTAGAGAATGCCTATAATATGAATGGCTGTTTATTGAAACTTGCAGCCGACCAAGACTTCCGGAAAGATTTTGTTGAGGTGGTGACATCAGGCAGGAAACGTGACTTATTGAGACAACAGTTGCTACGACAGTGTTCTGAAAGCATATTGGATATAGATCCAAAGAAATTGCTGGAGGAATGGGATGCTATTCAAAATAAATGGTTCCTTATGAGATTCTTCGCCAAACGCTCATTCATGAATAAGATGTGGGTATATGACTCTCATCTGAAACCCGATGGAGTGGTGGAGTTACTCGACAATGTGAACATTTACCAAAAGAATGACAAGAAGGTCAATGATTATCTTGATCTACTGATGGATGCGTTCGGCTCGTTAGTAAGTGCCAAACATCAGGATTGGACCAAGATAGAGCAATCTTATAATGCTGCCCCACAAGTGATACAGTTCTTAGTTGACTTTGCTAATAGGCGAGAAATGAGCTATGCTGCTGTAAAGGATTTGTTCTTGGAAAAGATGGGTGGCGACCTGCCATCGTTCAAGCAGCAATATGGCGATGAAATGAAGGAACTGCTGAACCTAAGTATGTTGTTTAATCAGCAGAAAACTATGATGGCAACCTTTGCACATATGACTGTGCCTCAGGTAAATGTTTCAACTGAAATCCCCAATACGTTAGGTCGCTGGATGCTGAATTTTGACAAAGTGAAGAACTGGTGCCAGTGGGTGAACCGAAAGCGCGAGTTAGAAGCCGAACACCTGTATTGTGTATGTGATTACATTGAAAACGAACACAAGAATGGAACTGAAGCTGCTAAGGCATTACTGAAGGGTATTTATCATCAGCTGGTTTTGATGAGGGTGGATAGCGATGAAAATCTTCGTATGTTCAATGGTATGATATTCAGCGAACTGATAGCCAAATACCGCAAGGAAACAGCTGCTTTCCAGGAACTCACAAAAAAAGAATTGTATTGCCGATTAGCAGCCAATGTGCCTTCTCAAACGATGGAGGCTGCTGCCAACTCAGAGATGGGAATCTTGAAACGTAATATAGCCAATGGCGGACGTGGTACGACCATTCGCAAGATTATAGATCAGATACCTTCTTTGTTGCCCAGACTTTGTCCCTGTATGTTGATGAGTCCGATTTCTGTGGCACAATACATTGATTTGGATAGAGATAAATTTGATATTGTGGTGTTTGACGAAGCATCACAGATGCCTACCAGCGAGGCGGTAGGCGCTATAGCACGAGGGAGGACACTGGTGGTTGTGGGTGACCCAATGCAGATGCCTCCTACGAGCTTCTTCTCTACCTCGGCGGTGGATGAGGAGGAAGCTGAGATAGATGATATGGACAGCATTCTTGATGACTGCATAACTCTTTCTATTCCTTCACGTTATCTTACTTGGCACTATCGCAGTAAGCATGAGAGTCTGATTGCCTTCAGCAATACACAATATTATGATGGACGACTATATACCTTCCCATCTATTGATGACCGCTTGTCAAAGGTATCACTGGTGCAGATTGAAGGTACATATGATAAAGGTCGCACACGCAGTAATCCAGCTGAAGCCAGAGAGATTGTGTCGGAGGTAATCAGACGTTTGTCAGATGAGGAGCTGAGCAAATATAGCATTGGTATCGTTGCATTCAGTAAGGTGCAGCAAAGCCTGATAGAAGATTATTTGGAGGAGGAGTTAACCAAGCATCCTGATTTGGAATTGTTGTCTAACCAAAGTGAAGAACCTATCTTCGTCAAAAATTTGGAGAATGTGCAGGGTGACGAACGAGACGTTATTCTGTTCTCGGTGGGCTATGGTCCCGATAAGAACGGGCATGTGTCGATGAACTTTGGACCACTGAACAATGAAGGTGGGGAGCGACGACTGAATGTAGCTGTGTCACGAGCACGTTATGAAATGATGGTGTTCTCTACCTTGAAGGCTGAGCAGATTGACCTGCGTCGTTCTAATGCCAAGGGTGTGGTGGGGTTGAAAAAATTCCTTGAGTTTGCCGCTAAGGGTATGCAGGTATTGCCAACTGTTAGTACCGCTCAGATGCAAGCGAGCGAAATTATCAATGAACTGGCTGTTGCATTAGAGGAACGTGGTTATCAAGTAGATAAGATGGTTGGTAAGTCTAACTTCCGCATCGATTTGGCTATAGTCGATCCTCGTGATCCTGACAAATATTTAATGGGTATCCTAACAGATGGTTTGAACTATTACAATACCAAGACTACTCGTGATCGTGAAATATGTCAGCCTAATGTATTACGAATGCTGAACTGGAACTATATGCGTGTGTGGTCTGTTGATTGGTTCCAAGACAAAGAAAGGGTATTGGGTAGCATACTTGAAGAGATTTACAACTTGTTACATTCAGATGAACCTAAAAAGAAGTATGATGAGGAACAGCCTGTACAGTTGAAGTTGTTCAGCGTGACCGATGAGCCGATAGTTAATGCTGTGAATATACGCGAAAAGGTGTATAAGACTGCTTCGCTGAGGGCATCGACGGGACTGCCTGACACTGAGCGTGTCATTAAAAATGTAGCCAAGGTGAAGGAACAGCTAACACAGATTATTTCAGTGGAGCAACCTGTTACCAATAATTATCTTTACAAGCGCATTGCATTTTTGTGGAACATGCAACGTGTGACACCTCGTCTCCAAAGTTTGGTGGATTCGCTGTTGCCTGGCTTCTACCTTGACCCAATAAGTGATGGCAAGAATAATGTTTATTGGATAGACAAAGTGGTAGCATTCGACTATTCTTACTATAGGGTGAATTCCAAACGAGATATTTCGGATGTTCCATTGATTGAGTTGATGAATGCTGCCCTTTATGCGGTTGAACAACAGATATCCATCCCTCGCGAGGATTTGAAGAAGGTGGTGGCAACTTTGTTAGGATTCAGCCGTAAGGGATCTAATGTAGATTTGGCTGCCAATAAGGCTATCAACCAATTGGTGAGAACTGGAAAGCTGAAAGAAGAAAATGGTAAACTATTAATAATTTAAATTTAGATGAGAAAATCAATCATGATGGCGTTGACATTAGCTACCGCTATAGCGGTATCAGCGCAAGATTACAAGGTGGAAACCTTTAAGACAAAGAGTGGCAAGGACGTAAACATCACGCTCATTAAGCATGCTACATTGGCTATTGACTATCAAGGTTATGAGATTCATGTAGATGCTGTGCCTAACTACGGTACCGACTATTCAAAGTTTCCAAAAGGTGATTTGATTCTAGTTACCCACGAACATGGGGATCATTTCAATCCAGAAACTATTGAGTTGATTAGCAAACCTAACAACTTGCTATTTATGAACCAGCGTTGCTTCGACCAAATAAACAAAGGTATGGTGCTTCGTAATGGTGATACGCGCAACATTACTAAAGATATCTCCCTAAAGGTAGTCCCTGCTTATAACACAACTCCTGATCATCTGCAGTTCCACCCTAAAGGTGTGGGTAACGGCTATGTGCTTAATATCGATGGTTTGAAAATTTACATAGCTGGCGACACTGAGGATGTGCCTGAAATGTCGAACCTTAAGGATGAACAGATTGATGTGGCATTTATTCCAGTGAACCAACCTTTCACGATGACGGTGGAGCAAGCTATCCGTGCTGCTTGGATGATACAGCCGAAGGTGTTAATTCCTTATCACTTTGGTCAAACTGACATTAAGCCTATCAAGGAGCGTCTGGATGCAGACAAATCAGGCATTGATGTGTGGTTGAGAGAGATGCAGTAAAGAGATGCGCAGTAATTAGTATGAGTAGTATTATTTTTAGATAAAGTGTTATAGGTAAAAGTGTATTAAACAGAAGTCCCCCCCTGTAAAAAGAGGGGGATTTTTTTTATAAAGATTCAAGGTAGCTAGTCGTTTTTCTGAGTTACTAAATATGCACCCACCAACACGAGCACTGCTGCTACAGGCTTGTCCCAAGAAAAGAAATCCTGACCAATGGCAATCGCTATGAGCGATGCAACGATTGGTTGCAGGTTGGTGTAGATACTAACGGTAGTAGCGCGCAAGTATTTCATGGCGTATGGAATCATGAAATAGCCTAGTACTGTTGCAAAAATCACGATAAAGGCCATTCCACCAATACCCATCAGTCCTTCGCTAAATCCATAATCACCACTGAACAACTTAGTCTGTCCGAACTCATTCCAAGCAAAAGGCAAAACGGCAATAGTGGATACGAGGAATGTCCATTTCATTTGTGTAACTGCACTATATTTTGCAGAAACCTTGCTGGTGATGATCAGATAGATGACCCAAGTAAGCAGACTCAACAAAGCAAAGAAGATGCCCAGCAAATCATTGCTGCCAGCTTCTGCCTGCCATTTCACCAACACCAACAATGCAGCACCCGCTATGCCCAAACATACTCCCAACAATTTGATGCCCGTGATGCCCTCTTTGAGAAATACAGCAGCCAGCAGCATAGTTCCTATAGGCACCAGTGTGGCAATGAGGGAATAGTAAACAGGACTGGTATAGTTCAGCGACCACGCAGTAAGGGTTTGCGAGATAACAAATCCCGTGAGACCACCCAGCATGATCACAATCAGGTCTTTCTTCTCAACTTTCTCTTTGGGTAAGGAAGCAGCTATTAGCCAGAAAATCAATGCGGCACCAATGCAACGAAGGGCCATGTAAACCATAGGTGTGACCCAGTCTTCAAGTAAGTATTTGGTCACAGGAACACCCAGTCCAAAAATTGCATTGGCCAGAATCACCGCTGCATGTCCGTTTACTTTTTTATCCATAATCTTATTTTTTAGGTTAGATGCTGCGAAGTTAAGAATAATTATCCTTATATTTGCTAAATCTATTCAAATTTGATTGATTATGCAAAAGATAAAAAATCCATGGTTGCACAAAGACCATTACGATTGTTTTGGTTGCTGTCCAGACAATCCTATAGGAGTGAAGATGGAATTCTATGAAGATGGTGACGATATTGTAAGTTTCTGGAAGCCTACCATGCATTACCAAGGATGGATTGATACCTTGCACGGAGGTATTCAAAGTACGCTACTTGACGAGATCTGCGGATGGGTAGTGTTTCGTAAGTTACAAACGAGTGGGGTGACTAGCAAGCTGGAGGTACGCTACCACAAGTCCATTCTGACTACCGAGTCGATGATTACCTTACGTGCTCACTTGGTATGGAAACGCATGGGGATGGCCAATATTGTGGCTACCATATATAATGAAAAAGGTGAGGTCTGCACTGAAGCAAACGCCACCTATTTTACTTTTCCTCAAGATAAAGCCCGAGAAATGGGCTTCACTACATGTGAGCTGGAAGACGAACAGATGCTGTTTTAGTCAACAATACCGTGCGCTGACACATCTTTGTTGACACGACGTATCATGTCTTGTAGTACGGTGCCTGGGCCACATTCTGTAAAGTCATCAGCACCATCGGCCAACATGTTTTCTACAATTTGTGTCCAACGTACAGGAGCAGTAAGCTGTGCTACCAGATTAGCTTTGATTTCTGTTGGATCAGTGTGGGGCTTAGCATCCACATTCTGGTAAATAGGACACTTGGGCGTGTTGAAGCTGGCAGCATTGATAGCTGCCTCCAATTCTTCTTTGGCTGGTTGCATCAATGGAGAATGGAATGCACCACCCACCTTGAGTGGCAATGCGCGCTTTGCACCAGCTGCTTTCATCAGTTCGCAAGCTTTGTTGATTCCCTCGATTGATCCTGAGATGACAATCTGTCCAGGGCAGTTGTAATTAGCAGCTACCACCATATGGCCTCCTTCTGAAATTAGATGACAGATTTCTTCCACTTTTTCATCTGGAAGGTTGATGATGGCAGCCATAGTTGAGGGCTGTGCCTCACAAGCCTTCTGCATCGCCATAGCACGAGCATACACCAGTTTTAGTCCATCTTCGAAGCTGAGCGCACCAGCTGCCACCAGTGCAGAGAACTCACCCAGCGAGTGACCAGCCGTCATTTCTGGTTTGAACTTATCACCCATACAGAAGGCAGAAATAACAGAATGCAGGAATACAGCAGGCTGTGTAACTTTGGTTTGCTTTAATTCATCATCTGTGCCTTCAAACATAATGTCTGTGATACGATAGCCAAGAATATCATTAGCTTTCTCAAATAATTCTTTTGCCAAAGGATTGTTTTCATAGAGGTCTTTGCCCATACCTACTGATTGGGCACCTTGTCCGGGAAATACAAATGCTTTCATAATTCTCTTACCATAATTTATTATAAATTTCGGTTGCAAAGATACAGGAAAAAAGAATAATAATACCGACAATTATGGACATTTAACAATTAATCGTGCATAAGATGCTGAAAATCTGCACAAAATGATTATTGCTGTGCAAATATCATGTATCAATCATTAAATCTTTCTTTAATTGCTTCTCAGAAGGCACGCAAAATAGAGAGGCTGTCAAACCGATACATGCACAGAGGATGCACGAGGTACTCTGCATCAGGTAGTAACAAACTATACCTGCAACAACTGGAAGGGATAGCAAGACTACTCTTATGCTGCTCCAAGTAACATACTCGCGCATAGCTGTATCGATACTAATACCAACATCAGTTATTTTTTTCTTTATCCATGCAAAAAGCTTTAGGGCTGCTGGCACACAACATGCGGTAAGCAAGATAACAATGGTTTCAGTGAAATAAACCACTTTAACGTTGTCGGCATAAGCGCCTGTAAGGCTAAAACCACCAGACTCTCCTAAAATGATAATAAATAAGGCTGCAAACCATAAATAAGCAAAATTACGTTTTAATGTAGTAACAGCTTGTCGGATGCTCTCTTCCATAAATGATACTGTTTTGATGATTTTGTTGCAAAGATACGAAAAAACTTGTTATCTTTGCACCCGGTTTTTGATTACTATTGTTTTTATGAATACAAGAGAGAGCTTCTCGGTACTATTCGATTTCGATGGAGTGGTCATGGACACAGAGTCACAATACAGTGTGTTCTGGCACCAAATAGGCGTTGAATATCTGCAACATGAAAACCTGGAACAGATTATAAAAGGTCAGACACTGACCACAATCTTTAATACTTATTTCAAAGGATGTGAAGACCAATGGACAACCATTGATGGCAAGTTGAAGTATTTCGAGCAGCACATGCAATATGATTATATCGACGGTTTTGAAGATTTCATACACGATTTAAAGGCTAACGGGGTGATGACGGCTGTGGTGACCAGTTCTGATGAGGGAAAGATGGCGGCTGTGTATGACGCTCATCCTGAAATCCCCCAATTGTTTGATCGCATCTTCACTGCTGAGATGTTTACGAAATCGAAGCCAGCCCCGGACTGCTATCTATTGGGAATGAAGTCGTTCAGAACAGATGCAGCACACACATTTGTATTCGAGGATTCCTTCAACGGACTTAAGGCGGGCTTGGCTTCCGGGGCTACCGTGATAGGTTTGGCCACCACCAATAAGGCTGAGGATATAGCTCCGTTGTGTCATCACATCTTATATGATTACAGAGATTTTTCTTTTGAAAAACTGATTGAACTTAATGAAAGAAAGCACTCATATATTAATGACGCTGGATTTCTGGCGTATTTGCATTTCTAACTTTTTGCTTTATGCAGCAGTATGGACTTTATTGCCCGTTTTGCCTGCTCAATGTTATTTGATGGGAATGAACACACAGGAAATGGCAATATTATTTTTGCTGTTTGTCGCAGGAATGATAGGGGTGGGACCTTTACATGCTTTCCTTGGCGATGTGTTTAAACGAAAATATCTGTTACTACTGTTCACTTTAGTAGCTGCTCTTTGTTTTAGTGGATGGCTCATGGCTACTGAAGTTTGGCAGGTGATGCTTTTGATGCTGATTGCTGGAGCATCATTCGGTATTGCAACTACTGCTGGTATCACCATAGGTATAGATATTACTCAGTCCAATCGTCGTGGAGTAGGGAATCGTATCTATGCCTTTTCGGGAGCCTTAGGCTTATTGATAGGTATATGCTGCTCTTCGTCAGTTTATTTAAATTTAGGTTTTAATAATCTGGTAATCATATCTTTGTTGCTTTTTTTGCTCAGTTTTATTATGGTAACTAGCATCTATGTGGCTTTCAGGGCTCCTGTTGGAGTAGGGCTATTCAATATAGACCGCTTCTTCCTTCCTTTGGCTTGGGTGCCAGCAATAAATGTTTGTTTGCTGTCGTTTGGAATAGGTATGTTGCTGAATTTACTTCCTCCTTATTCTTGGATAGGATTATTGATGGTTGTAGGTCTGACTGCATTGAGTGTTCCGTTGACTAGACTATTCGTTAAACTTTCGCATCATTGTCAACGTGGCACAGCCAATACCACTTTGCAGTTGGCTACACAAACGGGACTTGATTTAGGACTGATTGAAGGAGAGAGAATAGCTAACAATTTGCTGTTTGGAGTCATCACCATACTGCTTTCTGTGCTGATGTTTGTTACAGTATCATGGCCGTATTTCAAGCAGAAACGAGTAAGGCCCTGATAAATCAGAAAAGAGCAATCACGTAAGGAAGAAACACAATCAGACCCACAATAGCTGCTGTGATAGCTGTTACTAAAACAGCGCCGGCAGCTATATCTTTTACTTCTCCCGCTATCTTTTGCCATTCCGGAGAGACCAAATCAACCAGTCTTTCAATGGCTGAGTTAAATAATTCGGCAGTAATAACTGTGCCTATACATAGCATCACCACCATCCATTCAGTATGGGTGATGTTGAAGAAGAAACCAGCGACAACGACTACAATTGCTGCAACAAGATGGAACGTAATGTTCTGCTCGTGTCCAGCACAGGTAAGGATACCTTTCCAAGCAAAAGTAAAACTCTTCAGTTGTTTCTTAAAATTATATCTCATAATCTGCTAACGTTCTTTACACCTTTTACGGTTTTAAGTTTTTTGATCAAGGCATTCAGCTTCGATGTGTCGCTCACCATCACAGTGAGTTGTCCGCTGAACAAACCGTCGTTGGCTTCTATGCCTATGCTACGCAAGTTGATGCCCACCTCTTTATTTATTATAGAGGTAATGTTGGTAACAATACCTATATCATCGTTTCCAACCACCATAAGGGTAATTGGATACTGCGAGTCAATCGACTTGCCAGCCCAGCGGGCTTTAACAATGCGATAGCCATATCGTTCACGCATATCATGGGCGTTAGGGCAGTTAGTTCTATGAATCATGATGCCTCGTTTGATGCTTACGAAGCCAAAGATGTCATCGCCATAGATAGGGTGACAGCATTGAGCAAGTTGGTATTGTATGCCTTTGAGGTTCTGGTCAATCACCAGTACATCTTCACGATTGTTCTCCTCCTCGCCCTCTATTTTCTGCAAACTAAACCCTTCGGCTGTACGTGTTTGGGATTCTGTATTTTCTGTCTCACGCCTCTGTTGCTCTAAGTATTCGTCTATTATTGTGTTAGTGTCAATGGTACCATTTGCCAGATTTTGATAGAAATCGGTAATAATTTTATAGCCCATACGTTTGATGACCTTCATCATCACAGATTCATCAAAGTCAATCTTACGGTTTTTTAGTTTGCGCTCCAGTTCCTCTTTGGCAAAAGCACTCTGTCGTGCTTCTGTCTCTTTAAGAGCTTGTTTGATTTTTGTTCGGGCTTTTGAGGTAACTACAATCTTGAGCCATCCTTGCTTCGGCGTTTGTGAAGATGATGACATGATTTCAACCTGATCACCACTTTTCAGTTCCTGGCGGATAGGCACATTCTTTCCATTTACTTTGCCACCAGTGCAACTGCAGCCAAGTTTAGTGTGTATCATAAAGGCAAAATCCAACACTGTTGCACCTTTGGGAAGTTTGTACAGATCGCCCTTTGGGGTGAACACAAACACCTCGTCTTCATAAAGGTCCATCTTGAACTGATCCATTGCTTCCAAGCCTGTGCCTTCAGAACTCTCGAGGGCTTCACGAACTGATGATAACCAATCATCAAGACCAGTCTCTCCTTTAATACCTTTGTAGCGCCAGTGCGCAGCCAAACCTCTCTCAGCCACCTCGTCCATACGTTCTGTGCGAATCTGCACCTCTACCCATTTGCCTTCAGGTCCCATCACGGTGATATGCAGCGACTCGTAGCCATTACTCTTGGGCACAGAAAGCCAGTCGCGCAGGCGCTTAGGGTTAGGTTGGTACATATCAGTTACAATGCTATATACTTGCCAGCATTGCATTTTCTCTTTATCGTAGGGAGAATCTAAGATTACCCTGATAGCAAAAAGATCATATACACCTTCGAAGGGGCACTTTTGTTTCTTCATCTTTTGGTAGATGGAGTGGATGGACTTAGTACGTCCCTTGATGTGGAATTTCAATCCAGCCTCTTCGAGTGTCTTCTTTAATGGTCCAATGAATCGGGCGATGTAGGCATCACGACTCTTCTTGGTCTCGTTTAACTTGTCTTTTATATGATAGTATATGTCATGCTCGGTATATTTCAGTGAGAGGTCTTCTAACTCAGACTTCAATGCATAAAGTCCCAGTTTGTGGGCAAGAGGAGCATATAAATAGGTCGCTTCGTTAGCCACTTGTAAGCGAGCTTCTACGTTCTCAACATCACGTATCTGGCGCATGATGTTCACACGGTCAGCAATGATGATGAGTATCACGCGCATGTCTTCGGCAAATGTCAGCAACAGTTTGCGGAAATTCTCTGATTCTATTGATGGACTCTTAAAATATAACTCACGTACCCTAATAAGTCCTCTTACAATGCCTGCCACATCTGAGCCAAAACAATCGTTTATTTCTTCGATAGTGCAAGTTCCAGAACTAACACACTCATGTAACATGATACCCATGACAGAAGCACGTTTCATGCCAATCTCATCAGCAACTATGATGGCAGTTTGTAAACTCTTGAGTATTGGGTGTAACCCGAAAATGTCACGTGTCATCTTGCCAGAACCAATGGCTTTCACCAGTTGTGCTTTAAGCATACGTGTATCAACTGGCAAGAATGAATCTCCTGTCAGTCTAAGTAGTTTATGATATAACGCCAGAAAGAGTTTGTGCTCATCTGGGGAAAAGAATGTCTGTTCTGTCATGGTGCTAATGTAAAATTGACTGCAAATTAATGAAAAGTGTTTATAAAAAACAACCAAACTGTTTAAAAATGCATAAACGGAAACAATTTTATTAAATTATACGTTTTTTTCCTTAGAAAATTTGGTTGCTACTGAAATAAGTCTTATCTTTAAGGAGAAATCAAGTAAACACGATAGTTAACGAAAGGAGTTAATACCATGAACGCTGATAAAATTGCGAAAAATGCCAGATTAGTTTGGAATATATTGAAGAAAGCGGCAAGTCGAATGACATTTATCGACATGATAGTGCAGACAAAACTTCATGCTACAGATCTGGCTTACGCTATTGGATGGCTTGCTCGAGAAGATCGTATTGGTATGATTGAAGAAAATGGCAAGCAATATTTCATGGCGTATTGAGAATAAAAGGATGAGCTAGTAAGCGCATCCTTTTTTTTATTTGCCGCTCATTTCCAACACGAGGTATTCACTTTGGGTGCCTATGCGGAATTTTCCACCCCAGAGTCCGATGCCTGAACTGACATATATATGTGTATTTCCTTTCTGTAGGTATCCATGCGATTTCTCATATACATGATCGGTCACCAGATTGATAGGGAATATTTGTCCTCGGTGTGTGTGCCCAGATAGTTGGAAATCTACTCCTGCAGCTGCAGATCTGTCTAAATGATAAGGTTGGTGGTCAATCAGTAAAATTGGTTTGGTGTGGTCAAGGTTCTTTGTTAGCTCAATTACCGATTTACGGTTCACATCATTGGTGCGGTCATCCCGTCCTACCACATAGAAAGCATTGTTTAATAACACGGATTCATCTTTCAATAGTCGGATGCCTGATTTTTTAATGAACGCTTCACTTTTGTCATTGTCTGCATAATAATCGTGGTTGCCTAAGCTGGCATATATGCCTAACGGAGCATCCAATCGGCTCAGCTCTTCATACATTTTCTGTTGCTCAACAGGTACGATGTTGCTGTCAATTAAGTCGCCTGCTATCAGTATCACGTCTGGTTTCTCCTTGTTAATCATGTCCACCCACTGACTCAATTCTTTTTTTCCGATGGTATAACCCAAGTGTAGATCACTGATGCCAACCACCTTGATGGGTGACATTGGCTTTTCAATTTGTATGTTCAGAGGTACACGCACCTTGTGATGATACCACAAGTTGCCTCCAACGAAGGTAATGATGAGGAAAGCTGCAATGCCAATAGTTCCATAATAACTGTTGATAAACCAAGGTCGTATGGCAGGAATCAGCAAACGGGCTATGTCAATCACCAAGAAGATCATCAAGAGGTAAAGCAGGATAATCATCCAAGATGTACCTACTGTAGATATAACCTGATTGATCCATAACGAAGTGTTAGTACTTCTATAAGCCATGTAACCCCAAAAAAGACATACTGGCATAAACAATATCAGAGTGGTGGCCCATTTCAATAGGTGGCTGAAAGGAAGAATATGCCAGATGCGGTAATAGATGTACATTACTGCCAGTAGCACCATGATGGGAAACATTAAAAACTGTATTCTCATTCTTTTCTATATATAATAATAAGGTGTACAAAAATAGTCTTTTTGACTAACTAAAACAAGGTTTCACGGTGTCAACACGAAAAAAATGAATATGAACGTGATTTTTATCCATCATGAAGGTGGTAATCTGCAGAATTTTTCTTATATTTGCTACTTAAGAAATATAATTTAAAGCTAACCGATATGACATTAACTCAACAAGACAAGGATTTGCTGAAGAAGAAAGGCATTTCCGAGGGAAAACTGGCCGAAGAACTGGCTTGTTTCGAGCATGGTTTCCCATTCCTGAAGCTGTATGCTGCAGCATCGGTGGATAATGGAATCATGAAGCTTTCTCCCAATAATCAAGATGCTTATTTGAAGGCATGGGATGTTTATACCTCTACTATGACTGACAAGCGAGTGGTGAAATTCGTTCCTGCATCAGGTGCTGCTAGTCGCATGTTCAAGGATTTATTTGCATTCCTTGATGCCGATTACGATGCACCTACCAAAGCTTATGAGCAGAAATTCTTTGCTGATATTCGTAAGTTTGCTTTCTATGACGATCTAGACAACGCTTGCCAACGTTTATATGGCAAGGGCATTGAGGCTTTAATTGCTGAGGGTAGTTACAAGAAAGTGGTAGCAGCTTTGCTCAAGGAGGAAGGACTGAACTATGGTAATCTGCCCAAAGGTTTGCTAAAGTTTCATAGTTATGAGCAAGGTAATCGTACTCCGTTGGAAGAACACTTGGTGGAAGGGGCTCTTTATGCAGCCAACAAAAGCAGAAAGGTAAGTGTGCACTTTACAGTTTCTCCACAACATCGTAAACTCTTTGTAGCTAAAGTAGCAGAGAAGGCTGATGCTTATGCTGATAAATATGGTGTGGAGTATGACATTTCATTCTCTGAGCAGAAAGCTAGTACCGATACTATTGCTGTGGATATAAACAACCAGCCGTTCCGTGAAGAGAATGGCGAATTGCTGTTCCGTCCAGGTGGTCATGGTGCTTTGATTGAGAACCTGAACGATTTGGATGCCGACATTGTGTTCATTAAAAATATTGATAATGTTACTAGCGATCGCATGAAAGGTGATACTGTGATCTACAAAAAGATACTGGCAGGTGTGTTAGTAACTTTGCAGCAGCAAGCATTCAGCTATTTACAACTTTTAGAAAGTGGTAAATACACTCATGACCAGGTGCTCAATATCCTGCAGTTTGTTCAGAAACAACTGTTCTGCAAGAATCCAGAGACCAAGAATTTGGAAGATTCTGAACTAGTGGTATATTTGAAGAAAAAACTGAACCGTCCAATGCGTGTATGTGGGATGGTGAAGAATCTGGGTGAGCCTGGCGGTGGTCCGTTCTTGGCATACAATCCTGATGGTACCATCTCATCACAAATCCTCGAGAGTTCGCAAATTGACATGAACGACCCAGAGAAAAAGGCGTTGTTTGAAAAGGGTACTCATTTCAATCCTGTTGATTTGGTTTGTGCTATCAAGGATTTCAAGGGTAACAAGTTCAACTTGCCAAATTATGTTGATAAGGCTACTGGCTTTATTTCTCAGAAATCCAAGAATGGTCGCGAGTTGAAGGCACTCGAGTTGCCTGGTTTGTGGAATGGGGCCATGAGCGATTGGAATACCATCTTTGTAGAGGTACCAGTATCCACCTTCAACCCAGTTAAAGTAGTTAACGATTTATTAAGAGAAGCACATCAATGAAAAAGATATTGTTATTAGGTTCAGGTGAACTCGGCAAAGAGTTTACCATTGCGATGCAGCGTTTAGGGCAGCATGTGGTGGCTTGCGATGCTTATGCTGGTGCACCTGCGATGCAGGTGGCTGACGAATGTGAAGTATTTAGTATGCTCGATGGGGATGCTTTACAAAAGGTGGTAGAAAAACATCAGCCTGATATAATTGTGCCTGAGATTGAGGCCATTCGTACTGAACGTCTTTTTGATTTCGAGAAAAAAGGAATACAGGTGGTTCCAAGTGCTCGTGCGGTAAACTATACCATGAACCGCAAAGCCATTCGAGATTTGGCAGCAAAAGAATTGGGTGTTAAGACAGCCAACTACCGTTATGCTAAAAACCTCGATGAGCTGAAAGAGGCAACTGCAGTAATTGGTTTCCCATGTGTAATCAAACCGTTGATGTCATCTTCTGGTCATGGTCAATCGGTGGTGAAGAAAGCCGAAGATTTAGAGCAAGCATGGAAAGAGGCAAGTGAGGGAGCTCGTGGCGATATCAAGGAGGTAATTGTAGAGCAGTTCATTCATTTCGATTATGAGATAACTTTGCTAACTGTTACCCAGAAAAATGCGCCTACGCTGTTCTGTGCTCCTATTGGCCATGTTCAGATCAGTGGTGATTATCGGGAGAGTTTTCAGCCTATGCTAATGAAGCCAGAACACCTGAAAGCAGCTCAAGATATGGCTGCTAAGGTAACAGGTGCATTAACAGGTGCTGGCATCTGGGGCGTTGAGTTCTTTATCAGCGAAAAAGATGGTGTATATTTCTCAGAGCTTTCTCCACGTCCACATGATACTGGTATGGTTACATTGAGTGGCTGTCAGAATTTCAGCGAATTTGAGTTGCATGCCCGTGCCGTTTTAGGATTGCCGATACCAGCAATCAAGCAGTTGCGTTGTGGGGCAAGTGCTGTTATTCTGTCAGATATTATAAAGCAGTCTCAGCCTGAATATACAGGAATAGAAGATGCCCTGAAAGAAGATGATACTGATTTGCGCATTTTTGGCAAACCTGTAGCAAGACTTCACAGAAGGATGGGAGTGATGTTGGCTTCTGCGCCATTGGGCAGTGATTTAGTACCGTTGCGTGATAAATGCAAGCGACTGGCTGCTATGGTAAAAGTATGCTAATATAAAAAAAAGTATTTATTTGCTTAATTATTTGGTGATATACAGATTTATCACTATATTTAGGCGGTTAATTTAACTTTTAGTTGATTATAGTAAAGCAAGAAAATGTAATGCGGCAACAGTCTGGGAAGACAGTTGCCGTTGTTTTGTCATTAAAAATCATGATGTATTATGAAATTGATAGGTAATATTCTTTGGCTTTTAGTAGGTGGATTAGAGACCGCTTTTGAGTATTTTACTGCAGGGGTAGTACTATGTATTACTATTATAGGTATTCCATTTGGACTGCAAGCTTTCAAGTTGGGTGTATTAATGTTATGGCCATTTGGGAGTAGGGTAGATCTGTTGCCAGGACAACCTGGGTGTTTGAGCACCATCATGAATATTCTCTGGCTTTTTGCAGGATTGCCCATCTGCATTACCCATTTGTTTTTTGGCATATTGCTTTGCATCACTATTATAGGTATTCCATTTGGTTTGCAGCATTTCAAGTTTGCTGGTATAGCTTTAACTCCTTTTGGAAGGACAGTAGTGAGTGATATTTGAGGATACCAATAAAAAATATGTTTTTAATTTTGTCAGGTTCAGAAAAACTTGTACATTTGCACGTTTTTAAGTTAAACATGTGTTAGGGGCGTAGCTCAGATGGTTTAGAGCGTTGCAGTCACATTGCAAAGGTCATCGGTTCGAGCCCGTTCGTCCCTACGAAAACAGGGCAGAATTTACTCCTGCTCTGTTTTCGTTTTTCTTTTTATGAAAGTTCCTCGTGTCTGGTCAGTCATTTCTTATAAGCTCTTCCTCTAAATCAATACGGCGTATGAAATGTCGTATCAGTTCTTTATCGATATCAGGACGCTCACGATTCAATTGATATAGGTAGTTGCGTTGCGCTTCTAGTATCTTATGGTAAGTTTGTCCAGCAGAGTTAAGCAGCGATTCTGTGGCACATTCTTCGGCCAATGCCTGCCAATGTTCCACGATGTTGTGCAACACGACATCGTTTTCTGTGTCTGATGGATGGTCTTGTAGGTAGCGCAGACCACATTCAGCCAAACCTTTGCGAATAACAATACTCGCCTCATTGGTGTCGAGATTGTCATGGTACTTTGGAAAGTGAATCCATTTTAGAAGTAGGGGCAATGTAAGACCTTGCAATAAGAGGGTAGTAAGGATTACAATGAAAGTGCAATATAAAATAATGCTGCGATGAGGTAAGGCTTCTCCACCAGGTAAGGTAAAAGGAATTGAAAGTGCGGCTGCCAACGACACTACACCTCTCATGCCGCACCATCCTACAATGAAAGAGGTGGGAGAGTCGATAATCATTTTCTGATTAATCCCCAATTCTTTCCGGCGCCATTTACTTATTGGAATGGCCAGATAAGCATTAAGTATTCGTAAAGTCATGATTATTAATGTTATGAATAGCGCATAGAGAGTAGCTTCCATGATGCCTATACCATCGCTTTCAAAAGCATTCACAATCTCACGTAAGTTTAAGCCAATCAGCAAAAAAGCATAACCATTCAACACAAAGGCAGTGTTGCTCCACACACTACTTCCTAACAATCTTGCCTTGCTGTCAAGGTCTTTGGTATGTTGACCCATATAGAATCCGCCAAATACTACACTCAATACACCTGATGCGCTGGCTGATTCACCAGCTATATACATCAAGAATGGCGCTATCAAAGTAAATACGATCGTGACATTCGTTTCGGCAGGAAAAACCTTATGAAGATAAACAAACCCTATTCCAATAACAATACCAATAATTGCTCCTCCAACTACCATCCAAATGAAACTGAGCAATGCATGTTGTATCTCGAAATGACCAGTTTGTACAGCCAATAAAGCAAAACTGAATACAATCAAGGAGGAAGCGTCGTTAAGTAGGCTTTCTCCTTCCAGTATGGTCGCAATGCGGCTGGGTACTTTAACCTGTTGCATAATGGTAGTGGCACTTACTGCATCAGTCGATGAAACGATACCTCCCAAAACCATACCCATCGCCAACGTCATTCCTGGTATTATCCAACTGGCTATCAATCCTACACCGACAGCGGTTAGCAGAACCACTAAGAAGGCGAAACTTAAGATTACTCGTTTCCACTGCCACATCTCTTTAAGAGAAATGGCATAGGATGACTGAAATAGCAAAGGTGGTAAGAATATATAGAAAATGAGAGCGGGATCCATATTAATGTCAGGCATACCCGAAATAAAACTAAGAAACAAGCCAGCCAATACAAGCAAAACTGGGTAGGCTATACGCAATTTGTTGGCCAGCTGTGTTAACAATGAGATGATGAATCCCATCACTACAATAAAAACTACTTGATTTTCCATAAACACAATATTCTACCAGTTACAGACTTATCTCACCTACAAAAAATGGAGACTTGAAAGTGAACTTCCTGTCTCCATTTTTTATCATGTGATTCCGGCGGGATTCAAACCCACAACCTTCTGATCCGTAGTCAGATGCTCTATTCAGTTGAGCTACGGAACCATCCGTATTCGTCTAATCCAATTATTAAGGAGTGATTCCGGCGGGATTCAAACCCACAACCTTCTGATCCGTAGTCAGATGCTCTATTCAGTTGAGCTACGGAACCATTCCGTTCTTGTTTTGACGGCTGCAAATTTACATACTTTTTTTGAATTGACAATGTTTATTCGCAGTTTTTTTTATTCATTTATTTCATTAATTCAATGCTTCGTTTAATGAAATTGCTCAAAGCCTCACCTTTCAGCAAGCCGTTTTGTAACAGTGCCAAGTCGATGAGCTGTTTCACTTGCTGATTCTTGTTTGCATAATCGGCATACACAGCTTCTTTTTTCTTTTTCAACTCATCCCACTGCTTATCAAAATCGCTTAGCTTGTCTTTGTCTACTTGAGAAATCTCCTCTTCTTTCTTTCCTTTCTGCATATCTTTCAGCTCATTGCGCTGCTTTGTCACTTCATCTATTTGGTGCTGGATTGGCAGTATGTTAGCCTGACAGTTAGCTTCCTCATCACTGATGATATCTTTTACTAACTGGTGATCGCTGTTTAATACCACATTATACATATCTGGCATCTCGCCATAAAAACTCATACCCGCCTGAATGTTGGCCATCTCCTTCATGCGTCGCATATATTCGCTTTGGGTAATGATGACAGGGATGTTGTTTTCACCCATAGCCTGTGTCATTACTTCAAACTCAGTTTTAGCCAACTTAGGCATTTGCATCTTGAAAATGGTATTGATGGCTTCCAACTGAATGCCACTCAATGTATTGGCTTTCTTATCTTCCTTTACAATCAGGTTGTCGATGACATCGCTATCCACACGTGTGAAACGGCATTTCTCAAATTTCTGTTCTAACATGCTCACGACAGCAATGTCCAATTGACCATCCATCAGCAACACATTGTAGCCCTTGTTGGTGGCAGCTTCGATAAAACTGTATTGTTCATCCTTGTTGTTGGCGTACAGGTAAATTAGATTGTCATCTTTGTCTGTCTGGTTGTCTTTGATCAATGTCTTATATTCATCGAAAGTATAACACTTACCATCTGTATCAGTAAATAGGGTAAAATCTTTAGCACGGTCGTAGAAATCCTCTTGTGTTAACATACCATAGTCAATGAATATCTTTAAGTCATTCCACTTTTCCTCAAACTGCTTGCGGTCTTTCTTAAATATATCCTGCAAACGGTCTGAAACTTTCTTAGTAATATAGGTGGAAATCTTCTTGACATTCGCGTCGCTCTGGAGATAAGAGCGTGACACATTCAAAGGGATATCAGGAGAATCCAGTACACCATGTAGTAACGTCAGGAAGTCTGGAACTATACCTTCCACTGAATCAGTTACATATACTTGGTTGCAATACAGCTGAATCTTGTTCTTGTTCAGTTCCACATTGCTCTTAACTTTCGGGAAATACAAAATACCCGTGAGATTGAACGGATAGTCCACGTTCAGGTGAATCCAGAACAGCGGTTCGTCAGACATAGGGTAGAGCGTAGAGTAGAACTTTTTATAATCCTCATCCTTTAACTCTGATGGAGTACGTGTCCACAGCGGTGTAGTATCGTTGATGATGTTATTCTCCTTGGTCTCTACCTGTTTTCCGTCTTTCCACTCTTTCTTTTTTCCAAATGCCACTGGTACAGGTAAGAAGCGACAATATTTCTTCAGCAAGCCATCAATGCGGTTTTCCTCAAGGAATTCCTTGCAATCGTCATCGATATATAACACGATATCTGTACCTCTACCAGGTTTGTCTGTATCTTCCAAGGTAAACTTAGGACTGCCGTCGCAGGTCCATTTTACTGCTTGTGCCCCTTCCTTGCAAGATTTAGTGATTATTTCCACCTTCTTGGCCACCATAAAGGCAGAGTAGAAACCCAAACCGAAATGACCTATAATGGCGTTGGCATCGTTCTTATACTTCTCCAAGAAATCATTAGCTCCAGAGAAGGCTATCTGGTTGATATACTTATCAATTTCCTCGGCTGTCATACCAATACCACGATCAGAGACAGTAATAGTTTTCTTGTCTAACTTTACCTCAATGGTCAGGTCGCCTAGTTCACCTTTGAAATCACCCATTGATGCCAGGGTCTTTATTTTCTGGGTTGCGTCAACGGCATTAGATACCAGTTCACGCAGAAAAATCTCATTCTCGCTATACAAAAACTTTTTGATAACGGGGAAAATGTTCTCGGTGGTTACACCAATATTACCTTTTTGCATATTACTTGATATTTAAATTATAATCATCATTAAAACCGTAATCCCTATGTCTCTTTGAGATATCTCCAATCAAAAGGATAAAGAGTATAGGGAGTGTCTATCCATTACTGTCAAAAAAAATGCCAGCCGTTACCGACTGACATAATGTCTTATAAAATTAAAAATGAGGTAATCAATAGGTAAACGTTAACTTGTCAATCTGGCTATCGTATGCCACCGTTATAGTTGCCCCTTCAGGAATGTTCTCGTTGACAATCAACTCAGACAATTCATCCTCCAGGTAGCTTTGAATAGCACGCTTCAGTGGCCTGGCTCCAAATTGGACATCGTAACCTTTCTTGCTTAAGTATTGCTTCACATGTTCATCAATAACCAATTTATAACCAATATTTTCGATGCGCTTATTAAGTGCTGCCAATTCTAAGTTAACAATGCGTAAGATAGCATCCTCAGACAACTGGTCAAAAATGATAATCTCATCAATGCGGTTTAAGAACTCAGGGGCAAACTGCTTGTTTAAGGCCTTCTGAATTACGTTGCGTGAATACTCCTTGTCGTTGGCACGCTCATGGGCATTGAAGCCAATACCCCCACCAAAATCCTTCAACTGGCGTGTTCCAATATTGGAAGTCATAATTACAACAGTATTCTTAAAGTCCACCGTTCTGCCAAAACTGTCAGTCAGTCTGCCTTCATCTAACAACTGTAGCAAGATGTTGAATACTTTAGGGTGAGCCTTCTCAATCTCGTCAAGCAAGATGATGGAATAGGGCTTACGCCGCACCTTCTCAGTTAGTTGCCCGCCTTCATCATATCCCACATAGCCTGGAGGCGCGCCAATCAGTCGCGACACATTGAACTGGTCGTTATATTCACTCATGTCAACACGTATCAAAGCATCTGTCGAGCCAAACATAAATTGCGCCAGTTGCTGTGCCAGGTATGTCTTGCCCACACCTGTAGGACCCAAGAACAAGAATGTGCCTATAGGGTGATTTGGCTCCTTTAGTCCGATACGACTTCGTAATATGGCTTTCGTGACCTTATCTATGGCATCGTCTTGTGCTATCACATGATGTTTCAGTATCTCTTTCATGCCAGACAAACGAACACCCTCGGACTGAGCCAGTTTTTGAACAGGAATACCAGACATCATCGAAACTACGTCTGCTATTTGTTGTGCATCCACCTCCATGCGGTTGTCTTTCATACTCTTTTCCCAGTCAGCCTTCATGGTATCTAACTCTACTGAGAGGTCTTTCACCTTGTCACGATAGCTGGCAGCAAGTTCGTAGTTCTGCTCTTTCACCGCCTCAGCTTTTTGTTCAATGGCTGCTGCGATTTCTTTTTCCTTCTCCTCAATTTCAATCGGTACACTGATGTTGGTCAGGTGTACACGTGATCCTGCTTCGTCCATAGCATCAATAGCCTTGTCAGGAAACTGTCGATCTGTGATATAACGATCTGTCAGTTTTACGCATGCCAACAAGGCGTCGCTGGTGAAGGTTACGTTATGATGATCCTCATATTTTACTTTGATGTTCTGCAAGATTTGTAGTGTTTCCTCTGGAGTAGTAGGCTCAACCATCACCTTCTGGAAACGACGTTCAAGTGCTCCGTCTTTCTCTATGGTTTTCTTGAATTCATCCACTGTCGTGGCACCAATGCATTGAACTTCACCCCTTGCCAAAGCAGGCTTTAACATATTGGCAGCGTCCATCGAACCCGATGCGGCACCAGCCCCTATAATTGTATGAATCTCATCTATAAACAAAATGATATCAGGATTGCTTTGCAGTTCCTTCATGATGGTACGCAGACGCTCCTCAAACTGTCCACGATATTTTGTACCGGCCACAACTGCTGCCAAGTCAAGCATCACTACTCGTTTGTTGAATAGCATACGTGATACTTTTTGCTGTACGATGCGCATGGCCAAACCTTCAACGATGGCTGACTTGCCGACACCAGGCTCACCTATTAGAATTGGGTTGTTCTTCTTGCGGCGACTCAGTATCTGTGCCACACGCTCAATCTCCTTCTCACGACCTACTACTGGATCCAACTTACCTTCGGCAGCAGCCTTGGTGATGTCTGTGCCGAAATTGTTCAGCGCAGGCGTGTCTTTCTGTGTGTGTTGAGTCGATGTTGTTTGTTGTGTATGGTGTTGATTCCCGATGGGGTTACTTGGTTTCTTGTAGCTGTTATCTTCATCATCCTCAAGGTCATCATCTTCTGTATAACCCATGCCATTCTGTATGTTGGTCTGTTTCTGCTGTATAAGATTCAATGTCTTCTGGTAGTTGAGTCCGCATTCAGTCAATATACTGGCTGCATCTGTGTTATTGTCTTTCAGAATGGCCAGCAACAGATGCTCACTATCCACCAGCTCATTCTTTAATAGGCGAGCTTCCAGCAAACTTATGCGCATAATTCGTCCTGCCTCTGCATTGAGCGGCAAATCAACAATTGCTGGCAATCCCTCTATTGCAATAAGTCTTAGCGTATCTTCCAGATGAATCTTCAGTTCTAATAAATCTACATTTTGTTTTTTTAGTAGTTCTATTGCTTTTCCGTTTCCTTCACGTAGAATACCCAGTAACAGATGCTCAGGTGATATATTGTTGTTTTTGAGTCTGTTGGCCTCTTCTCTGCTAAAGTTTACAATGTTAGTTATTCTCTCAGAAAATCTGTTCTCCATTTACCTATAATTCTCGTCTTGGTTAAATCTTAATTATTTGTCTTGCAAAGATACGAAATTGTTTCATATCCTTGTATGAATGTAACAAATAATGTGCCAAAATATTTTTTTACCAAAAACCTTTTCGTATGTCACAAAAAAGTAGTAATTTTACACGGTTTTTTATATAAAGCCATTATTTGTACTATTTTATATAACAAGATGATTAATCAAGACAGAATTATAAAGGTAAATATCGAGGAGGAGATGAAATCCTCATACATAGACTATTCTATGTCTGTGATTGTGGCCCGAGCCCTCCCAGATGTAAGAGACGGCTTCAAGCCTGTACATCGTAGAATCCTATATGGTATGAAACAAGTTGGTAATACCTCCGACAAGGCGTATAAGAAATGCGCCCGTGTGGTAGGTGAGGTGCTTGGTAAGTACCACCCACATGGAGACTCATCCGTATATGGTGCGTTGGTTCGTATGGCACAACCATGGGCATTACGCTATATGTTGGTGGATGGTCAGGGCAACTTCGGCTCTGTCGATGGTGACGGACCGGCGGCTATGCGATACACAGAATGCCGCTTACGTAAGTTGGGTGAGGAAATGATGCAGGATCTTGACAAGGATACCGTTGATATGCAGCCCAACTTCGACAATGAAGAGTTTGAACCAACTGTCATGCCAACCCGCATACCTAACTTGCTGGTAAACGGTGCTTCTGGTATTGCTGTGGGTATGGCTACCAATATGCCTACCCATAATCTGAGCGAGGTGATTGATGCTTGTGTGGCATATGTTGATAACAACAATATCACAGTTGAAGAATTAATGCAGTATGTCAAGGGGCCTGACTTCCCAACGGGGGGCATCATTTTGGGCACCAATGGCATTCGTGAATCATACGAAACGGGTAAGGGACGAATTGTGGTACGTGGAAAGGCCGATATAGAGACGGGTGCTACTCATGACAAGATTGTCATCAGTGAAATTCCTTACGGTGTCAACAAAGCCGAACTTATCAAATACATTGCTGACTTGGCTAACGACAAGAAAATTGATGGTATTGCCAATGCTAACGATGAAAGCGACCGTGAGGGTATGCGTATCGTAATAGATGTTAAAAGAGATGCCAATGCTAATGTCTTATTAAATAAATTATACAAACTGACGCAGTTGCAGACCTCCTTCAGCGTTAACAATGTAGCATTGGTACATGGTAGGCCACGTTTGCTGACTCTACGCGACATGATAAAATACTTCATCGAACATCGTCACGAAGTAGTGATACGCCGCACTAAATTTGACTTAGCTAAGGCACGCGAGAGAGCACATATCCTTGAAGGTCTAATCATTGCCAGCGACAATATTGACGAGGTGGTACATATCATCCGAGCAGCCAAGTCGCCTAACGATGCTATTGAAGGATTGATGAAGCGTTTTGAGCTTGATGAGATTCAGGCGAAGGCCATTGTTGAGATGCGCTTACGTCAACTCACTGGACTGATGCAGGAGCAGTTGCATGCAGAATATAAAGAAATTGAAGAGAAAATAGCGTTCTATGAATTGATTCTTTCAGATGAGGAGGTTTGCCGTAAAGTCATCAAGGACGAACTGATTGAAGTGAAAGAAAAATATGGTGATGAGCGTAAGACGGAAATTAGCTTGATGGATGGAGATATCAATCCAGAGGATTACTATCCGGATGATGAAGTGGTGATTACCATCTCTCACATGGGTTACATTAAATGCACATCATTGCATGAGTTCCGTACGCAGAACAGAGGTGGCGTCGGTTCAAAGGGCTCTAATACGCGTAACGAAGACTTCGTTGAGCATATTTATCCGGCTACGATGCACAACACCATGATGTTCTTCACCCAAAAGGGTCGTTGTTACTGGCTTAAGGTATATCAGATTCCTATGGAGAGCAAGACTTCTAAAGGTCGTGCCATTCAGAACCTGCTGAACATTGAACCAGATGACAAGGTGACAGCTTACTTGCGTGTGAAGAATTTGGCAGATGCCGAGTTTAACAATTCTCATTTTATAGTTTTCTGTACTAAGAACGGTACCATAAAAAAGACCAGCCTGACAGAGTACTCTCGTCCACGACAGAATGGTGTCAATGCCATCAATATCCTGGAAGGTGATAAGGTTATAGAGGTACGCCTTACTGATGGTGACAACGAAATCATCATGGCCAACAAGAATGGTCGTGCTATCCGATTTAACGAGACATTAGTTCGTCCAATGGGGCGTACTGCGACAGGTGTAAGGGGCATGACCCTTGATGATGATGGACAGGATGAAGTTGTTGGCATGGTTTGTGTAAAAGATTCTGAAAACGAGACCATCATGGTGGTTTCCGAGCAAGGATACGGCAAGCGTTCTGATATTGAAGACTATCGAAAGACTAACCGTGGTGCTAAAGGTGTTAAAACGCTTAATATCACTGAAAAGACAGGCAAGTTGGTGACGATTAAGACAGTTACTGAAGAAAATGACTTGATGATTATTAATAAGTCAGGTATCACCATACGCCTGAAGGTTGCCGATGTGAGAATCATGGGTCGTGCTACTCAGGGAGTGAAGCTTATCAACCTAGAGAAGCGTAACGACGAGATTGGCTCTGTTTGCAAGGTTATGTCTGAGTCAGAAGAAGAGGAGATAGAGAACAATATTAATGAAATGAGTGATATCCAGTCTGATAATTCTTCTCAGGAAGATGTTCAGATTGAGATAGATAATAGTGATGAATGAAAGTAATAATTAATTAATTTTTTTTAATTTTATGAAGAAGTTATTTTTATCAATGGCTTTTGTTTTGGTAGCAGGTGGTGCGTTTGCGCAAATGGACGCCGTTAAAAATGCTACTAAAGCTGGTAACAAGGGTGATTTTGCTACAGCAGAATCATTGATCCAGCAGGCTCTGAACAACCCAGAGACTGCTAATTTGGCTGACACCTGGTATGCAGCGGGTCAGATCCAACAGAAGAAGAGTGCTAAGCAGCTGGAGAACCAGGTTAAGCGTCAGAATTTTGATGAGGCAGCTATGCACGATGCAGCACTTCAGATGGTGAAGTATTTTTTGAAGGCTGACCAGTTGCCAGATCAGAAGGGCAAGATGAACTCTTTTACATCTAAAATGGCTTCAGCTATCAAGGCTGATATGGGTAACCTGATAAACGGTGGTATTGGTATGTTCAACTCTTCAGAGGAAGGCACCGATGCAAAGGCTCTTGATTTCTTCGGTACATATGTTGACTTGGCTAACGCTCCGATGTTTGCTAAAGATAATTTGGCTGCTGATCCTCAGTTGGCTACCATTGCTTACTATGCTGCTTTGGCTGGTTTGCGCGTTGAAGATTATGCATCTGTTGAGAAGTATGCTCCTTTCGGTCAGAGCGACCCAGAGAATGGTCAGGCTGCTACTGAGCTCCTCATTGAGGCATTGAAAAAGCAGAATAAGAGCGATCAGATGCTGAGCGTGTTGAAAAGTGCTTTGGATAAGTTCCCTGGCAACCAATCATTCTTTGCTAACATGATTGACTATTACACTTCTAAGGATCAGTATGACGAGGCTCAGGCTTTCGCTGATCAGCAGATTGCCAAAGATCCAAGCAACTATTTCTTCAACTATGTAAAGGGTTTCCTCTACTCACAACAGAAGAACGATGACAAGGCTATTGAGCAGTACGAGCAGGCAATTCAAAAGAACCCTGAATATGCACAGGCATATAGCGAACTTGGTAAGTCATATGTACTGAAGGCTCAGGATTTCTCAGAAACTGCATCTTCTAATCCTAACGATCCTAAGTTTGCAGATGATGCAAAAACACTGCGTGGTTTCTACGAGAAGGCAATGCCTTACTTAGAGAAAGCTCGCGAGTTGGCTCCAGACAATATCAGTTTGTGGAAGCAGGCTTTAGGTAGCGTTTATTACAACTTAAAAATGGAAGATAAGTATAACGAGTTACAACAGGCTTATTAATGAACTTATCACCGCTTGAAAGCGGGTATATCTATAAGTTTGGGAACCCCGGAAGCATACACTTTTGGGGTTCCTTTATTTGAATGTTTTTTGTTAATTGAAATTGTCCAAAGTTCGCTTTTCTATAGGACGCTGTTAATATATATATATAAATATGGTACGAAAACTACTTTCTATTTTTTTTCTGATAACTATTTCATGCTGTCTCTCACATGCACAGACCGATGCTTTAAAGCAGGCCAAGGCCATGCTCAAGAACGGAGATGTGAAAGAGCTACAGAATCTGGTGGACAAAATCATTGAGAATGAAACCACCAAGAACATTGCCGAGACCTGGCATGTGGCTGGCAAGGTACAGCAGAGAAAAGCCGAACTGCAGATGGAGAACGCCTATCTGCGCAAACCATACGACACAATAACCATTTATAACAGTGTTCTGTCTATGACACAGTATTTCTTGCGTTGTGATTCACTGGCTCAACTCCAGACAAAACCCGGCAAAATCAACAAATACCGCAAAGATAACCAACGTGCCATTTTGGCTGATAAGGGCAACCTTCTAAACGGAGGTATCTATTATTATAACCAAGCTACCGAAGGCAATACAGAGTACTTCTTACGTGCGCTTGATTTCTTCAGTACATATGTTGATGCTACCTTGAGCGATATGTTTGCTAAGGATAACTTGTTACTACGCGATTCTGTCTTCTCGCAAGTGGCTTATTATGCAAGTCTTGCAGCTGTGCGTGTGGGTGATTATGCCAATGTGTTGAAATACGCTCCTTATGCAGAAGACGATGCCACAGTAGGGCAGTATGCCATGGAGTTTTTGGCACAGGCCCACAAACAAGTTGCCGACACTACTGCTTGGATTGAGACATTAAAACGAGGTATTGAAAAGTATCCTCAAGACGACTATTTCTTCGCCAACCTCATCGACTATTACGGTAGTCAGAACAACTACGGTGAGGCGTTAGAGTTTGCCAACGGCATGTTGGCAAAAGCCCCAGGTAACTATTATTACCTCTTTGTCAAAGGCTTCCTCTACCAAAGTATGAAGCACTACAACGATGCTTTGGTGTACTATAAGCGTTCTATTGAGGCCAACCCCGACTATGCCGAGGCCTATAGCAATGTCGGACTTGTCTATTGCCTGCAAGCACAGGATTTCTCGCAGGAGGCCGTGACGGATATCAAAGATCCAAACTATCTTGTTGATCAGGCACAGCTTAAGTCATACTACGAAAAAGCCTTGCCTTACTATGAGAAGGCTCGCCAGCTCAAACCAAACGATCGCAATTTTTGGCTCAACGGCCTTCATCGTGTATATTACAACCTCAGCATGGGGGAAAAGTTCAATGAGATTGATGCAATGATCAACAACCAATAGTTATTAAGCAGTATTTTACCTTATCAGCTCTTTGTCGTGAAGTGCAGTTTAAGCAGTTCTTCCATGCGGAGGGCTTCATCACGGTATTGAGCTGCTTCGATGAAGTCGAGTTTCTTGGCTGCTTGTCGCATGAGTTTCTTGGTTTGCTCAATACTCTTCTCCAGTTGTTCACGAGACATGTATTGCACAATAGGGTCTGCTGCGGCGGAGATGGAACCCACCTGCTCGATATAGGGGCGTGGAGAGGCCAGTTCGACATTGCGGTGACTGATGGTGGCCTTGGCATCGACGGTAGCTTCGATGTTGGGTGCAAAGACATCAAGATTTTTTCCTTTGACTATCTGACGAGGTGTGATGCCATGTTCCTGGTTGTAGCGGAGCTGCTTCTCACGCCTACGGTTGGTCTCATCAATTGTCTGCTGCATGCTCTCTGTAATTTTGTCGGCATACATGATGACCAAGCCGTTGACATTGCGTGCTGCACGGCCTGCCGTCTGTGTCAGCGAACGATGGGAACGCAAGAAACCTTCTTTGTCGGCATCCAGGATGGCTACCAAAGATACCTCAGGCAGATCAAGACCTTCGCGCAGCAGGTTGACACCAATAAGTACATCGTAGAGACCTTCCCGGAGATCAGCCATAATCTTCACACGCTCTAAGGTATCAACATCGCTGTGGATATAGTTGCATCGCACACCGTTATTGAGCAGGTATTCGGTAAGTTCTTCAGCCATTCGTTTAGTTAGGGTAGTAACCAGCACTCGCTCCTCCCGCTCCACACGTAGTTGAATCTCTTCCATCAGGTCATCCACAGGATTGAGGGCAGGGCGTACCTCAATTTTCGGGTCTAACAATCCAGTAGGACGGATGACCTGCTCCACCACGATGCCCTCGCTTTGTTCGAGTTCGAAATCGGCTGGGGTTGCGCTGACATAAATTACCTGATGTGTCATTTCCATGAACTCGGGGAAGGTGAGTGGACGGTTGTCTTTCGCTGCCGGTAAACGAAACCCATATTCTACGAGATTTTCCTTACGTGCACGGTCGCCGCCATACATGGCCTGTATCTGTGGCACACTGACATGACTCTCGTCTATTACCATGAGATAATCCTTCGGAAAGAAGTCGAGAAGACAGTACGGACGAGTACCAGCAGGGCGTCCGTCGAAATAGCGTGAGTAGTTCTCGATGCCCGAGCAGTGACCCAGTTCGCGTAGCATCTCCATATCGTAGGTAACACGTTCGTAGAGACGTTTTGCTTCGAGCATTTTTCCTTGTTCCTCAAAGAATTGCACTTGTTTGTGCAAGTCGTCCTCTATATCGTGAACGGCTCGTAACGTAGATTCCTTTGTTGTCATAAACAAGTTGGCAGGGTAGATCTTGTACTCCTCGAAGGTACCAGTAGTGCGTCCAGTGAGGGCATCCACTTCCTCGATGCTTTCTATCTCGTCACCCCAGAATACGATACGCAGGATTTGGTCGGCATACGCCAAAAAGATATCCACCGTGTCGCCCTTGACCCGGAAATTGCCACGATTCAGTTCTACATCGTTTCGCACATAAAGGCTATCGACCAACTGGCGCAGAAAGACGTTGCGGCTAAACATGGTACCACGTTTCACCTCGATGACATTGTTATAGAAGTCGGCTGGGTTACCCATCCCATAAATACAGGATACAGAGGATACCACAATAACATCGCTTCGTCCAGAGAGAAGTGAGGATGTAGCTGCCAAGCGAAGTTTATCTATTTCATCGTTGATGGCTAAGTCTTTCTCGATGTATGTATCTGTGCTGGGCATATAGGCCTCAGGCTGATAATAGTCGTAGTAAGACACGTAGTATTCTACCGCATTGTTAGGGAAAAAACTCTTGAACTCGCTATAGAGTTGGGCAGCCAGCGTTTTGTTGTGACTGAGTACCAGTGTGGGTTTGTTAACGTTAGCAATGACATTAGCTATGGTGAACGTTTTGCCTGAGCCTGTTACACCCAACAGGGTCTGAGCTGGGTCGCCAGCTAATATTCCTTCTGTTAGTTGTCTGATGGCCTCTGGCTGGTCACCTGTTGGCTGGTAGGATGATGTTAGTTCGAATTTGTTCATTTGATGTGCGAAATTAAATAAACGAAGATAGATAATATGTTTGAAATATGCAAGGAAATGTACCTTTATGTTTTTTTATTAGGTAACATTTTGCATTATTCATGGATTAGTAGTAACTTTGCCAAGATTTTGGCCAAATATGGACTTTTTCTATAAAACATGAAGAGAAATATTATCATCATACTACTCACTGCCTTCGTGATGTCATCGTGCGGTAACTTCACTAACCTCTACAAGCACAAACTGGCAGACAAGGATTACGACTATTTGTATGAGGCTGCTAAAGAGTACTATGTAACAGGACAATATTCACAGGCTATCACTTTGTTGAATGATGTGATTACCATTCTGAAAGGCTCAGACCGTGGCGAGGAATCGGTATATATGCTTGCGATGAGCTATTTGAAAGAAAAAGATTATGCTATAGCGGCACAGTCTTTCCAGCAATATTATACTTCTTATCCTCGTGGCGTCTATACCGAGCGGGCTCGATTCTATGCTGGCAAGGCTTTGTGGATATCAACACCTGAATCGCAATTGGATCAGGCTGATACATTTAAGGCTATTCAGGAACTTCAGCTATTCTTGGAATTTTACCCTAATTCCATCTACCGCACGGAAGCTGAGAAAATCATCTTTGATGCACAGGACAAACTGGTGGAGAAGGAGTATGATGCTGCTAAACTATACTATAACTTAGGTACATATTTGGGTAATAACTTCAGGTCATGCGTTATTTGTGCGCAGAACGCATTGAAAGACTATCCGTACACCAAATACCGCGAGGATCTATCGTTGCTGGTTGTAAAGGCTAAGTATGAAGAGGCTGTCCATAGTGTACACGACAAGAAAGCTGAACGCTATCGTGATGCAGTGGATGAATGCTATGCTTTCAAGAATGAGTTTCCTGAAAGTGCCAATATCAAGAATGTGGATGAACTGCTTCTGAAGTCGGAGGAGGCTTTGAAGGAGCTTCCTGATGAGGATGAATAATAAGAGAATAACAATTTAACTAACATATTATTTATGGATTACAAAAAGACTAATGCTGCTACCACTACTGTCACAAGAGACGTTGTGCAGTTGTGCGAGGATACTGGCAATGTTTATGAGACCGTTGCTATTATCGGTAAGCGTGCCAATCAGATTAGCGTGGAGATAAAGAACGACCTGTCTAAGAAACTGGCTGAGTTTGCTTCTTACAGCGACAATTTGGAGGAAGTGTTTGAGAACCGTGAGCAGATTGAAATTTCTCGTTATTATGAGAAACTGCCTAAGCCTACACTGATTGCTACCCAGGAGTATAAGGAAGGAAAGGTGTATTATCGCAATCCTGTCAAGGATAAGCAAAATATGGACGATTTCCAATGATACAACGTATTCAATCGGTATATTGGCTGGTCATCACCGCATTGTTGGTGGTGACCATGTTGTCTCCAATAGGGTTCTTTACAGAGACCGGTGGAGCGTTTGACAGTATGTTGAAGCCTTTGGGCTTGACTATGGCTAATGGCGGTACGGAGAGTACATGGGGACTGTTTGCCATTCTGCTGCTGAATGCAGTGGTGGCGTTTACTACAATTTTCCTATACAAGAACCGCATGTTGCAGGTGCGTATGTGCGTGTTCAGTGCTTTGTTGCAAATTGGTTTTTATGCGACTGTTGCTGTGTTTGTCTATATGCTGCAACAAGACTTGGAGGCTACATTCCGCCCAGGTTGGGCGTTGGCACTGCCGTTTGTTTGCATCGTTCTTAATTATTTGGCATTCCGGGCTACTTATGCTGATGAGGTGATGGTGAGAGCGTCAGAACGATTACGATAAGTATAATAATTAATGAAAAGAAAAAAGCTGCTCAATTCCGAGCAGCTTTTTTGTTAAAGGTCACTGAAGTTTGGACTGAAGGTGTCACCTCGGTTTAGGTCACCAGTGCGAAGCCCTAAGGTTAGCCACCTCTGACGCTGTTGCGAAGAACCATGGTTGAATGACTCAGGAACGGCATAGCCACGGGCTTTCTTCTGCAGGTAGTCATCACCGATTACTGCTGCACAGTTAATCGCCTCTTCCAAGTCACCGGCTTCGAGTGAGCCAAACATTTGATTGTCGTGATAAGCCCAAACACCTGCATAGAAGTCAGCCTGCAACTCGATACGTACGCTCATGCGATTACTCTCTGTCTCGTTCATACGAGCCATCTGGCTATGTGCCTTGTCCAGAGTACCCAGCAAGTGCTGAACATGATGTCCCACTTCATGGGCAATCACATATGCATAGGCGAAATCACCATCGGCACCTAACGTCTGCTTCATCTCACTGAAGAATGACAGGTCGATATATAGAGACTCGTCAGCTGAGCAGTAAAATGGACCTACCTGTGAGGTGGCACCACCACACCCCGTCTTTACGCTGCCTGTAAACAACACCATCTTTGGAGCACGATAGGTCATGCCATACTGCTGGAATACCTTTGTCCATACATCCTCGGTGCCTGCCAATATCTGGCGTGAGAACTTTGCCAGTTCCTCTTCCTCTGGCGTAAACTCACGGTTATTGTCTGTCTGAGTGGAAACCATGCTACCCAAGTCAGCACCTGACAACACACTTAATGGGTTACCACCCATAAACCATGTGATTAAGGCAACAATAATCAGACCGCCTATACCAAGTCCGGCCTTGCTACCACCACTCAATCTACGGCGATCGTCCACATTAGAACTCTCGCGTCTTCCGTCCATTCTCATAATTTAATCCGATTTAAAGTTCAACATATACTGCAAAAATACATAATTAATCGGCATATCAATAAAAAATCCTCAAAAAAAGTAAAAAATATTGGCTATGAAAATCTAATAATTCGGCTAAAAATGTATATTTGCAGAGGAAACATAACTAATTAAATGTATTGATATATGAAAAAGACTAAAATTACAGCTATTCTTTTGAGCGCTGCCTTGGTGTTTGGCGGTTGCGGCACTACTAACAACACCGTTAAGGGTACTGCTATTGGTGGCGGTGGTGGTGTTGCTGTGGGTGCCATTCTTGGTGGACTGATAGGTGGTGGTAGCAAAGGCGCTTTGATAGGTGCTGCTATTGGTGGTGCAGTAGGTGCCGGTACTGGTGCTATCATTGGTCGTAAAATGGATAAGAAAGCTGCAGCTGCAGCTCAAATTGAGGGTGCTGAGGTGGAGAAGGTACAGGATTCTAATGGCTTGGATGCCGTAAAGGTTACTTTTGCTTCTGGTATTTTGTTTGGTTTTAACTCATCCGCTTTGAGCAATGACTCTAAGAGTTCTCTGAAAGAGTTGGCTGGTATCTTGGCTGAGGACAGAACCACAGACATAGCTGTTGTGGGTCACACTGACAAGGTAGGTACACAGGAAGCTAACATTAAGGTGTCTAACCAGCGTGCACAGGCTGTTGAGGGTTATCTGAAGCAGTGCGGTGTACCTAATTCTCAGTTCAAGTATGTAGAAGGTGTAGGCTACGATCAGTATGATGAAAGCAAATCGGCTGCTGAGAATCGCCGCGTGGAGATTTTCATGTATGCCAGTGAGAAGATGATACAGGAGGCTGAAGCGGAAGCTGCAAAACAATAATCAGTTTTAGCTATTTTAGCTAATAGGATAGGGGTCGTGTCTGTTACTTTTGACACGACCCCTTCTATTATCAATTGCAGTAAACCCTCAATTGTTACTTGTTCAAGTAAAGATCCTTGAAGGTACGTGGAGCTGGTACACCTGGGAGAGGCTTTCGATCCTTGAGCTGCTGGAGGGCAACCTCGATTGCCTTGTTGAGCTGTTGGTCTTCGCCAGCCTGTTCCTTGATAGGATCATTGTCGAGAACGATGTCAGGATCAACACCGTGGTTCTCCACAATCCACTGACCAGTCTTGGCATCGTAGTTGGTGAAGAACGGAACACGGACATCCGTGCCATCCATGTATGGCAACGAACCGCTGATACCGATAATACCACCCCATGTGCGTGTTCCAATGACAGTACCCAAGTTGTTGGCCTTGAAACTCCATGGGAAGAGGTCGCCATCAGAAGCAGAGTACTTGTTGATGAGCAGCACCTTAGGACCGTGATGTGCACCGTCGGGCACTGTATTCGTAGTGCTTGAAGTACGGCTCATAGTCATACGATAAGGCTCACGCAGCAAGCGCTCGATAATCATAGGTGACACATTACCACCACCATTGGCACGGTCGTCGATGATCAGTGCTTCCTTATCCAACTGAGGATAGTAGTATCGCACAAACTCGTTCAGACCCTCGGCACCCATGTCAGGGATGTAGATATAACCCACGCGCCCGTTGGTAGCTTTCTCCACCGTCTTGATGTTGTTCTGCACCCAAGCATAGTGGTAGAGCGGATACTCGTCGGCAATAGGCTTGATAACCACCTTGCGGCCACCAGCTGCAGCAGCACTGTTTACGGTCAGCTCGGTCAGTACGTCAGCCTTTCCAATCAGCAGTTCATAGATATTGCTCACAGAGGTGACAGGCACACCGTCGATAGCGGTGATGAACTCGCCTTCTTTTACATTGATGCCCGGTTCGGTGAGCGGTGAACGCAGCTCCTCACGGTAGGGGGCGCCCTCAAGAATCTTGGTAATCTGGAAGAAACCGCTCTTGTCGCGGCTCAGCTCGGCACCCAGCAAGCCCATGTCTATGCGCTTAGCCTCGGGCTTCTCGCCGGTAGAGATGTAAGCATGGCCGCAAGCCAGTTCGCTAATCATCTCACCAATAACATAGTTCAAGTCCAGACGAGTCTTTACATATGGCAGCAATACAGCATATTTCTGCTTGATGGCTTTCCAGTCAACGCCATGCATGTTCTCCAGGTAGAAACCGTCGCGGAAAGCGCGCCATACCTCGTCAAAGATCTGTGGCCACTCCTGAGTGAAATCTACAATAGCAGTCAGGTTGTCGGTGTTGACAGCCTTGTCAGCATTGATACGATCTGATGGGAAATCAACAATATAGTACTTGTTACGGTCGGATAAGATAGCTTTCTTGCCGCCAGCGGTATAGCCAACTATGCGACCGTCAACCACCTTCTTGTCTTCCTGTGTAGCGAAGTCAAATGCCATCAGGCTGCGACCATTTTGGTACCACAGTTTCTTACCATCGCTGAAGTAGTTGCTCATGTAGCCTTCGCTTGCACGGATAGGCAGTTTGATGATGCGGTTGAAGATGCCGTCGGCGTCAATCTTCACATCAGCAGCCTTGACATCCTTAGCATCGCCAGGTTTCCCGGCACCTTGAGGACCGGCAGCAGTGTTGCCGTCCACACTAATCTGGTCGTCCTTTGGAAGGAGAGGAGAGGGGGTGTCCTTTGCCAGCGTAGCGAGGTAGATGCCACCCATGCTGGTGTAGGCGTAATCCCATTCCACACGGCTGTAGATAGGACTGAGGTCACGGTTAGAATTGAAGATAAGGAATTTTCCATCGGTACTGAAGGTGGGTGATGATGAGTCATACCACTTTTCTGTAACAGGATATTCCTTGTTGGTCTTGAGGTTATAAACATACACAACGCTCATGTCGTTCTTCTCCGGACGGGTGTAGGTAATCCACTGACTGTCGGCTGAGAACTGAATGCCGCGGAACTCGCTCTCGGGGCATGTCAGTACTGTTCGCTTGGTCTTGGCAGCAACATTCACTTCCACCAGTCGATTCTTACGGTCAGTGTAAAGGATGGTCTTGCTGTCGGGACTCCAAACCAGTGAACGGATATAAGTGTCGTTGTTCTTGGTCAGTTGCATAGGTTCGCCACCGGCTTCTTCCTGCAACCATACTTCAGTCTCACCGGTCTTGTCACTGATATAGGCAATGTACTTGCCGTCCGGACTGATTTGTGCACCGCGATCGTTGGCACCTGGTGTGCGGGTGATGTTCTTTATCACACCCTGCTTGGCCGGGATGTCGAACACCTCGCCACGAGCAGTGACAGCCAGGCGGTTGCCGTCGGCAGAAAGACTGGCAGCGGTGATGTTGTTGGACAAGTCGCGGTATTCCTTGCGGCCATAGATGTTGTCAGAGCTCAGCGTGATGCTGATTTTGGTACTCTGGCGTGTCTTTGGGTCGAGCTTATAGAGGTATCCACCCTTTTCGTAAACGATAATCTGGCCATTGGTGCTGGGGAACTTCACGTCAAAGTCGGTGTAGTTGGTCACCTTCTCCGTCTGCTTGGTCTGGGTATTATACACGAAGATGTTCATGGTCATGTCGCGGTCAGAGATAAAGAAAATCTCGTCGCCTATCCACATAGGCATGATGTCCTGCGCATCGTTCTTGGTCACGTTCTCAACAGTCTTGGCCTGTGGGTCATAGATCCAGATATCGTCGGCCATACCGCCACGGTAGTATTTCCAGGTGCGGAACTCACGCATCACTCGGTTGTATGCCAGTTTCTTGCCATCGGGTGAGTAACTGCAGAAGCCACCTTCTGGCAGAGGAATCTGCACACTCATGCCGCCTTCCTTGGAGATGGTCCACAGTTTACCGTCAAAACTGTCGCTGATGCGGTTGCGGTACACCACGCTCTTGCCATCGGTGGTCCAGGTGAGCACCATGTTGTTAGGACCCATGCGGTCGCCCAGGTCGTCGCGCGAGTTGGTAGCGGTGAAGGTGAGTCGCTTAGGCTCGCCGCCGTCTTTAGAGATGAGATACACTTCACGATTGCCGTCATATTCACCGGTAAATGCGATGGAATTGCCATCAGGTGAATAGCGTGCAAACATTTCGTAGCCTACATGGGAAGTCAGGCGGGTAGCCTCACCACCATTGATAGATGCCTTGAACAGGTCGCCTCCATAAGAGAACACTATTTCCTGACCGTTGGTGGCAGGAAAACGAAGCAGTCTGCCCTCGTCGGCATAACTGTTCAATGTAGCTCCTGCAATAAGCAGGGATAACAATAATTCTTTCTTCATACTATAAATTGGTTGATTTATAAATTCGAGATACAAATTTACAACTATTATTTAGAATACACCATATAATATTTGAAATTTATCATTAAATGATAAAAGAACATCTCATGCCTTTCACCTGTGTGGGGTACAGGTGATGTGGGCAGAATAAAAATCATCCCCCTCGATGAGGAGGGGGATGAAGATGATAGTTTGAGATGATTATTGGATGGTATAGACACCCTTCTTGCTCACATCAACAGTAGAAGGATTGCCTTTGTAGCCGATGCTGCCGCTTCCACTTCTGGATGCCTTGATTGAGCTGCTGGCAAAGCAGGTAATCTCTCCACTTCCAGCTGCGTTGGCAGTGACATCCTCTGCCAACAGGTTGTCGGCTTCAATATCGCCACTACCGGCAATGCTGTATTTGGCTTTTAGAGTCTTGCCTTTCAACTTGATGTCTCCACTGCCGGAAATATTGGCCTTTACATTGTTGGCGCTGATATTGCCCAGACCAATGTCACCAGAACCTGCGATAGAAACCGACAACTCATTGCTTTGCAAATTGTCAGCATTGATATCGCCGCTGCCAGAGATGCTTACTTCCATATTGCCTGAGCAATTGACATTGTTACAATCCATGTCGCCAGAACCTGTAATGCTCAACTTCAGGTTGTCTGTGGTCAGTCCGTTCATCAGCTTAAAATCACCAGAGCCTGTTATATTCATAGCTTTTAATGCAGCTGCATTGACGGTATAATCCAGTTTTTTGAGGTAGTTTACACTATAGCCTTTCTTGATTCTGAGGCATAGGGTGTTGTTCTCAACATACACGTCCAGGATCTCAGCTACATTGTCGGAGGTAACTACCGAGACTGCTGGTGCACCAGGTTGCTGGGTGAAATATACGTTACCACTACCAATCAAATTGATCTTGTCGAAGTCAGATACCCTGATTTCTTTAGTCACATAGTTTTCGCTGGCCTTTACACGCTTAGCGTTCAATCCATCTACATTGATGCTGCATGCAGCTAAACCGAAGCCCAGCATCACAGTGGTTAAAATAGTTGTTAAAGCTTTCATGTTCTTTCTTTTTTATGTTTATTTTATCTATTAGACGTGGCAAGTTGCAAAAAAGTTGCAGGAAAAGTAGTTTTTTTTCATTTAGCTGAAAGAATATATACCGTAGAATAGTCTGCTTTTAGTCAGTTGCCAGCAGATTCATGAGACGTATGTTTCAAGAAAGAACGGACTTTGGGTATTGCATCGTCACGCAATGCAGCGAACCATGCTGCTTGATCAAGGCACAACAATCTATACCTATTATATCTTTTTCAGGGAATGCCATTTGTAAAACCTCCTTGGCTTTTGTGTCTTTGTCAGGTTGGTTGTAGGTAGGGAAGAGTACCTGTTGGTTAAGAATAAGAAAGTTGGCATAGGTAGCAGGAAGTCTTTCTCCCTCGAATATCACCTTATTGGCCATAGGCAGAGGTAAAAGGTGATAAGGTTGTCCCGTAGGGGTAACGAAGGTTTGCAGTTGTTGCTCCATCTTAGCCAGTTCGTCGTAGTGTTCATCCGATGAGTCATCGCATTTTACATAGGTAATGGTATCGGGGCTGCAAAAGCGTGCCAAAGTGTCGATATGACTGTCGGTATCGTCGCCAATGAGGTAACCATGGTCCAGCCACAGGATGCGATTGATATGCAGGGCCCGCTTGAGATATTCCTCTATATCCACCTTATTCATTTTGGGGTTTCTATTGGGGTTCAGTAAACAGGCAGAAGTAGTGA
The DNA here is from genome assembly GCA_017651505.1 of Bacteroidaceae bacterium. GTDB lineage: Bacteria > Bacteroidota > Bacteroidia > Bacteroidales > Bacteroidaceae > Bacteroides. Next base: position 2,032 of record JAGCCV010000090.1, on the reverse strand, counting down.
GCAGGGTACCTTGGCCGTCGCTCTCGATAGAGCCGCCTTCCAAAACGAAGTCAAGGTGGTTGACATATTTGCCATGAAAGAATCCGTTATCCATCGCTTGCCTGGTTACGGCATTGTCCTTCTCAGCAGCAAACTTGTTACCCCAGCCATTGAAACAGAAATCAAGCAATTGTGGACCCTGTGGGTCGGTCAGTGTGATGGCACCATGATCGCGTGCCCAGGTATCATTGGTATCACAACGTAGGAAACGCACATTGCGCATCATTACTTTGGCTTGTGAGAGCTGCATCTGTACCTTCTGAGGCTCTGGGGTAACAATCAGTAGCAGTTCGTGGCGGGCTATTTCTTTGGCTATCTGTATGAAGCACGCAGATACCTCATCAAGCATGGGAGCCCAGTCAGTACCAGCATGAGGCCAGGTGAGTTGAACACCGCTTTGCTCTGTCCATTCGCCAGGCAGGGTAGGGTTGCTCAGCTCTGCCACCAACTCAGTGAAGCGGGATGCATCTACCTGCAGCTCGTCTTTCCTGCGGCCATAGAACGGATTCTGTACTTGAATACTCATAAGCGTCAGTTTACTGGAAATAAAAAAGAGACCCATCTTACGATGAATCTCTCTTGAGCGGAAAACGAGACTCGGACTCGCGACCCCAACCTTGGCAAGGTTGTGCTCTACCAACTGAGCTATTTCCGCAAAATTGCTATCTTGTGCCCAAGAAAGGACTCGAACCTTCACGCCTCTCAGCACACGCACCTGAAACGTGCGCGTCTACCAATTCCGCCACTTGGGCATAGGATATAGATAGCAAATATCTTTTTATGAACAGGTGAAGAGAAGGAGACTCGAACTCCCACGACACAATTGTCACTACCCCCTCAAAGTAGCGCGTCTACCAATTCCGCCACCTCTCCATTTGTTGATCATTACGACTCAAAGATCTCTTTTGTTGAGCGGAAAACGAGACTCGGACTCGCGACCCCAACCTTGGCAAGGTTGTGCTCTACCAACTGAGCTATTTCCGCGTTATTTTGCTTTGCGAAATAACGCGGCATTGTTGGCTGAACTCGGCATAGCTCAAGCAAGCTTGGCTCTGCCCTCGTTTGCACAACAATTCCGCCTAGTAGGAACGGTTGGGCAACCAATATCGCGCGTTATTGCAAAACTTCAACTTGTCATAAATCGCTTGTTGCGGATGCAAAGTTAGGCATTTTCTTGAAACCTGCAAACTATTTTTAGAAAAAAATGCAAAAAAAATATCACATACCACCGCATTAACACATGCGCTCACGATAGTCCTCGTATTTGAATTCCTTATAAATCACGGCTTTATTATCACAAGTCCACAAAGCTAAGGCAGGGTGGTGAATACCATTAAACATGGTAGTTTTTACAGTGGTATAGTGTATCATGTCTTCAAATACAATGCGTTCGCCCACCTGCAACTCATGATTGAAACTCCAATTGCCTAAGAAATCGCCGCTCAGGCATGAGTTTCCACCTATTCTATATATATAAGGACCTTCGTCTCCCATCTTAGCACCTGAGATAACAGGCTGGTAGGGCATTTCCAGACAATCTGGCATATGGCAGGTGAAGCTCACATTCACAATGGCTGTGTGAATTCCGTGGTTTTCCACAACATCTACAACCTCTGATACCAACACGCCTGTTTGCCACGCAAAAGCAGAACCTGGTTCGAGGATGATGCGCAAGTTGGGATATTGTTGTTGCAAATCTTTCAAAAGTTTTATCAAATGCGCTACATCATAGTCTTGACGTGTCATTAGATGCCCACCTCCTAAGTTGAGCCACTTCAAATGTCGTAACCATTTATCGAATTTAGGAATCAAGTGAGCTAAGGTGTTTTCCAGTGCATAGGAGGATGATTCACAATGACAATGACAATGGAAACCATCTATACCAGCTGGTAGCTCATCTGGGATCTGATCGGCAATGAGGCCAAATCTTGAACCTGGGGCACAGGGATTATACAACTCAGTTTCTATCTCGGAATACTCTGGATTGATGCGC
>JAGCCV010000089.1 GCA_017651505.1 Bacteroidaceae bacterium | reverse complement strand
ATAGGCACGATAGGTCTTGGGATTATCAATGGCCATTGCCTTGTCTGGACGCCACGTTGGCAGCACTTTGATTTCGAAACCACTATCCTTGATTTGCTCGTGATACTGCAAGGAGTCAACGGGGTCGTCGGTAGTGCATACCACCTCAACATGATAGCGCCTCATGAGACTACGAGCAGAGAACTCGGGTTGTTGTAACTTTTCATTACACTCGTCATAGATTTCCTTCGCCGTATCTGGATTGAGCAACTTCTGAATGCCAAAAGCCGTACGAAGTTCCAAATGCGTCCAATGATAGAGCGGATTGCGGAAAGCATAGGGAATAGTCTCTGCCCATTTCTGGAACTTCTCCCAGTCGGAGGCACCACCCGTGATGTAATATTCATCTACCCCATTGGCACGCAAGGCACGCCACTTATAGTGGTCGCCACCTAGCCACAATTCGGTGATGGAACGGAAACGATGGTCTTCTGCTATCTCTTTGGGATTGAGGTGGCAATGGTAGTCGATGATGGGCAGTTTGGCCGCATGTTCGTGATACAGCTGTTTGGCTGTCTCACTCTCTAAGAGGAAGTTTTTATCTAAAAAGGGTTTCATGTTTTGGCTGTTGGCTATTACTTTGTTAAGAATTGGAAGACTTGCTGGCACTTCTCGGTGATATAGTGCCAATCATTGTTGGCGATTACATCTTTGGGAAAGAGCTTGGAGCCCATGCCCACACAGAAGACCCCAGCCTTGAACCATGCAGAGAGGTTTTCTTCGGTTGGCTCTACCCCACCCGTCACCATGAGTTTGCTCCAAGGCATAGGTGCCAAGAGACCTTTAACAAACTTAGGTCCCAGTACGTCGCCAGGGAAAACCTTGATGAGGTCGCAACCTGCCTCCTGAGCAAAGCCTACCTCACTGACACTGCCACAACCCGGGGTATAAGGCACACCACGACGGTTGCACACCTTAGCCACATCAGGGTTGAACAATGGGCCAACCACAAAATCGGCTCCCATCTGAATGAACAAGGAAGCTGTAGGGGCATCGACCACAGAGCCTACACCCAACGCCAACTCGGGACACTCTGCCCAAGCGAATTTTCTTACTTCAGCAAACACCTCATGGGCAAAGTCGCCACGATTGGTAAACTCGAAGGCACGTACACCTCCTTCGTAGCAGGCTTTGACCACCTGCTTTGCAATTTCTACATCTTTATGGTAGAACACTGGCACCATCTTGGTGGCGCCTATCTTTTGCATTACTGCTAATTTATCAAACTTACTCATATACAATTGAGAATTATACTTCTTTCATTCCTTGGGCAATACCCAGTTCAAGACCACGAAGCTCTGCCAAGCCACGCAGACGACCAATGAGCGAATAGCCAGGATTGGTATGCTTGCGCAAATCGTCTGCCATCTGATGACCATGGTCTGGACGCATGGCAATGCTCTCACCTCGCTTCTGCTGAATCTCCAAGAATGCCTTCATCACCTCCACCATAGGCACATCACCCTCCAGATGGTTGGCTTCATAGAAATTGCCTTCGGCATCACGTTGGGTGCTACGCAAGTGAACAAAGTGGATGCGATCGGCAAAGCGACGCATCATGGCAGGAAGGTCATTTTCGGCGCTCACGCCCAGCGAGCCACAACACAGACAAAGACCGTTTGCCGGTGATGGCACGGCATCAACGAGCGACTGGAAATCGGCAGCATTACTCATGATGCGGGGCAACCCCAAAATAGAGCAAGGAGGATCATCGGGATGAATCACCAACTTTACTCCTGCTTCTTCGGCAGCAGGTGTTACCTCTTGCAAGAAATAGATGAGGTTGGCTCGGAGACGCTCAGGCGTGATGTCTTTGTACCTGTCTAACTCTTGCTGGAACTGCTCCAGTGTAAAGCTCTCTTCTGAGCCTGGCAAGCCGGCAATCATATTGCGCACCAAACGATGCTTATCTTCATCGCTCATCTGCTCGAAACGAGCCTTTGCCTTAGCTATTTCTTCTTCCGTATATTCAGCTTCGGCACCTGGACGTTTCAGCAAGAACAAATCAAAGGCGATGAAAGCGGCACGCTCAAAACGCAGGGCACGACTACCATCAGGCATCTCGTAGGCCAAGTCGGTGCGTGTCCAGTCGAGCACAGGCATAAAGTTGTAGGTCACCACTTTAATACCACACCAGCCAAGATTATGCAGGCTCTTCTTGTAATTCTCGATGTAACGCAGATAATCGCCCGTTTGCGTCTTGATATGCTCGTGTACGGGCACACTCTCCACCACCGACCACTTCAAGCCCGCCTCTTCAATCATCAGCTTGCGCTTCATGATTTCCTCTACCGTCCAAACCTCACCATTGGGGATGTGATGCAAGGCGGTAACGATGCCTGTGGCACCAGCTTGCTTGATGTCCAGCAAGCTCACGGGATCGTTGGGTCCATACCAACGGAATGTTTGTTCACAAAGTATCATATTACTTTCTTTATCAGTTTTCCTCTCCCTCTCAAAAAGTACAAGATCAGGGATATTGGTTATTTAAATAGTAAAAACATTAAAACCACCATCAACAATGGCAACTGTACCCGTAACAAACTGTGAGGCATCGCTGATGAGATAGTGGATGGTGCCACACAATTCTTCGGGCTTCCCCATGCGACCCATGGGTGTCTGGTGGATAATATCCAATCCACGTTGTGTCCAACTGCCATCAGGGTTGGTGAGTAAGGTGTGGTTCTGCTCGGTCAGGAAGAAGCCTGGGGCAATGGCATTCACACGAATACCAGTACTGATTTTCTTAGCGACTTCAGTAGCCATGTAAGCCGTGAAATTGCTGACACCAGCCTTTGCGACACCATAACCTGCCACACGCGTCAAAGGACGAAAAGCCGACATCGACGAGAAGTTAACAATGGCTCCCTTGTCTTGCTTCGCCATCTGTTGCAGGAACACCTGTGTAGGCAGGACAGTACCCATCAGGTTCAGGTTAAGCACCTTCTGGAAATCATCAGGATTCAAGTCGAAGAATGTTTTATCGGGAGCAATAGTTGCACCAGAGAGGTTACCCCCAGCTGCATTCAACAAAGCATCCACCCTACCGTAAGCAGACATGATATCCACCAGATTCTGCTCCAGTAGTTCACGATTCATCACATCGGTAGTGAGGTACATCGCCTCTCCGCCTTTCTCCTTTATCCCCTGCACAATGGCATTACCCACTTCAGCTTTACGTCCCAAAATCACCACCTTTGCCCCTTGTTCCGCAAGGTAAGAAGAGATGGCATGGCCTAATGTCCCTGTGCCACCAGAGATGACAACAACTATATCTTTAATATCAAAAATATTACTCATTGTCAATTATCAATTGTCAATTATTGAACATTCCACTCTGCCGAGTCGTTACCATGTGCCGTACGGACCTCTACCTGATTGACGCCCTTGTTAAGTTTCACATTTTCCCAAACAACAGTAGCGTATGCGTCTGTCTTCTGGGTGCCCACCAGCTTGCCATTGATATAAAGTTTCACGTTGGGAGCTGTGGTGAACACAATGATGTCAGTCACATCTTCTTTTCTATCAACATAGCGCTTAGAGCAGAGATGTACGGTCTGTTCAGCCTTGTTCCAGTTGGCTTTGTAAAGATAGAAAGCATCTTTGCGAGTCTGACGATTGTGTGTTACCAAACCTTTGTCGTTCAAATTATTGGTATCACCCTCAGTACGCATGGAGGAAGCAAAGTCGAACATATTCCATACGTATGAGCCCCAGATATAGTCACGCTCTGTTATCATCTTGATATGCTTCATGTGAGAAACGGTTTGCTTCTCTTCAGGATGGAGCTTGCCACGAGGATTGTTGTATTCCTTATTGTCTTCATCGAACTTGCCCACATGCTGGTTGATGCTGGCTCCTGCCCCATATTCGCTGATGGAAATCTTGGCATTGGGATAGGTCTGGTGCCACTTATCGAAGAAAGCGGCAAAATCGCCTATCTTACCATCGTACCAGCCAAAGTACTTGTTCCAACCCATCACATCGGTAATGAAATTGAAATCGCCTTCAAAGCAAGTAGCTGATGTAGTGAGGCGTACAGGGTCAAGTTGATGAGCTATGTCACTCAGTTCTGCAGCTATGGCATTGTGCCCACCAGCTACCTCGTTGAAGATGCCCCAGAACATGATACTTGGGTGGTTGTAGTTTTGGATTATCATTTCCTTGAGCTGCAAACGCAGGTTGTCTTCAAACTCCTTATAAGCATTATAGCCCGTAATGAACGGAATCTCTTCCCACACCACGAAACCACGACGGTCGGCCTCCTCAAACATGAAATGAGCCTGTGGGTAGTGAGCCAAGCGAAGGGAATTGACACCCATCTCCTGAATGATGTTCAGGTCGGCAATGTGGTTCTCCTTAGTCAAAGCGGAAGCAATGCCTGCCCAGTCCTGATGACGAGACACACCACGCAATTTGAGGTGTTTGCCGTTCAGGAAGAAACCCTTGTTCTCATCCACATAGAAACTGCGGAAGCCAAACTGGTCTTCAACACGGTCTATCTCCTTGCCTCCTTTCTTTAGGATGGCTACTACCTTATATAAATATGGGTCGGCCATACCATCCCAAAGATGAGGATTGTTGACACCGGCATTGATGGTCACTTTATCGTTGTTGATGATGTTGCTTGTCTTGCTAACCACTACTTGACCATTTGCATCTACCAATTGGAACTCAACTTCGCAATCCTGGTAGCCGGTCTTACTGGTAAGACGGATCTCCGCACTTACTTCTCCACGATCAGCCGTTAGCAGTTTCTGCGTTACCTGCAAGCCATCAGAACCGAAATAGAGCGGAGAGATAGCCACATCATCAGTAATGATGAGCCATGCATCGCGATACAGACCGCCATAAACATTGAAGTCACCACTTAGGGTAGCCACATCAAAACGGTGGCTATTGTCGCAAGTAACCAACAAGTAATTCTTCTGACCATAGGTAAGATAGTCGGTCAGCTCAAAGGTAAAGGCATTGTAGGCTCCTTTATGCTCACCCACTTGCACCCAGTTTACCTGTACATTGGCTACAGAACCGGCTCCCTCGAACTTTACGAAGATGCGTTTGCCTTTCCAGCTCTCTGGCACATCAATCTCTTTCATATACGAGCCTTCACCACGATAGTAGCCACCATCGTTCATAAAGTCCTCGTCATTATAGGTATGAGGCAGGTTAACCACCTTCTCACCCTTCGGTACAAAAATATTGGGATAAACGCCCCAAACGCCAAACGTTCCTTTTCTGAATTGCCACTCTTGGTTCAATGATGTTACTTCACGACCATTGACCACTGACCACTGACCACTGACCAGAATCAAGGTCAATGCCATCAACAAAGTTTTAATGTTTTTCATATCATCTAATTTATTTGTTCTTAAACAAGGTATTCTATCTCTTAGGGTTGGAGGTGTTTGAACAACAACAAACTTTAATAATAAATCCAACTAACGTTGTACTCTGCCAGAAGCATCGCCCCCCGCAAGAGCCTCCACCTCAGCTATACTTACCATATTCACATCACCAGGAATGGTGTGCTTCAACGCCGAAGCAGCTACGGCAAACTCAAGTGCCTCACCCGGTGTTGGCTTGGTGAGCAAGCCATGAATCAAACCACCAGAGAACGAGTCACCACCTCCTACACGGTCGATGATGGGGTTTATGTCATAGCGTTTTGACTCGTAAAAATCCTTACCATTATATATCATTGCCTTCCAGCCATTGTGTGTAGCCGAGAATGACTCACGCAAGGTAGATGCAACGTATTGGAAGCCAAACTCATTGGCCATAGCCTCGAAGATACCCTTATAGCCAGCGGCATCGGTCTTGCCGCCTGTCACATCAGCCTGTGGTTTGAAGCCCAGGCAAAGCTCGGCGTCTTCTTCATTGCCGATGCATACATCGACATATTGCATCAGGGGTTTCATCACACTCTGTGCCTTCTCTTTTGTCCATAACTTCTTGCGGAAATTAAGGTCACAGGAAACTGTTACGTTGTTGCGCTTAGCTGCCTCGCAAGCCAGTTTCACCAACAGAGCAGCTTTGTCGCTGATGGCAGGGGTGATGCCTGACCAATGGAACCAATCAGCACCACGCATGATATAATCGAAATCAAAATCGGTAGGGTCGGCCTCTGCTATAGCAGAATGAGCACGATCATAAATCACCTTACTGGGGCGCATGGAAGCACCAGTTTCAAGGTAATAGATGCCCACACGGTCGCCACCACGGGCTATATAGTCGGTCTTGACACCAAACTTGCGTAGGGAGTTGACAGCTGCCTGCCCTATCTCATGCAGGGGTAGCTTGGTCACGAAGTAGGCATCGTGTCCGTAATTGGCACAGCTAACAGCCACATTGGCCTCACCACCTCCAAATACTACATCAAAAGCATCCGACTGAACGAAACGAGTGTTGCCCGGTGTAGAAAGCCTGAGCATGATCTCACCCATAGTCACTATTTTCTTTCCCATATAAACTATAGACTTTACTGTTAATTACGCAAAGTTAAAAATAAGTAGAAAACTTAACAAATATTTATAGCATCATTTTTATGATAGGACGAAACAATAAAAAAAAGGTGACAACCAAATTAATGGTCACCACCTTATTACTATGTATAATGAAAAAGAACTTAGTTTCCGATAATTACTTTATCATCTGAAAAGGCAGTAGTAATCTGACCCATAACATCACAAGCTTTCTCAGTCACTACAGAGGATTTCTTCAGTTCTTCCCAAACGCCTTCAATCTGTTTGCAATAGCTGTTAACCTCAACGGTCAAACCATCGCCAAAGTTAGCTTTAAGCTCATCAATCATATCATCCTCAACACCCGAAATCTCAATAGTGATTCCCTTATTATCGTGAGTAATCTTGGTCTTTACATTCTCGTATTCCTTATAGTAATAGTCATACACACGGATATTGAAATCATCCTGCTCAACGATATTGCTTTCAGTCAAAGGCAAGTTGATAATTACAGCACCTGAATGAGATCTGATATGGGTAGAAGTCTTGATTTCGTTCCAATCCTTGTGCTCTTGCAAGTGGATGTCAACCTCTACTGCATCAGCTAAATCAACTGGCTTCTTAGTTACTTCGAACTTATACTTAGTAACATCGCTCTTAATCTGATTTGCGGCCTTGCCAGTTACATCCAGCACGCTGTTGGTAGTGCTCTTGGTCAGCATACCATTCACATGCCATGCATGGATGGTTGCAACTTCCTTGGCAATGTACCAAATTACCTTCAGGCTACCATCTTTCAAACCATTGATGGATTCTTGCAAAGTCAACCTCTTAGTTGCATTAGTCTCGCTCTTCAGATAACTCTCCAAGTAGTCAGTAACTGGAGGAATCTCTTTTAGGATAGGAAAACCTTCAATACCGGTAGGATTGTAGGCATATCTGTACAAACCAGTCTGCTGATCGCCTGTTGCCACTACCTCAACGTCATAATAGTTGAAGTTTCTGTCATTATAGTGAGAGAAATTAAAGCCTGTCCAAACACCACCTAAGTTAGGATGTGGACCAAAACCGCCCCAATAATTGGAGCTATTCTCAAAACCTTCCTTTATATTCGGGTCTATCAACACAGAAAAACGTGCAGCATCCCAGCCTTCTTCTTCATAAGCCTTTGGCCACCTGCCACCATAATAGGTTGCTCTGGTCGAAGCATCTCCGTAGCCTAACTCTGCTCCCTGAGCATACACCTCAGTAGCAGGTAAATCAGCTGTAGTAACTTGTGGAGTGTTCCCTTTGTAGGGAGTCACTGTGCGGATTAATAACTCGTCACCACTTGAACAAGCGGCGAACATTAGCATTGAAACAATTGAGACGGCTAAATAAAAAATTCTTCTCATGACTTTTCTTGATAAAATGTCTTATTTATTCTCATTATATTTTTCAATGCAAATTTACATATTTCTTATATACGCTATTCTTTTATTTAACATTTATTCACCATTAAGGGGTATTCTTCATGAAAAAAATCAGATTTAGCGTGTTACGTTGTACATAACACGAAAGGATTTCCTATATTTGCAGGACAAAGTATTGTGAAGCTGCTTACGCTTGACAAACCAAACAAATACTTTTGTTTTTGCCAACCAACAGTTTTGCGCAATTTAATTAATACTAACTACAATGAAAAGAACTATTTGGAGTATTGTGCTGATTATAATTAGCATAGGTGCAATGGCACAGAAGCCATTGATTGGCATCAGTACTGGTTACAGTGCAAGTGATAATTCTGCAAGTGTGCGATTCACTTATGTGGACGCTGTAGTAAATGCCGGAGGCATACCTGTATTAATACCTTTGGCAAAAGATTCAATAGCGGCAGCTGAGGTCATAAACAAGGTTGACGCTCTTATCCTCAGCGGTGGCGAGGATGTTCATCCTTTCTTTTATGGCGAGGAGTCAGCCGGCGCATTAGGTGGCGTTAACTATGAAAGAGACCTCAGCGACAGGTGGTTGTTACAAAATGCGGTGAAACTAAACAAGCCTGTATTAAGTATCTGCCGAGGAGAACAGCTAACAAATGTCACATTCGGAGGCACTCTGTATCAGGACATTCCTTCACAATTTCCTAACCGCCCTGTGCTTCAGCACGGACAACGTTCAAGTGGCACTATACCTATCCATCATGTAAACGTTGATAAAAACTCGCATTTGTACGAAATCATGCAACAGGAACAATTGGCAGTCAACTCATTTCATCATCAGGCGGTGAAGGATGTAGCACCTGATTTCAAGGTGGTGGCTACAGCTCCCGATGGTGTGATTGAAGCTATTGAGGGTTTCCCTAAATACAACATCTTGGGTGTTCAGTGGCATCCTGAATATTTTGCTCAGCAAGGAGACAAGCAATGGATAAAACTATTTGAGGATTTGGTGAAACGTGCTGGAGGCAGCAAACCAGCCATCAAAGAACCAAACATCAATCAGACCAAAATCAGGAAATAAACTTTCACTTTATGAAAAGACATATAACTACACTGATAATTTGCTTATTAGTTTTAGTTGTTAAAGCACAAGACACTTATACTGTCATCGTTTCTTGTGATGGTTTTCGTTGGGATTTTCCCATCATATATGAAGCCCCCACCATGGATAGGTTGGCAAAGGAAGGAATACAATCAGATATGCAACCGTCCTATCCTGCTTCTACTTTCCCCAACCACTACGCTATGGCCACAGGGCTCTATCCTGACCATCATGGCATAGTGAACAACTCGTTCTGGGATCCTGATCTGCAACTAACCTACGCGACAAGCGACAAATCAACAGGTAAAGACCCTCGTTTCTTCTTGGGCGAACCTATTTGGCGAACTGCTGAACGGCAGGGTGTGAAAGCGGCTACTATCTACTGGGTGGGAAGCGACTTGAATGATGACAATAGTCATGCTTCCTACTGGTATGACTACGGCAAGCCACTGATATCATACGAAGAACGTGTACAGAAGGCATTGGAGTACCTGCAACTACCAGAACCTGAACGTCCACACTTCATCATGGTGTACTTCGATGAGCCAGATTATACGGAACACACCTTTGGTCCCAATAGCGAAAAGACACGTCAAGCAGTAAAGAAAGTGGATGATGCTGTGGGACAATTGTATGAGGGCATACTTAAATTGCCTATTGCTGACAAAATCAATTTCATCGTGGTGGCTGATCACGGTATGGCTCCTGTGCATCCCAGCAGAGTAGTGAATCCTGATGACTACCTAAAAGCTGAATGGTATGACCATATGATTATTGGCGTCCCCACTTCAATTTTTACCAAACCTGAATATCGAGAAACGGTTTATAACACATTGAAAAACGTCTCACACCTTAACGTGTGGAAGAAAGAAGAGATGCCTGCGCATCTGCATTATGGCACAAGTAAGCTCATAGGCGATATCGTGGTGGCACCCGATATGGGTTGGGAATTCAGGAATACGCCTCGTGGAGGATATGGTGCTCATGGTTATGACCCTACTGACCCCTATATGCATGCCATCTTCCGCGCTGTGGGTCCTGCCTTCAAGCAAGGCTACATAGCCCGACAGTTTGAGAATGTGGACATCTATCCACTTATCTGTCACTTACTGGGTATTCAACCGGCTCCTTGCGATGGAGAACTGGACAGAATAAAGCATATATTGAAATAATAATACATGCTTTTGGAGAGTTTTAGTTTTGTTATTATCTAAATAATAGTTAAAAAATAACAGTATTATAAGTTTTTTACTAATTTTACGCCGCATAAGCGAAGTTGAAATCACTTATTTGCTACAAAGACAAACAATTTATTAACCTCTATATTTATTAAAATTATGGCAAACAGAAGAGAATTTTTGAAGGGGGCATCCTTACTTACATTAGGTGCTCTGTTTAGCAATTGTGCAAATGCTGAAGCTGCTCCTAAGGGTGGTGGTCCTTTGGGCTTGCAAACCTATTCACTGGGTCCTGAGTTGGCAGCTAATGGCTTGGCAGAAGGTCTGAAGAAAGTTAAAGAAAGTGGTTACAGCTATATCGAGCTGGCTGGTTATCGTGACGGCAACATTGGCCAGACTCCAATGGCTGAGTACAAGAAGATTGCTGACGATGCAGGTATCGAAATCGTTAGCTCACACCTCAACCCACCTGTACGCGACTATTCACAGGACAACTTTGAGCAAATCAAGGATTTCTGGAAGAAGGCTACTGAAGATCACCAGGCACTGGGTGTTCAATATATGGTACAGCCAGGCTTGCCTAACTGCAATAGCGCGGAAGACGCACAGTTCGTAGGCGAAGTATTCAATGCAGCTGGTGAAATCACTAAGCAGGCTGGCATCCAGTTTGGTTACCACAACCACAACTTCGAGTTCAACCGTCTGTTACCTGGTGGCACCGAGGCTATTAGCTTTGCTAACCGCAACTACCGTCCTGCTCAGGGCGAGCCAATGCCAAAAACCACAGAGGAAATCTTTATCGAGAGCACCGACCCAAGCAAGGTAATCTTCGAGTTGGACGTTTATTGGACCGTTATGGGTGGTCAGGATCCTGTAGAGTGGATCAACAAGTATGCTGATCGCATCCAGATGCTGCACATCAAAGATCGTCTGATCTTGGGTGATAGCGGTATGATGAACTTCCCAAAGATTTTCGAAGCATTCTATAGCCACAACCACAAGTACTTCTTCGTGGAAATCGAAGATACTCGTAGTGGCATTCAGTTCGACCGTATCAAGGCAAGTGCAGACTTCCTGAATAACAGCGGTCTTGTAAAGAAATAATCATTATTTCCCCATATAAGTAAAGGTTAACCCATAATGGGTTAACCTTTGCTTTCTAAACACATACCCATTATGAAGAAAAATATCGGAGCATACAATGCAGCCTTTCCTACCCCTATAGTGGTGGTAGGCGCTATGGTCAACGCCAAACCCAATTGGTTTGAGGTAGCTTGGGTAGGTATCGGTGATGCCAATATCGTAACCCTGAGTGTTACTCCTTCTCATGAGACCTGCAAGGGTATTAATGAGCATAAAGTACTGAGCATTAGTTTAGTGGATGACAACATCCTACAACGAGCCGACTATGTAGGCATCGTCAGTGGCAGTAAGGTAGATAAGAGCCAAGTGTTCCCCTGGACCAAAGGCGAGCTTGGCGCCCCCATACCCGATGAGGCACCTGTCACTATGGAATGTGAACTGCTTGACACCTATGCCGATAACGGCATGCACCTTCTGATTTGCAAGGTAGTGAACACCTTTGTAAAAGAAGAATTCCTGGACGACAAGCAGAAAATAGATTACACCCAACTGAAGCCCATCCTTTTTGAGCCACGTTTCCAATACCTTCGTACTGGAGAAGTTGTAGGGCCGTGTGTTCAGCCTGGGAAGGCGTTTGCAGCTAAGCAACAATAAATAAAGGGGTCATGTCGTTACTTTTGACATGACCCCCTTTTTAATAATTGAGTTGAATAATTTTTGATTATTCTGTAGGATAAAGAGAGACTGGTTTGTAAGGTGCTCCAGGCTTGTAATCGAACCAGTCAACCGAAGCTACAGCCTTCGTACCCTCATTACCTTCAGCGAACCATCCAAATAGAACTCCTGTAAATCCGCCCATCGTTTCGGTTGAGAGGAAAAAGGCATTCATTTTGCCCAATGGCTGGAAGCTTTTTCCGCCATCGGTACTATATGAAAAGGCATAATGGCTATTAGTAGCCTCTACCCTAAACTGCACCGCACCCTTGGAGCTCAGTTTTACAGTATTCTCAACATGCCTCATCTCACCCAAGCGATAACTCAGCTCCACTTGTTGAGAGCCGTCAGCTGCACCTACGATGGCCAAGTCAAAGTGACCTTTGTTGTCCATATAGACTGTGAGACCTGCACGGTCGCCTGCCTTAGCATTTGAAAGAGACATGCTGGTGGTTGCCACACAATTAATATCCTTCTGACGACGAGCAACGAAAGTTGGTGTCTTATCTGCAACGTCCAATGACACAGAGGTGGCTTTCAACTGCAACTGGTTATTGGCATATACATAGTTTGACTCAATAGGATTGTGATTGTATATCCACTCAAAGCCCAGCTTCTTGCCATTTTTGAAGTCAACATAATCAGAAGCCTGTGGCATCAACACCTGCGGCAAAGTTGGCACGTGACTCATATCCACATCAACCCAACCCTTGCCGTTAACAACAGGCCAAGCATTTTCGTCCCAACGCACTGGAGCCAAGCATGTTTCTCGACCCAGCACATGATGGAAAGATCCGGCACTGAGGCGGAAGCCCAGAAAAACCATCCACCAAGAGCCGTCAGCGGCTTGCACCAAATCAGGATGACCTACACCTTGCAACAAACTGGCTGAAGAAACCATGCGCTTTTGCGTCAGAATGGGATTAGCTGGATTACTTGTATAAGGACCGTCAATGCGGGTACTGCGTGCAATTGTAACCTTATGTCCCATTTCCGTTCCCCCTTCAGCAATAAGCAGGTAGTAGAATCCGTCTTTCTTATACAAGTGAGGTCCTTCGGGACTGCTATCACCATCGCCTTCCCAAATCGTTTTGGGCTCAGACTTCATCTGGAAGGTCTGTGGATCCAGTTCCACGAAGGAAATGCCACCCATTGACCATGTCAGATACAATCTTCCGTCTTCATCCCAGAACAATGACGGGTCGATTCCCATTGCACCTTTTATGAATATAGGATCGCTCCAAGGACCGGCAGGATTGTCGGCAGTTACAATGAAGTTGCCACTACCAGTGCGGAAAGAATTGATGTTAGTGGTAATCATGTAGAACTTGCCTTCATGATAACGGATAGTGGGTGCGAATATACCACTGCTGGGGCCACCACCATTAACATCCAACTGCGAAGGACGATCCAGCACATTACCTATCTGCTCCCAATGGATAAGGTCTTTACTGTGGAAAATCGGTACACCGGGGAAAGACTGGAAAGAACTGTTGATCAAGTAGAAATCATCTCCCACCCTGCACACGCTGGGATCGGGGTAATAACCCGTAATCACTGGATTCTGAAATCCTTTTTCTGTAATCTGCGCATTAAACACATTCGACTGGCTAAACATCGGCATTGTTAATGATATAGCCAACATGGATAACAATACTTTTCTCATACGACGATTGATTTTATTAGACAAAGATAATAATATCTTTATAATAAAAAAAAGCAAAGCTCATTAAAGTTCAGAAATGCAAAGATTTTTTATCTACCAACAACACTTTAGCGCAAATTACTTTCTTACTATCACACTACCACTGGCTTGATGGGTCGCCAGAATCAACACCTCAGCTATCTGTACATGTTCAGGAGCATTGGCCGCATAGACTGCCACATCGGCAATATCGTCTCCTGTCAAAGGCTTAATGCCTTTATAAACATTTGCCGCACGGACTGCATCACCATGAAAGCGCGTATTGCTGAAATTGGTTTCCACGAGTCCGGGCTTGAGGTTGGTTACGCGAATAGCCGTATTTGCCACATCAATGCGTAATCCATCTGAAAGAACTTTCACTGCAGCCTTTGTAGCACAATACACATTGCCACCCGCATAGGCTGCATCTCCAGCCACAGAGCCAACATTAATTATGTGCCCTCGGTTTCGCTTCACCATGCCAGGTACCACAAGACGAGTCATCGTCAGCACTCCTTTGATATTCGTATCAATCATGGTCTCCCAATCATCAGGATTACCCTCATATTCTGGCTCCAGTCCCAACGCCAAGCCAGCATTGTTTACCAACACATCTATCGCCTGCCAATCAGCGGGCAAGCCTGATATGTATTTCTTGGCAGCATCACTATCTCGTACATCAAAAACTAATGTTAGAACTTGTGTACCTTTATTCTCCAACTCTTTTTGAATTTCAGTCAGTCGCTGTTCGTTCCTTCCAGTCAGAATCAGCTTGTCTCCATTAGCAGCAAATTTTCTTGCACAAGCAATTCCAATGCCGCTCGTTGCACCTGTAATTAAAACTACTTTGTTCATATTATAATTATTGTATCATGTTTGATTTTGCAAATATAATAACAATAATTGATTTTCACTAAATGATATTCATTGGAAAAAAAGAAGCCGCCTCAATAATGAAACGGCTTACATTATAAATGCTATCTAAAATATTACGGATTGTGTCTGTGTTGTCTATCTCTATTAGAATCCCCCCCTGCTCCACGAGGGCGCCACATGTCTCCTACCATATTGGTTCGGAAGCCCATCTCTGCACTGCGAATCAAGAATATCTTCTTGTCGGGCAGCACCTTGCGGAATTTCTCGAGATATTCTTTCTCCAAGCGAGCTGAGTTCAATTGAGACTCAGTAAATGCATCATTAATTTCCTTATAGCTGCCCTCTTTGGCACTGTTATCTCTACCTTCACGGAATAACTTCCATGCTTCATCCTGCATGGTCTTTTGTTTCTGCTTCATTTCAAAATACAGTGGGAAGAACTCTTTCGCTTCCTGCTCAGTCAGTTCAGCTACCTTAGTAAGATACTCCTGTTGTCTTGCTTGGAACTGTTCAGCCGTCATTCTCTCACGACGTCGTGTTTCTTGTGCGTTTAGTGATGTTATAGCCATCACCATTGTCAATAATAATAACAGTCTTTTCATAATTCAAATGTGTTTATAATAAAGTTACTCTGCGTCAGACAAATACAAATACAAAGAATAGTCATCCATTTGCATGGCATCCACCATATTCTGCACCATTTCAGTCTCATATTGTTCTTCTTCTGCGGCAATCACATCAGGGTTATTGGCATGCATATAGCCCAGCACCTTAATAATGATAGCTGCACCTGCAAACATAGCTGCCAGATAAACACTGGGTTTTGCCTTGTCCCACCAAGTAAGCGGTTTGACTTTATACTCAGGCACCGGCTTTTCAGGCAAGCTGTCCATCACACGGTTGGTAAGGCCTTCAAAATAGCCATCTGGCACCGTAAAGGGGTTGCTCTTCCCCACCTTGCGTATTAACAGATCTTCTTCTTTCATGGTTCCTATTGTTTTCTATTTATTAGACAATGATTTATTTAATTGGTTTAATCGGCTTCCTCAAAATATTTCGAGATCTTCTTAACTGCCAAGTGATAATCTGCCTTTAAAGCTCCCACCGAAGAGCCAATGATCTCGGATATCTCGGTATAGGTAAGTTCATCGAAATAGCGAAGATTGAATACCAGCCTTTGCTTATCGGGCAACGTAGTGAGAGCTTGTTGCAAAAGCTTTTGCGCTTTATCACCATCAAAGTAGGGATCTCCCTCTAACTGATTGCCCACATCCTGTTCATCATTATCCATCGAAATGCACTGTTGCGCCTTTTGCTTGTTCAGAAAATTAAGACTTTGATTAATGGCGATGCGATAAAGCCATGTAGATAGTTTTGATTCGCCACGAAAATAATCAATATTATTCCAAGCCTGAATCAAAGTCTCTTGCAAAACATCATTAGCATCGTCATGATCGAGCACCAAACGACGTATTTGCCAGTAAAGTTGCTTGCCATACTCCTCAACAATCATGCCGAATGCCCTGCGTTGCATGGTATCGTCTTCTTGCAGCATCCTCAGCACATTCTCTTCATCGAATCTTGCACTCATATCATTTTATTACACTCTTTATTCATTAGACTAAGGAAAAAGTAAAAGGTTTAATCATCTACTAAAACCTTTTGATCCTCTCGCGCCAGAATTGTATTGGGGAATAAGGATTTGGCCTCCTCCAACAACATGTTTTCATCATCGTATCGCGCAGAGAAATGGCCTATCACCAACTGCCTCACTTGTGCTTCTTTCGCTATCTTAGCTGCCTGAAGGGTGGTACTATGAAAATGCAACTGAGCCTTAGCCTCATGCTCGGCCGCATATGTAGCTTCATGATACAACAAATCAACCCCTCTCACCTGTTCCACAATTTGAGGATGATACATCGTATCGGAGCAATAGGCATAACTATGTGCTCTTGAGGCTGGAGTGGTAAGTTTTGCATTATCTATCACCTCACCATCAGGTAGGATAAAGTCTGCTCCTGCTTTTATATTATTAATGTAAGCAATGGGAATCTCATAGGCATCAATCATTTCGCGACGAATATGGCGTAAGCCTTCTTTCTCTTTGAAAAGGAAACCACAAGTAGGCACACGATGTTTTAAAGGTATGGTAGTAACCGTAAGAGTACGGTCTTCAAAAATAACGGCAGACTGATTAGTATCAAACTCATGGAAAAACACCTGGTAACTCATATCGTAATTACAATAATCCATAATGGGCTTTATCATCTGCTCCAAGCCCATTGGACTATATATATGTAACTCTGCCGTACGGTTCAAAAGGTTAAAGGTAGAAATCAAACCTGGTAATCCGAACAGGTGGTCACCGTGAAGATGAGAGATGAAGATATGGTTCAGTCGGTTAAAAGAAAGTTTGTTTCTACAATACTGCAATTGCGTGCCTTCTCCACAGTCAATCATGAAGAGCTTATCGCGCACATTCAGCACTTGCGATGAGGGAAAATGCCTAGTTGTAGGTTTTGCTGAGCCACATCCCAATATTGTCAGTTCAAACTTTTCCATATTAAATCAAATTGTTCCGCCAACAAAAATAACAATAAAAAAGGTGCCTGCAAAATATGCAGACACCTTTTATAAATAATAAAGTAACTAACTATTATTTGCTACCATTTGACATCTTAGCCTTCAAAGCAGCCAGTGCATCGATATCGCCCAATGTGGTTGACGCTGCCTGGTTCTGAATTGCAGGAGTCTCTTCGCGCTTAGCAGCGGTGTTCTTACGAGTTGCACGACGCTGTTCGCTTCTTTCCTCGCGAGCCTGATCTTCATAAGTACGGCTGTGAGACAGGAAGATGCGACGAGTATCCTTATTGAATTCAATTACCTTGAATGGAAGTGTTTCATTTACTTGAGCCTGAGTACCATCCTGCTTTACTAAGTGCTTAGGAGTAACGAAACCCTCAACACCATGAGGCAGAGCAACTACGGCACCCTTATCCAACATTTCTGTGATAGTTCCCTCAAATACAGCACCTTCAGTAAATACGCTTGCAAATGCATCCCAAGGATTCTCCTCCAACTGCTTATGACCAAGGCTCAAACGACGGTTTTCCTTATCGATTTCCAATACTACAACATCAATTTCCGCACCAATCTGGGTAAATTCTGAAGGATGCTTTACCTTCTTAGTCCATGACAAGTCAGAGATGTGAATCAAACCATCAACACCTTCTTCTATTTCAACGAATACACCAAAGTTAGTGAAGTTGCGAACTTTTGCCTTATGCTGTGAACCAACAGGATATCTCTCTTCGATATTATCCCATGGATCAGACTTCAGCTGCTTGATACCCAAAGACATCTTACGTTCATCGCGATCCAAAGTCAGGATTACAGCCTCAACGTCATCACCTACTTTCAAGAAATCTTGAGCACTACGCAGGTGCTGGCTCCAAGACATCTCAGATACATGAATCAGACCTTCAACTCCAGGAGCAATCTCGACAAATGCTCCATAATCGGCCATAACCACAACCTTACCCTTCACATGGTCACCTACCTTCAGTTCCTTATCCAGTGCATCCCATGGATGTGGGGTAAGCTGTTTCAGACCCAAAGCGATACGACGTTTCTCATCGTCAAAGTCTAAGATAACAACATTTATCTTCTGGTCAAGCTCAACAACCTCATGAGGATCGCTTACACGGCCCCAACTCAAGTCTGTGATGTGAATCAGACCGTCAACACCACCCAAGTCAACAAACACACCGTAAGAAGTGATGTTCTTAACAGTACCTTCGAGTACCTGACCCTTATCGAGCTTGCTAACAATTTCTTTCTTCTGTGCTTCCAACTCAGCCTCGATAAGAGCCTTGTGAGAAACAACTACGTTACGGAACTCCTGGTTGATCTTTACAACCTTGAACTCCATAGTCTTATTTACGAATATGTCGTAATCACGAATAGGCTTAACATCAATCTGTGAACCTGGCAAGAACGCCTCGATGCCAAATACGTCCACAATCATACCACCCTTTGTGCGGCACTTGATGAAACCTTTGATTACTTCCTGGTTCTCGAGAGCTTCGTTTACGCGATCCCAAGCCAGTGACAAACGAGCCTTACGGTGAGAGAGCACCAACTGACCCTTCTTGTCTTCCTGATTCTCAATGTAAACCTCAACCTTATCGCCAGGTTTCAAATCAGGATTGTAACGGAACTCACTCATAGGAATGATACCGTCAGATTTATAACCGATATTCACCACAACCTCACGCTTGTTCAGGCTAATAACGGTACCTTCAACAACTTCACGCTCATTTACTTTGTTCAGCGTGTTGTCATACGCCTTCTCCTGGTCTTCTTTGCTGACTGGAGAAAGAGCTTCGCCACTTTCATAAGCCTCCCAATTGAACTCATCGAGTGGCTTGATTTCTTTTAAGTTTTCCATTCTTGTTAATAAATTGTTTAATAATTAATTGTGTTAGACATTATGTTGTCTGAAAAACGCGGCAAAAATACAATATTTTTTTCAACCTACAAACTGTTTGTGCTTTTATTTTCTCTCTTTATTATTTAAATAGGTAAGAGCAGCACCAATAGCTGTACTATATTCTGCATACGGAGGGATATGGAATCGTACACCATAGAGGCCTTCCAATTCATTGAAAACATCTTTACACTGGGGCATTCGGGTAAGATTACCAATAAGCACAAAATCTTTAATATCAGAGTTTAGAGCACAAAGGACAGCTCCACTACCTATGGTCTGTAATACTGTCACAATGATTCCTGCAGCTATATCTTCTTGTGTAGAATCACTGTGTGCTTTTCCCAACAAGGATGCAGTAGCATAAAGCGGCAACCCTGGCAGGTCAGATTTACAAACATCTCCTATAAGAAGATCTACTCTTGTATGATCTCCCTGTAACGCTAACTCTGACACCTGACTAATATCATGTATCTTGAGCAACATATTGGAGAGACCTTGGAGAGTACCTCCACCAATGCCCATACCACCGATGTGCTTGATCTCATCATGATCAATCTTTACGAATGTAGTGCCTGTTCCCATGCTCACTACAATAAGCTTATCAATATCAATGTCATGACGAGCCCCCAAACCATCAGCCGTAAATTCATCCACCATCTGTGTGGGTAAATTATAAATCGGTGTAGTTACAAAGGCACTACCGACACCAGTCATCATTACCTGCTCAATATCTTCCAATCTGATATCATTATCATGCAAGTATTTACCAAAAGCTCCAAAGAAAGAAGTGACAGGGTCAGCTGCTGTAATAAACATTGGTTTTATGATTTGCTTGTTTTCGTCAATACCAACAATTTTCGTAGTAGAACCACCCACATCAATTCCAATAACCATTCCCATAGTATTTTCAGTATATAAGATTTATCAATTCTCAAATTCAATTACATCACTGCTCAACACATATTAAAAAAGTATGATTATACCATCGTCAATCAGAAATTTATTGTAATATTTTATCAGCAAAAACTTGTTTAACCAATGTAGCAAACTCTTGAAAAGCAGCCGTATCACTTAAAGAAGATAAAGATTGCATTAGTCCATAATAATGCCAAGCATGTTCTTGTGGGTCATCAACGTTGAAACGTTTCCACAATTCATCACCAATCACAGAGTAGTCACGAGCTATAATACGCATATTTGACAATTTGTCACCCATCGCTACAATCTTTGCATCAAGAGGTGCCTCTGCCAAATGTTCAATAGCCATCTGTTTCCTGAAATGCCACGTAGCAGATGCACTGCCTTCCAATTTAACATCACTTTCATGAGCCACCAGATCAGCCACCCGTTTTCCGAACTCTTGCTCCAATTGCTCATAAGTTGTATCAGTATCCTCTAACGTATCATGTAAAGCTGCTGCTGCCAACAACTCTTGATCGGAAGTAATAGTCGAAACAATAACTACCGCTTCTAAAGGATGCACAATATATGGGAAGCCTTTACCTTTACGTTCTGTATTGGCATGAGCTTTAACTGCAAAGCAGATGGCCCGATCAAGAAGACTACTATCTATATACTTTTTCTTACCCATAATCAATCTTTTTTATAAACATCATTCCAGAAAGGCAAATCCTTGGCCATTTCCATAATCATATCAATCAAAACATCATAATTGTTATTATTGCCATTTATGGTTTCATATACATTTAGCAGTCCCTCTCGCCCTCTACCCAGTTTCAGCACATATACCAAGCATAAGTTTTGCAGACCTATGTTCTCTGCCAAGATATCTAAATCGGTCAGCGCTATCTGTGCGAGTGCCAGTTGGTATGCATCTTCCGAATTTTCTTTGATAAAATGATTCACATCACTCAAAGTCTCAAAACCAAACGACACCAGCAATGGAAGGAACTCCATCAATGAGGAAGGGAAAATTTCTGCCTGATTAACAGAGGCTATACGTTGGTTTAAGCGCTCAAACGGATGCGTTTCCAAATAACTCTTAAAAGAGTCGATAGTCAATGCGACATCATCTAATTTACCTGATTGCACCAAACTTTGAACATTACGACGATACTCTGTTATATCATTACGCAAACGGCTGAATTCGTCATCTATCAACTCCAGCATTCCTGCTAAGCGGCTGAACTGACGACGATGTTCGTCCAGTATTTTCACGTTACCTTTATAACCTGTATCATGTTCGATAGTGGACCATACATGTTGCAAAGCCGTACGCATCTGTAATTCGAAACGTACATTCTTTAACACTGGATCTTTCGTGCGTAAGCTACATATATAATGAAGAGAGTTATAGCCAAAACTATTTAATGCATGTAACTTACGTTTATCTACAGATTCTTTCCAGTCTATTTCGAACAATTTTTTCGCTATGATTGCTACTTTATCAACATCATCACTATAGAAAGTAATAATGCGAAAACCTACTAAATCTGTAACATCATTGACACTAAGATATTTTGCGCCTTTCAGCAGTAACTTGCCAGCTAATGATGACTCCGACTTTACCCTGTGTTCAATGGCAGTCACATAGATACCTTGGTCATCCAATGCTTTCTTTACTTTATTATAGGCCTGTTTCTCTATTTTCTTCAAACTGGGAAGCAGAGCGCGATACTGTTGCATCAACTTTTCACCATGGGGGTCTAATATGATGTTTGAAGTTTGTGACATATTTAAACTATTTGATTATTATCTATTCGTCGCAAAAGCGTTTCAATATATTATCATAATGCTCTATTCGCCTATCTCGCAAAAAAGGCCACCAGCGACGGACCTGTTCTGAGCGTCCAGTATCAATCCTCACCACCAAATTTTCCTCCTTATCTGCACTGGCAACAGCCAAAAGTTCTCCTTGTGGACCAGTCACAAAACTATTTCCCCAAAATTGGATACCATCAGTTTGTCTTGAAGGGTCTGGTTCATGCCCTACCCTGTTGACAGCAATCACAGGCAATCCATTTGCCACAGCATGACCTCTCATGATGGTTTGCCAAGCGTCTAATTGACGTTGTTTTTCATCTTGACTATCGGAACTTTCCCATCCGATAGCAGTTGGATATATAAGCATTTCCGCCCCCTTCAACGCCATCAAGCGTGCTCCTTCCGGATACCACTGATCCCAACACACCATTAATCCTATTTTACCTAACGATGTCAGAATGGGTTCAAAGCCAAGGTCGCCAGGTGTGAAATAGAATTTCTCATAGTATGCAGGATCATCAGGTATATGCATTTTTCGATACTTTCCTGCTATGCTTCCATCCTTATCAAAAACAACAGCAGTGTTGTGATACAGCCCGGCTGTTCTTCGTTCAAACAACGAAGCAACCAACACAATGTTTAACTCCTTTGCCAAATCACTGTAATATGCAGTTGAAGGACCTGGTATCGGTTCTGCCAAATCAAAGTTTCTCACATCTTCCACCTGACAAAAATACAGAGTATTATGAAGCTCTTGCAACACAACAAGCTGAGCGCCTTTTTCAGCACTTGCCCTTATGTTGGCAGCCAGCCTCTCCATGTTATCAGAGATGCTGGCTGTAACCGACATTTGTACCAATCCTACGTTGAAAACACTCATTTGCAATACAAACTTAGAATCGTTTCATACAGTTCTTGTTTGCCACTCTGCAGCTCAGGCTCACCACATTTCTTTGCATGGGCAACAAGTTCTTCCAAACTCATCTTACCTTCTTCAAAACGCTTTCCTTCGCCTGCATCGAAACTTGAATAACGATCTTTCAACATCTGAGGAATAGGAGATTCTTCAACTATTGCTGCAGCATTCAACAAAGCACGAGCCATAGCATCCATACCGCTGATATGAGCAATAAAAATATCTTCCGGATCAGTAGAATTACGACGTAGCTTTGCATCAAAGTTCATACCACCATTCCCTAAGCCATCATTACGAATGACCTGTAACATGGCTTGTGTCAGCTCGAAATTGTCAATAGGGAACTGATCGGTATCCCAACCATTTTGTGCATCCCCTCGGTTAGCATCAATGCTACCTAACAAACCGTTGTCAACAGCCACAGCAAGTTCATGCTCAAATGTATGTCCTGCCAAGGTAGCGTGATTCACTTCTATATTCACTTTGAAATCTTTATCCAATCCGTTGGCACGCAGGAAACCTATCACGGTTTCTGTATCCACATCATACTGATGCTTCGTTGGCTCCATTGGTTTAGGTTCAATCAAGAATGTTCCTGTAAAACCTTTAGCACGAGCATAGTCCCGAGCAGCAGTTAACATCTTAGCCAAATGGTCTTTCTCACGTTGCATTTGTGTATTAAGCAGGGATGAATAGCCCTCACGACCTCCCCAGAATACATAATTGGTACCACCTAATTTAATTGTAGCGTCGATGGCGTTCTTAATCTGCACAGCAGCACGAGCTACCACATCAAAGTTAGGATTAGTAGCCGCACCATTCATATAGCGCTTATGTCCAAACACATTGGCAGTACCCCACAACAGTTTGATACCTGTTTCAGCCATCTTCTGCTTTAAGTAATCAGTAATGACCCGCATGCGTTCTTCATACTCTTCGATAGTTTCACCTTCTTCAATCAGGTCAATATCATGGAAACAGAAGTATTCGATACCTAATTTCTGCATTATTTCAAAACCAGCGTCCACTTTAGCTTTAGCGCGACAGATTGGGCACTCGCCTTCATCCCATGCGTAATGACGGGTTTGTCCACCAAACTGATCACCACTTGCTTGTCCCAAAGTGTGCCACCAAGCAAGGGCAAACTTTAGCCAGTCTTTCATTTTCTTACCCAACACAACCTTATCAGCATCGTAATAATGAAATGCCATTGGATTCATACTCTTTGTCCCTTCAAATGGAATTTTGCTGATTCCAGGAAAATATTCATTTACCATAATAATAATATTTATAGGATTTATAATTCTTTATTCAAAACAGCTTTCCAACGTTGGTAAGCAGAAAGATATTCATCCCTCTGCAAAACCTGAGGTTCAATTTGAGCCAGACATTCAAGTGAAGCAAAAGCTTCGTTGTGGTCACTATAGATACCAGCACCCATGCCTGCCCCTTTTGCAGCTCCCTCAGAGCCATCAGTTTTATAAACATTAATTATTGCGCCACTCACAGTAGCCAATGTATCACAAAACAATGCCGACTTAAACATATTTGCCCTTCCAGCATGTATATGTTGTATATCCAAACCCATCTGATTCATTATCTCCATACCATAGCAGAAGGAGAATACAATACCTTCTTGCGATGCACGTAATATGTGCTTCGATTGATGTTTGTTGAAATTCAGGCCATGAATTGAGCAACCAAGCTCCTTGTTCTCTAACACACGTTCAGCACCATTCCCAAACGGCATCACCACAAGCCCGTCGGAACCAACAGGTACAGAGGAAGCCATACGATCCATATCCGGATAATCAATACCAGGAGTGATATGATGATGCATCCATGAGTTGAGAATACCCGTGCCATTAATACACAGTAAAATACCCAAGCGATTGAGTTGACTTGTATGATTGACATGTGCAAAGGTATTTACACGACTCAATGGATCGTAGTTTATTTTTTCAGTAACGCCATAAACCACTCCTGAAGTACCAGCGGTAGCAGCAATCTCACCTGGATTAAACACATTTAACGACAAGGCATTGTTAGGCTGATCACCTGCCCTATACGTAACAGGGGTTCCTTCCTGTAATCCA
The DNA here is from genome assembly GCA_017651505.1 of Bacteroidaceae bacterium. Taxonomy (GTDB): domain Bacteria; phylum Bacteroidota; class Bacteroidia; order Bacteroidales; family Bacteroidaceae; genus Bacteroides. Next base: position 9,085 of record JAGCCV010000089.1, on the reverse strand, counting down.
AGTTCCTGCGCCGCTGCTTTGTTAACAGTTCCTTGTTCTCCAAAAGTAGGTACGATATCAGCTATCATAGATGGTTCTATGCCATAATAATCCAAGAGGAACCCAGCCAGCTTGTTTTCTTTGAAGTCCCAGAACATGCCTTCTGACAAACCAGAAACAGTAGTGCAAGCATTACCAGTCAACTTCATGGCTATATAATCACCAGGTAACATTACCTTATCAATCTTTTCAAACACTTCAGGTTCATTACGCTTCACCCAAGCCAATTTAGAAGCAGTAAAGTTACCAGGTGAATTCAACAAATGAGACAGACATAGGTCAGTCCCAAGATCTTCTAAAGCCTGTTGTCCTATGCCTACACAACGAGAATCACACCAGATGATGGAAGGTCTCAACACCTGCTGGTCTTTGTCCACACACACCAGACCATGCATCTGATAAGATATACCTATAGCTTTGATATCTTCTTTTTTAATTTGAGAAGATGACATTACATCAGCTGTAGCCAATTTGAGATGATGCCACCACATTTCCGGATGTTGCTCAGCCCAACCAAAATGAGATGCTATGATTTCTGCCTCCTGTTTTGGATAGAATGCAGCAGCAACACACTTACCAGTATAAGCATCTACCAAACTTGCTTTAACAGACGAACTTCCTATGTCATAACCTAACAAATACATACTCAATATCGTTTAATTGCGTAAATTTATAAACTTTTTATGACACCACAAAAAAATGTGCCGATAAAGATTCACTTTACCGACACATTTAATAGTTTTATGTATTAAGCTAATATTAAATCAGCTTAATGAACAAATCCTTACCATCTTCTGTAACCTCAACTTTGTTTTCACGAAGCAACCAGCCAAGTGCCAGATATGCGTCCTTGTCGAGTAATTTTACGTCGTTTTTCTTTGCTTCGCTCTTGATGTCTTTCAAAGTCAAACCATTGGTACCATTCAGAACATTCCAAATAACACCTGCTGTTTCACCAACTTTTTCCTGTAACATTTTCTTTTTACTTTTAAATTAAACATAAATACAATTGTTTTTCATGGGGCATTATCTACCACTTCTGAAAAACACTGCAAAATTACACATTTATTTTATATAGTGTATCATTTTTGCGATATTTTTTATAAAAATATCAGTTTTTCATTCATTTTGGTCAGCAGGGAACAACACGCCTAACTGCTTCCTAACTTCATCAATTACTTCGATAGTGGCCAACGAAACGGCATGTGAATTAATTTCACTTTCAAGCTTTCCTTTTTCAATTAAATTGATAAACTCAGCCACTTCATAATAATAATCATCATGATTATTTACCACACTCATATCTTGAGGCTCTGCTTTCGGACCTTTACCAGACATAGCAGCAGGACGAGGAACATAGGTAACTTTGCGTATTGTATGTATTTCGTCCATAATCAGATTCCCATCTTCACCTTCAATTTCTGTGGGAAGATATGAATTAGCTATTTTGGAATACAATACTGTAGCATTCATGCCATCATACAAAAGATTTACCGCTCCCTGGCCATCTACACCACTTGACAACATAACGCCGTGGGCATTGATAGCTTTGGGTTTACCAAACAAAGCAACCAATGGATAAATGGTATAAACTCCGATATCCATCATCGCGCCATTTGACAATGCTGGATTGAAAGCATTGAGAACCACGCCTTCCTTAAACTTGTCGTAGCGTGACGAATACTGACAGTATGAAGCAAAATATCTTCGAATCGTACCTAAATTTGGCAATAGTTCTTGTACCTTTAAGAAATTAGGATTCATGGTAGCAATCATAGCTTCCATCAATACAACATGATTCTTTTTAGCCGCATCTATCATCTGTTTCACCTCATGTGCATTCGAAGCCATAGGTTTTTCACACAACACATGCTTTCCTTGGTTCATGCAGGTAATGGCTATCTTCGCATGCGTACAATTAGGTGTTGCAATATATACAGCATCCACCACATTGCTTGAGGCCATTTCTTCAACAGAAATAAACGTATGCTTCACTCCATACTTGGCAGCAAATTCATCAGCTCGCTCTTGTGTTCGAGAACAAACAGCCGACAACTCAAAGCGTTCGTCTTCTTGTGCGCCAGCCAACAGCCAGTCTGTTATTTTATTGGTGCCAACCACACCAAATCTTACTTTCTTTACCATAATCAATAGCCTAATTCTTCACCTACAATCACCACACAGAAACGTCCGTTGTCGTAGGAATTTCTGATTATATGAATTTGATTACAAATACTATTAGGAGAATGACAATCGTGGCAAACACCATCTAACGTGCAAGGGGTTTCGCGATTCAGGCGAACTGTATTAATAGGAGCAGCAGTACCTCTCGCACGTTTGATAGCAGCATCCAGATCTTTTGCTATTTTATTAATGCCAACAACAAAGATTACCTTCTTGGGTCCCCAGGCAATAGCGGCTACGCGATTGCCATTACCATCAATATTAACAATATCTCCTTGCTCACTCATTGCATTGGCACTACTAATATAGAAATCTGCGCCAAATGTTTGACGATAGGTGGCTTGTACTTCTTCTGGAGATTGAGCCTGATCACGATCATAAATCTTGTATGCATCTGTTTTATGTAAAGCATCTGTCAGTCCCATATCACGAATGGTCATGGAGCCACCCCACGATATACTACTCCCTTGAGGTATAAGACCAAGTACTTTTTTTACTGCATCAGCAGATGTAGCACAAAAGTATCCTTCAATGTGACGCGTGTTAAGGCTCTTAATTACCTTATTCGCCAACAATTCATTTCTTTGTTCAATCGGTGTCATAAATACTTTGTTATTGATGATTATTTTTCCAAAGATAATACATTTTGATGAAAAATGATTATTTTTGCAAGCATATTTGCGAGGTCGCATGAAAAACAAGCTTCCATATCATATATTAGCCATCAGCATCATAGCTATATGGGGTGTTACTTTCATTAACACGAAATACCTAATCATTAACGGCTTGAATCCTCAAGAGATATTTCTTTTACGCTTCATCATTGCCTATTTGGGCGTATGGACCTTTTCACCCCGCAAGCTCTTTACCGACAACTGGCGTGATGAGTTGACAATGGTGTTGCTTGGCATCACAGGCGGATCGCTCTATTTCTGGACAGAGAATACAGCCATTAAATACTCTTTGGTAAATAATGTCGCATTCATTGTATGTAATGCGCCCCTGCTTACCTTGTTTCTTGGGATGGCTTTTTCAAAAGAAATCAAAGCTACTAAGCCCATCGTAGGAGGTTCATTTACCTCTTTGCTCGGTGTAGCATTGGTTATCTTTAATGGTAGCTTTATTTTGAAGCTCAACCCCATCGGCGATTTTCTTGCATTGTTAGCAGCTGGTGCATGGGCTGTATATAGTTTAGTGATGCGCAATATGACGAGTAGGTACAATGTCACTTTCCTTACCCGTAAAGTTTTCTTTTATGGCATACTAACTATCCTTCCTGTTTTCTTAATTGATCCATGGCAATTTCCATTAGAGGATTTTGGCAAGCCTGTCGTATGGATGAACCTGGTATTCTTAGGTGTGATTGCAGCATTGATATGCTTCGTTTTATGGAACATTGTAATTCGTGAGTTGGGAGCTTTAACATCAGCCAACTACATCTACCTGTCTCCTGTATCCACCATGATTGCATCTGCCATATTCTTACAAGAGCCAGTAACATGGGTATCTGTCACGGGATCTTTCTTGATACTCTTGGGTCTGTTCATAGTTAGTTTCAACACTATGCACAAAAAAGACGAGAGCCGTCCTCACTGACATTGATAACGGCTCCCATATTCTACAAGAATGCTTCAAGGACTATTCGAGACGAACTTTCTGAAGCAAGACCACATCGTAATACTTATCCCCAATTCTCCACCATTCTTTCAAAACGCCACAATCCACAAAACCGGCATGATGCAGCAAATGAAGGCTATCCACATTATTCACTAAGATATGGGCATTGAGTTGCTTAAAATGAAGGAAAGTAAAGACATAATCACTCAACAGGCTCAATGCTTCAGTACCATACCCCTTGCCTCGTTCCTCTTGTAATAAGGATATACCTATTTCGGCCCTGCCATGCATGGGTTCGAAATCGGTAATATCGATAATACCAACTGGTCGGTCTTGAGAAAGATTGCAAATTATCAACCGGAGCTGACGATCAGCAAACATATCATTCATAGAGTTGTCGATGTAGGCTTGCAACACAGCTCTGGAATAAGGCACCGTAAAATTGGAAATTGACCACAAAGACGGGTCATTCTCCATCTGGTACAGAAAGTTCAAATCTTCTGGCTCCATTGCACGGAGCCTCACCTTTTCACCTACAAAAAACTCACTCATATCATTAAAAAACAATAGTTGAAATAAAGTAAGCAATGATGGTAGAAACCACCACGCAAACCAGTCCAGGCATCATAAAACTGTGGTTCAACAAGTATTTACCAATAATCGTTGTCCCACTTCGGTCGAAGTTTACAGTTGCGATATCTGACGGATAATTAGGGATGAAGAAATATCCATATACGCTTGGCAACACACCCAATAGCACTACTCCAGGAATACCCAATGAATATGCCAATGGCAACATAGCCACCACTACGGCACCCTGGGAATTGATAAGCACAGAAACAAGGAAGAAAACAAATGCGATAGACCAATTGTATTTCGCAACAACATCGCCCAATGCGGCCTGCATCTCAGTCATATAATTACTAAAATAGGTATCTGCCAACCAAGCAATACCATATATAGCTACCACCGCCACCATACCACTCTGCCATACAGCACCATTAACAGCAGTTTTAGGCTTTGCATTACAGAAGATGATCATCAAAGCTGCTGCTGATATCATCACAATCTGAATTACGATGTTCATCTTTAATGTTTCAGTCGTACCATCTGCCTTGGGGAAATGAGGTAACATATCCTGGAAAACAGCGAAGAAAACTATTACGCAGAGAGCTGCCAAGAAAATATACACCGCGCGCTTAGCTTCTTTGGTGATTCTCTTATCGAGAGTAGTAGCTGAGTTGCCATACATATATTGATATAGCTCAGGATCCTGACATCTCTTTTGGAACTCAGGGTCTTTATCCAAGTCTTTCCCTCGTTTGAAACTGAGTGCCGAAGCAGCAATCAAGCCACACAAGCAGGCAGGGATGGTAACCATCAGCACCTGTGGAATACTAACATCAAAACCATTAGCAGCAGAGATAGTGGTGAATGCCACAACAGCTGCCGCAATAGGTGAACAGGTGATACCCACCTGTGATGCAATGGAAGCCACACCGCAAGGGCGTTCCGGACGAATGCCTTTTTTCAAGGCTATGTCACAGATAATAGGCATTAATGTATAAACTACATGTCCTGTTCCCACCAGCACAGTCAAGAAAAAAGTAGTCAGTGGCGCATAAAAAGTAATGCGGTCAGGATGCTTACGAAGCATTCGTTCTGCAATCTGAATAAGCCAATCCATACCGCCAGAAGCATGCATCATACCTGCGCAGGTAACAGCTGCAATGATAATATAAATTACGTCTGTTGGAGGAGAGCCTGGCTTCATGCTAAAGCCAAACACCAAGATAGCCAACCCAATTCCAGAAATTGCACCCAATGCCAAGCTACCGTAACGAGAGCCTACATAGAGGGCCCCAAGAACAACCAGCAATTGAATAATCATTAATGCCATATTATTTCACGTATTAGTTTAAGAGAACAATGTTATGCAAATGTAATAAATAAATCATACAAACTCAGCAAAAGCCCGAAAAATTTGCTTATTTGCCACACATAATGTATTTTTGCACAAATTTTAAACCGTTATATAAATTATGTATAGGACACATAACTGCGGAGAACTCCGCATAACTGATGTTAACAAGGTGGTAACGCTGGCCGGTTGGGTACAACGCTCACGTAAAATGGGTGGTATGACTTTTATTGACCTGCGCGACCGCTATGGCATCACACAGCTTGTCTTCAATGAAGAAGTAGATGCTGCTTTGTGTGAGGAAGCTAACAAGCTGGGACGTGAGTATGTTATTCAAGTAACTGGCACCGTTAACGAACGTTTCAATAAAAACAACAACATCCCTACTGGTGATATAGAGATAATTGTCAACAAGTTGAACGTCTTGAATGTCGCCATGACACCTCCTTTTACCATTGAGGACAACACTGATGGTGGCGATGACCTAAGAATGAAATACCGTTACCTCGATTTAAGAAGAGCTGCCGTTCGCAAGAACCTGGAGCTCCGCCACAAGATGACCATCGAGGTACGCAACTATCTCGACAATCATGGTTTCATTGAAGTAGAGACACCCGTTCTGATTGGTTCAACTCCTGAGGGAGCTCGCGACTTTGTAGTGCCTTCACGCATGAACCCCGGACAGTTCTATGCTTTGCCACAAAGTCCCCAAACGCTGAAGCAGTTGCTCATGGTAGCAGGTTTTGATCGCTATTTCCAAATTGCCAAATGTTTCCGTGACGAAGACCTTCGTGCCGACCGTCAGCCCGAATTTACACAGATTGACTGTGAGATGTCATTTGTTACCCAAGACGACGTTATCGAGTTGTTTGAAGGAATGGCCAAGCACCTGTTCAAGACCCTTCGCGGTGTTGACCTGGGTGAAGCACCTTTCCTCCGCATGCCTTGGGCAGATGCCATGAAGTATTATGGTAGCGACAAACCCGATTTGCGCTTTGGCATGAAGTTCGTAGAACTGATGGACATCATGAAGGGCCATGGCTTTGCCGTATTCGACAATGCCGCATATGTGGGAGGTATTTGCGCAGAAGGTGCCGCTTCGTTCACCCGTAAGCAACTTGACGCTTTAACCGAATATGTCAAGCGTCCTCAGATTGGTGCCAAAGGTATGGTATATGCCCGCATAGAAGCTGATGGCAATGTCAAGTCAAGTGTTGACAAGTTCTATACACAAGAGGTATTGCAGCAGATGAAAGAAGCCTTTGGCGCTAAGCCAGGCGATTTGATTCTGATTCTGAGCGGTGAAGATGTGATGAAGACTCGCAAGCAGTTGTGCGAACTGCGTTTGAAGGTAGCTGACGACCTCGGTCTGCGTGACAAGAACAAGTTTGCTTTGCTTTGGGTAGTTGACTTCCCCATGTTTGAGTGGAGTGATGAAGAAAACCGCTTGATGGCAATGCACCATCCGTTCACTCACCCCAAAGACGAGGACATACCATTGCTGGACACCAAGCCCGAAGAAGTGCGTGCAGACGCATACGACATGGTGTGCAACGGTATTGAAGTGGGCGGTGGTTCTATCCGAATCCATGATCCGAAGTTGCAGGCCAAGATGTTTGAGATCTTAGGCTTCACCCCAGAGAAGGCACAAGAGCAGTTTGGCTTCCTGATGAATGCCTTCAAGTATGGTGCCCCACCTCATGGAGGTCTGGCCTATGGCCTGGACCGTTGGGTAAGCATCTTTGCAGGACTGGACAGCATCCGCGACTGCATCGCCTTCCCGAAGAACAACAACGGACGTGATGTAATGTTGGAGGCTCCATCTGCTATAGAACAGAAACAACTTGACGAACTTGCGTTGAAAATCGACCTCAAAGAATAATAGGCTACTAACCTACTGGTTTCATATATCAAGAATAATCCGAACGGTGGAAAAAAAAAGAATTTTCGTTTCTTCTTCCGCTCTTCCGCATATTTTAGATAAATAATAACTATCATATATTATCATAGCGGAAGAAGATGCGGAAGAAGCGGAAGAAGCGGAAGAAAAAGTATGTTTTTGCTGAAAATAATAGCAGTATCCTTTGTCTCAGATAAGGCCACTGGATATATTCGATAAGGACACTGATAGTGTTACAGTGCTAAACGGATGGTTCGCTTGTTTTGCATCAGTGGTTCGCTTATTGCAAACTGGTGGTCTGCTTATTGCAGACAGGCAGTCTGCAATAAGCAGACTATTAGTCCTCCAATAACAGACTGCCAGTCTCATTACTGAAGACGAGGTGAGACAAAAGCAATACTGTATATCGTTGAGAAGCTTCGCAATGACTTGCCTGTATTTGAAACACTTGGCGTAGTCTTTGTACGCCAAGCTTATTACCTGGCATACATTACTTTCAGCGGAGTGGTATCATATAATAGGCTGTGGCTGAGTTGGATGGCAAGCAGCCTTATTGGCTTACGGAGGAGTAAGTGAAGGAAATATTGGGATTCTTCTTCCGCTTCTTCCGCATCTTCTTCCGCCATGATAATCAATGAATATCAACAACTATCTAAATTTTGCGGAAGAGCGGAAGAAAAAAAATTCTCGATTATAATTTCTTTCCTAAATTTCCAGAAGCCGTCTGACACTGCACTGAGTCTTCCGCATTTGACATTTTTACTATACCGTCTCACTTCCAATATGCTACGAGGAGACCTGTGATCTACTACGGGAGGACCGAGGCTCTACTACATTGCTGTAAATCTTGCCTTTTCCAAGACCTAATCTTGTGGCAATGCGATAGAAGCCCCCTGCAAGAGTGATTTACTCGTGCTTGAACAACCGTTCTTCCGCCAATTTTTCGTATTTGGTCCCAGGACGGCCATAGTTGGCGTATGGATGAATGGAGATACCACCACGAGGAGTGAAGAAACCTGTTACTTCGATGTACTTGGGATCCATCAACTTGATAAGATCTTTCATGATGATATTCACACAATCCTCATGGAAAGCACCATGACTGCGGAAACTGAACAAATAGAGCTTGAGGCTTTTGCTCTCCACCATCTTGATGTCGGGAATGTAACCAATGCGGATTTCTGCAAAATCCGGCTGACCAGTAATAGGACATAAACTGGTGAATTCCGGACAATTAAAGCGCACCCAATAATCATTCTCAGGATGCTTGTTGTCAAAAGCTTCCAACACCTCAGGGGCATAATCCTCACGATAAACAGTTTTCTTGCCCAAGGCTTTCAAATCGGCTCTCTTCTCTTCCATAATCATTTATTTTTTTGCAAAGATAACGTTTTTATACTATCTTCGCACATTGATAATCATCT
>JAGCCV010000088.1 GCA_017651505.1 Bacteroidaceae bacterium | reverse complement strand
ATGAAGAAGGGTATGTTCTCAATGATGAACTACTATCTGCCTCTGCAAGGTATCGCTTCTATGCACTGCTCAGCTAACACTGACATGAACGGTGAGAATACAGCAGTATTCTTCGGCCTGTCTGGTACTGGTAAGACCACTCTGTCAACCGATCCTAAGCGTTTGCTGATTGGTGACGACGAGCACGGATGGGACGATCACGGAGTGTTCAACTTCGAAGGTGGCTGCTATGCAAAGGTTATCAAGTTGGACAAGGAGTCTGAGCCTGATATCTACAACGCTATCAAGCGCGATGCTCTGTTGGAGAACGTAACCGTTGACGCTAATGGCGTTATCGATTTCAACGACAAGAGCGTTACCGAGAATACTCGCGTTTCTTATCCAATCGAGCACATCGCCAACATTGTTAAGAAGGTAAATGGTAAGAGCGCAGGTCCAGCTGCTAAGCAGGTTATCTTCCTGTCAGCTGACGCATTCGGTGTATTGCCTCCAGTATCTATCCTGACTCCAGAGCAGACCAAGTACTACTTCTTGAGTGGTTTCACTGCTAAGTTGGCTGGTACAGAGCGTGGTATCACTGAGCCTACTCCTACTTTCTCAGCTTGCTTCGGTCAGGCATTCCTGGAGTTGCACCCAACCAAGTATGGTGAGGAGCTGGTTAAGAAGATGGAGAAGAGTGGTGCTAAGGCTTACTTGGTGAACACAGGTTGGAATGGTACTGGCAAGCGTATCTCTATCAAGGATACCCGTGGTATCATCGACGCTATCCTGAGCGGTGCTATCAACAACGCACCTACCAAGAAGATCCCTTACTTCGATTTCGAGGTTCCTACACAGCTTGACGGTGTGGCTTGGGGTATTCTTGACCCACGTGATACTTATCAGAACCGCGCTGAGTGGGAAGAGAAGGCTAAGGATTTGGCAGGCCGCTTCATCAAGAACTTCGAGAAGTACACTACCAACGAGGCTGGTAAGGCTCTGGTAGCTGCAGGTCCACAGCTCTAAGAAAAAGAGTTTGATTAATAATCATAATGAAGGGTGAGCCAATCGGTTCACCCTTTTTATTTATTTCCAGCCTTCAAATCAATTTTTGTAAGCAGTCACTATAGCCTTTTCATCTTCCACCTACGAAGCAGGGCTTCAAGGTAATAGTAGTCAGCATAGTTTATAGGTACATCAATTTCGTCATTCCCAGGGTAGTTTCCTGTTGAATGCAGCAAAAGGAAACCTTGAGCACTGTGAGGTTCGGATTGGTATTTTGTCTCCAATGAATGTACTATCCTGTCAGCGTAATGTTGGTAGTTGGATGCTTGAGCATCATCAACGTATATTGAAAGCTCGTATAGTGCTGAGGCTATGATGGCAGCTGCAGATACATCACGGGGGCAACTACTATCCTGTGCTGGTTTTTTCCCAATCATGATAGCTGGGTCACGCATGTCCCAGTATGGTATCAAGTCATCAGGCATGTTGGGTTGCGAGCACCAGAAATTGGCAATCTTCCGCGCTTGTTCCAGGTAGGCTTTATCATGGGTATATCGGTAACACATAGTGAAGCCATAGAGTGCCCAACCTTGTCCTCTGCTCCATACACTCTCATCGGAAAACCCTTGGTGGGTGATGCGTTTGATGACACTACCATCAGTAGGATCGTAATCTACCACATGGTAGCATGAATTGTCCGGACGGAAGTGATGCTTCATTGTAGTGTTGGCATGATTGACGGCTATATTGTAGTAAAGCTGTTCACCAGTAATTTTGGAAGCTTCGAAAAGTAATTCCAGATTCATCATGTTGTCTATGATGACGGCATACTTCCATCTTTCTGGAGTACCCCAGCTCCATGAGCGAATACAACCTACCTTGTCGTCATAACGAGTAATTAGCGTGTTTGCCGCCTCTATTACCACGTCACGATAAGATTGTTCACCAGTAAGTTGCCAAGCTTTACCAAACGAGTTAAAGACCATAAAGCCTAAATCATGACTTCCTCCATCCAATTTCACTTTTTCTATGGGCCATGTGTTGCTCACGGCTTGGCTTCGCCAGAAAGGGTCATGCGAATATTCATACATTTGCCACAGTTCGCCACTAAAGAAGCCACAACACCAGTCGGGCTGTCTTACCATCCGTAGCGAGCCGTCTTTCTCTACACTTCGAGGCATGAGTGTCCAATCATTTCGCTCTTTGCGTATCTGATTGACCTGCTCCAGTTGATAACGCAATTGCAAATCGGTTTTAGCAAAAGCTTGCTCCGTTTTTTCATCATAAGGAGGCTCTGCCCTCAAACTGTTCTGCCCATCGTGCAGAGCTACCCAACGAAAAGCATTTGTAAATAACAAATTCTGTGTGGCGTCTATAAAACCTTCATCGCCATGTCCCATGTTCAGATACACCATGCGGTAGTGCTTATTTGTCCAAACGATAGGGAAGTCGCCAAATAGTACGATGTCCTTGATGCCAAAAGGGTAGTTCTTTGGTGAGATACTAAGTAGTACTTCCACATCTTTATTGGCACGAGGTGAAGGGGAGAATTGATAGAATTCACTGGCAGGTGCAACAAACTGGGAAGGCAGGTTTCGGGTAACAGGATGTTGGCTGTTCTCCACGTCAACCAGTGTTGGCTGAGGTGGCCAGTTGTTGCAGAGAAACGAGCCACAACCTAAAAACTGATTGAACCAAGGCCAATGAGTGTCCTTGTCATTATATCCTGTAGCATGAAATCCTATCCAGCCACCACCTTGTTCCATATACTGTTCGAAGGCAGTTCGTGCCTTCTGGCTTTGGGGCAAGGAATTGAGCATAACAATCACATCATATTGCTTTAAGCTGTCAAGACTTGTGGGACTTTCTGTCAATACATCGTAGGTAAATCCTTCGCCATACGACAGTTTGTGGAAGAAATGTAAGGCTTGCTGGTCAAACTCCACATGGGCCGATTCGGCAGCGGGATCCCAGACAAACAATGCGTGAAACCTAATCCTGTCTCCTGCATAATCAGCAGGGTAAGGCATTGCTTGAGAAGAAGGCGACACATCGGGAACGATTTCTTTCTGCTGACCTTTCATAGCGATGGAACTGGCAGCAAGAATAATGAATAGCAAAAAACTGACTCTTTTCATGATATTATCATACTTACATATCTGCAAATATATGAAAAATAAAAGAGAATTGCATGATTATAATCATTTTTCGCTCCAGCATCACTTATGGATGAGCGGAGAATCAGTCAGTTATTGAAGAAGATACATAGATATGTAAGCAAAAAAAACTGGTGTCCGTCTTCGGGCACCAGTTTGTTAATATCGTATGGCTTAACTTAGAAGTGGAAATCCACTTTTTCTACGCCATCGCCATAGATGGTCTTGAAATCGTCACGCATGGAGATTACATGATAGCCGGCTTCTTCCCATTGTTTGGCAAGTGACAAGGCTTTCTCTCTATTAGCATGGTCTCTGTCTTCGTCGTCAGCAATCAGCATGAAGGCCGTAGATTTAAGAGTGTTGCTTAGACAGTAGTTGTGCATGGCAGCATCGCCACTGCTGTTTCCAAACGAAAGAACAGGCACTTTGCCAATCTCTTGTGTTATTTGTAGCACCTTGTTTGTCTTCAGGTTCTTAATGATGAGCTCGTCTGTTCTAAGAAGGTCTTCTTCCTTGCCCATCGTGTAGTCAACGCCAGGCTCACTGCCTTGACCTCTTGAAACCAGTTTTACATCCATTCCAATCACGCGGTTGGGGGCAATGCCCAGCGATTCAACCAGTGACCTGCAGATAAACCTGTCGGAACCGGAAACCACATAGAAGGTGAACCCTTTATCCTTAAGATAATCGAACACTTGCAGCATGGGCTTATAAAAACTCTGGGCATAGGTCATTCCAGTAAATCCGTTGGCTGGTGTTGAGGCATATGCTTTGACATAGGCATCAAATTCAGCGAGGGTCATGCCTGCATATGCTTTTGCCGCAGCAAAAGCATGCCTCATGTCAAAATGATCGGGAAGTTTTTTCCCTTCTCTCACAAAATCCCTGATTTCCTGAGCAGTCTTCTTTACGTCCTCAGGCGCTTTGTCTTTATAGGACGGGTCGTCCAAGACACGGTATTCAAGTAGGTTATATTCAAAATAAGTGGGATACAACTCTCCTACGAATGTTCCATCCATGTCAAAAGTGGCGATTCTATCTTCTGGCTTGATGTAGTTTGGTGACTTTGGATTGGTGACATCATCAACATAATCTTGTAAAACAGTTAAAGCTTCACATGAATTCCATAAAGTGAAGTATTCTCTTTCTGGATCCAACTCATCTTTATTGCAGCCAACAAGGATTACTGCAAATAAGACAAAGATGATAGAAAGTTGCTTTCTCATATTATATATAATTATGTGTTGTTTTACTCTTTATTAGCTCTCTTACGCTCTGTTTCGTCCAAGATAATCTTACGCATACGCATGGACTTGGGTGTTACCTCTACATATTCGTCCTCCTTGATATACTCCAATGCTTCTTCCAAAGAGAACTGAACAGGAGGAGTGAGCCTTACTTTGTCGTCAGAACCAGAAGCACGCATGTTTGTCAGTTTCTTCGACTTGGTAACATTGATTACCAAGTCGCGCTCATGCACATGCTCGCCCACCACTTGACCTGCATATACTTCATCTTGTGGAAATATAAAGAAACGTCCTCTGTCCTGCAACTTGTCAAGGGCGTAGGCAAAAGCCGTACCAGCTTCCATCGCTACCATAGAGCCATTGATGCGACGTACGATGTCGCCCTTAAAGGGCTGATATTCCTTAAAGCGGTGAGCCATGATGGCTTCGCCTGCAGAGGCTGTCAGTACATTGGTGCGCAAACCGATGATGCCACGTGATGGGATATTGAACTCCAGATTTACACGGTCGGCACCACCATCCTCCATTTTCAACAAGTCACCCTTACGACGGGTTACCATATCTATAATTTTACTGCTGTATTCTGTAGGTACATTGATGGTCAGTTCTTCTACTGGCTCGCATTTCTTACCATCTACTTCTTTCATGATGACCTGTGGTTGACCTACTTGCAACTCATACCCTTCTCGACGCATGGTCTCAATCAGTACGGAGAGGTGTAACACACCGCGACCAGACACAATCCACTTGCCTTCTACCTCTGCCTTATCCACTCGCAAAGCCAGGTTTTTATCCAACTCGCGCTCCAGACGTTCTTGGATATGGCGAGATGTTACATATTTACCTTCCTGTCCGTAAAAAGGCGAGTCGTTGATGGTGAACAGCATGCTCATGGTAGGCTCATCGATGGTGATTGGTGGCAATGCCTCAGGATTCTCAAAGTCACAAATTGTATCACCAATTTCAAAGTTATCCAAACCAACGATAGCGCAGATGTCGCCAGAGCCCACTTCGCTCACTCGTTTGCGACCCATACCCTCGAAAGTGTGCAACTCCTTGATTTTGGTCTTGGTCATCTCGCCATTTCGATGAGCCAGCGTCACATTCATGCCTTCCTTTATGACACCACGATGAACACGACCCACAGCGATACGGCCTGTATATGAAGAATAGTCAAGCGAGGTAATCAGCATCTGAGGCGTTCCGTCCAGTTGCTCGGGGGCAGGGATGTTATCGATGATGCAATCCAACAAAGGAGTAATATCCTCTGTAGGTTGTTTCCAGTCAGTACTCATCCAGCCGTTTTTGGCAGAACCATAAATCACAGGATAGTCTAACTGCTCCTCTGTTGCGTCAAGGTTGAACATGAGGTCGAATACCATTTCATTCACCTCTTCAGGACGACAATTGGGTTTATCCACCTTATTAACCACCACCACTGGCTTCAAACCAATCTGAAGGGCTTTCTGTAACACGAAGCGGGTTTGAGGCATGGGACCTTCAAAAGCATCTACCAATAGCAAACAACCATCAGCCATGTTGAGAACTCGCTCCACTTCACCTCCGAAGTCGCTATGTCCCGGGGTATCGATAATGTTAATCTTTGTACCTTTATAATTAATAGACACGTTCTTCGAGAGAATCGTGATGCCACGTTCACGCTCCAATTCGTTGTTATCCAACATCAACTGCCCAGCTTGCTGGTTCTCACGAAATAGGTTACCAGCCAGTAACATCTTATCCACCAAGGTAGTCTTACCGTGGTCAACGTGGGCAATAATGGCAATATTTCTTATGTTCTGCATACTATACCTATTAAATTGGCTGCAAAGATAAGAAATTTCTGCGAAATATGCTTGCTAATTCAAATATAATGCGTACCTTTGCCCCGCATTTAACGATTTACAATCATTTTTTTTTAAACATTATGTATTTAGACGCTGCTAAAAAGAAGGAAATCTTCGAGAAGTACGGAAAGTCCAACACTGATACTGGCTCACCTGAGGCCCAGATAGCATTGTTCTCATACCGTATCTCTCATTTGACCGAGCATTTGAAGGTCAACAAGAAGGATTATACTACTGAAAGATCTCTGACTATGCTGGTAGGTAAGCGTCGCCGCCTGCTGAAGTACTTGCAGGATCGCGACATCAATCGCTACCGTGCTATTGTCAAAGTTCTTGGCTTGCGCAAGTAATTGTTCTTGCAGCACGATTTAAAAGGGAAGTCTTTTTGATAAGGCTTCCTTTTTTATTGTCATAGTTTTTGACTTGTGTGGGTAGTTGTTCTTATTGCACGGTGTGCAATAAATCTTCTGCGTCTTAACATCATTTCACTTTTATATGACCATTTCTTATATCGATTATCGTATCTTTGCAGCTGTAGTTTTTGTGTGCAAATTGTTATTGCACAAATACATACAAAGTGTGCAACCATTTACGGATTTATCTTTATAAGCTAATTATACTATGTGGCAACTATCAGAAAAGACCATAGGTCAGTGGTTGGAATATTGGGCAACCAGTAACCCCAATAAAGAATTCATTGTTTATTCAGACCGTGATATGCGGTGGACTTTCAAGCAATTTAACGATCGTGTGGACCGTCTTGCTATGGGCTTGTTGGCTATAGGTGTGAAGAAAGGTACTCATGTGGGCATTTGGGCAAGCAACATCCCCGATTGGAATACCATGTTCTTTGCATGTTCCAAGATTGGCGCTGTCTCCATTATGGTCAACACCAATTTTAAGCAATACGAAATTGAAGATATGGTGCGCAAGAGCGACATGGAAGTGTTGTGCATCGTTGAGCACGAGAAAGACAATAACTTTATGGATATGACCTATCAGATGCTGCCTGAGTTGAAGACGCAAGAGAAAGGTTATCTAAACAGTGCGGCATTTCCTGCCATGAAGACAGTGATATATATGGGTACTGAGCAGCATCGCGGCATGTTCACCATCAATGAACTGATGACGATGGGACTAACGGTAGGCGAGGGTACCTATCAAAAGGCGAAGAATGCTTGCAGTTGCTATGATGCTATCAACATACAATACACCAGCGGAACGACAGGTTTCCCCAAAGGTGCAACCCTTTCGCATTATGGTATCTGCAACAATGGTCATCTGACAGGAGTACATTTGGACTTTACTCCTGATACCCGACTTTGCATCTGTGTGCCGTTGTTCCACTGCTTCGGTTTGGTATTGGGCGTGTTGAATTGTTTGACTCACGGTTGTACCATGGTGATTGTAAAAAGGTTTGATCCGCTGATGGTATTGGCCAGCATTCACAAGGAACGATGCACTTCACTCTATGGCGTGCCTACCATGTATATCAATATCTTGAATCATCCAATGTTCGATTTATTCGATTTGAGTAGTCTGCATGCGGGCATTATGGCAGGTTCCCTTTGTCCTGTACCACTGATGAAAGAAGTGGAAAAGAAGATGCACATGATTGTGACGAGCGAGTATGGACTTACAGAGGCATCTCCTGGTATGACGCAGACTCGTTGGGATGATCCGTTTGAGGTACGTTGCACAACGGTAGGTCGCGAATTTGAACATACGGAGGTAAAAGTACTCGATGAGGATGGTAACGAGTGTCCTGTTGGTGTTGAAGGAGAACTCTGCAACAAAGGATACAGCAACATGCTTGGCTACTATAAGGATCCAGAGGCTACGGCTCAGTTGATCGACAAAGCAGGATGGCTCCACAGCGGTGACATTGGTTTCAAGGACGAGCAAGGCTACTTCCATGTTACTGGACGTATCAAGGATATGATTATCCGTGGTGGTGAAAATATTTATCCTAGTGAGATTGAGGCTTATCTGCAACGTATGCCCGAAATCAAGATGGTGCAGGTAGTGGGTGTACCTTCCAAGAAATATGGTGAGAGTGTGGGTGCTTTCATCATCCTCAATCCCGATTGCCAACTGACAGAGTTGGATATTCGTGAGTTCTGCGAGGGAAAAATAGCCCGTTACAAGGTACCTAAGTATATCTTCTTTGTGGATGAATATCCGCTTACAGGTAGTGGTAAGATACAAAAGTACAAGTTACGTGAGCTAAGTTTGGAACTCTGCAAGAAGCAGGGAATCGAAGTAATATAAAAACTTCCCCCTTATAGGGGGAGTTTTGTTTTGTATGGGTTAAAGCTTTGCTTTGAAAGCCAAAGCATACATCCGCATTTGTCTCATCATGGCCAAAAGTCCATTGCTACGAGTAGGTGACAGATGCTCTTTCAAGCCAATTTGCTCGATGAAGTAGAGGTCGGCATTCAGGATGTCATCAGGTGTCTGGTTGTCGAGCACACGGATGAGCAGGGTGATGATACCCTTTACTATCAGTGCATCGCTTTCAGCTTGGAAATGTATCTTACCCTCTTCCGTCAGGTCTGCTTGCAGCCACACACGACTCTGGCAACCCTCAATCAAATTGCTTTCATTTTTGTATTGCTCATCCAAAGGCTCCTGTTCGTTGCCCAGGTCTATCAGTAATTGGTATTTGTCCATCCAGTCGTCATATTCGCTGAACTCTTCGATAATGCTGTCTTGTATTTCGTTGATTGTCATTTTCTAATTGATAATTAATCGTTATTTTTCGTTGTATATTACCTGAAGGATAGTCTGTCCTACAGCTTTAAGTGTTGAAACCGTAATCACATCCATATCATCCTTCACTGTGTGCCAATGCTCGAAAAAGGTGTATTGTTGACTGGTGGGGATGATATCAATGGTAGGAATACGTGCAATCTTATTGATGAACAGATGGTCATCGGTAGCCCCGCCACCACCTTGTGCCATGAAATAGTTGTCGTAGCCTATGGTCTTTGCAGCTTTCCATACCTTTCTATTAATATCGCGCGCATACTGCTCGGAATAATACTCATACAGGAATCGGGCATTGGCGCCTCCCACCATATCTAATAAAATACCGTAGCGGGCATTATAGTTAGATACATGCGGTGTTCGTGCCCAAAGCTGTGAACCCAGGCACCATGAGTTTTCGTCGCTAAGGCCTGAATCACGATGGTTACCCACATCCTCAGCATCCAGAAGAATGATGTCAATGCCGATGGCAGCAGGTTGCTGTTGCAGTTGACGAGCCACCTCCAGCAGTACGCCTACACCACTCGCCCCATCGTTGGCACCCAAGATAGGGGTGTAGTGTTTGGAAGCATCAGGGTCATTATCTGCCCAAGGACGACTATCCCAGTGAGCAAACAGAGCCACACGTCTCTTGACCTCAGGGTTGAAAGCACCGATAATGTTGCGTGCTTTCAACATCTTGCCTTCATATGAGGGGATGTCAGCACGTTGGTTATACACCTTGGCACCATATTGAGCCAACTTGTTAGCGAGGTAGTCGCCACAAGCATCGTGGGCAGTGGTATTCATGGCACGAGGCCCGAAATCCACTTGTGCCTTCACAAAGTAAAAGGCACTGTCGGCATCAAACTGTGGCACATTCATCACGTCTCGACCGGCCGTTTCATCACTTGCATCGACTTTGCTCTGGCCACCACATGCTACAATGCTCGTCAGCCACAAAATTGTTATAAGAATTATTCTCATATTATTCAAACTTCAGCATTACTTCTTTTTTGCCCACTTTCAGGTTCACCTTTGCCCCCTCAATGATGGGTAAGTTCATCGGTACATGTCCCACAGGGAAACCAAAGCATATAGGGTAGTGGTATTCTTTCAGCATGTCAGCTAACGCAGGATAGAGTTCCTTACCTAACTGCTTATGCTCTTCAAACTCGGTAAACTGACATATAATCAAGCCAGACAATTTATCCAAAAAACCACTCAACTTGAGGTTGTAGAACATACGTTCGATAGCATGGGGCTTCTCGCCTACATCCTCCACAAAAAGAATAGTACCTTCGGGATTAATGTCGTAGGGTGTGCCTATCAGTCCGTGCCATACCGCCATATTGCCCCCTCGGATAATGCCCTCAGTCTTGCCGGTTCGGTTCAAGGGGGTGCTTTCACAAACATAGCATTGAGAGGCATTCACCCCAAATAGAATATCGTGGATAGCCTGATTGCAGTAATCATCCTTGCCCTCTTCCAGCAAATGCTTCAGCATCGGGGCATGCAACGATACAAAACCCTCGCTTTGCAGCCGGCAATGCAAGGCAGTGATATCGCTGAATCCTATGAGCCACTTAGGGTGCTGACGGAATTTTGTAAAGTCCATCATTCCCAGCAGGTTGTTGGCACCATAGCCCCCGCGGCTGCAGAAGATGGCCTTGCACTCGGGGTCATCCATCGCACGTTGCAAATCGCCCAAACGTTGTTGCACGGTACCGGCAAAGTTGCCATACTTCGCGCTAACAAAACGTCCTTTGCTTACTTTTAGCCCCCAAGTCTTTAGGCATTGGATACCGCCTTTTAGGATGTCAGGCTCTATAATGCTTGAAGGTGAAACTACCGTCACCTTGTCGCCTTTCTGCAAAAACGGAGGATATTGATATGCTGCTACCATAGTCATTCTGTATATTTGCGCAAATTTACAACTCTTGCCGTTGCTATCAAAATAAAAACATAAAAAATGCTCCTGACTAATGGGCCAGGAGCATGGGATTTGAAATATGTAATCTATCAATCCTCTTCTTTGTGCTGGTTGAAAGCAGGACGTGGACGGCGTTCGCCATTGCCACGGCGCTCTGCACGCTCAGGACGCTCAGGACGCTCAGGACGCTCTGCACGCTCAGGACGCTCAGGACGTTCAGCACGCTCAGGACGTGGACGACGCTCGGGACGCTCCTGATAACCTTCTGGCTTAGGAAGCAACACCTTGTGTGAGAGTTTGAACTTACCAGTCTTAGGATCGATGTCCAGCAACTTCACCTGAATATCATCGCCCTCCTTGATACCAGCTTCCTCAACGGTCTCCAGACGTTTCCAGTCAATCTCTGAAATATGCAGCAAACCGTCTTTGCCAGGCAGGAATTCTACAAATACACCATAAGGCATAATAGAGCGAACCTTGCCAGTATATACCTCGCCCACCTCAGGCTGAGCCACGATAGCCTTAATCATAGCTATAGCAGCATCGATATTGTCTTTGTTGTTGGCAGCAATCTCCACGCGTCCACCTTCTTCTACTTCTTCTATAGAGATAGTGGTCTTGGTTTCTTCCTGCATACCTTGGATAATCTTTCCGCCCGGGCCAATCACTGCGCCAATGAATTCTTTAGGAATCATCATGGTCACGATGCGAGGAGCATGAGGCTTGAGGTCTTCACGAGGCTCAGCGATGGTTTCGGTAATCTTACCAAGAATGAACTCACGTCCCTGCTTAGCCTGCAACAATGCCTTCTCCAGGATCTCGTAGCTAAGACCATCTACTTTGATATCCATCTGGGTAGCGGTAATGCCATCACGGGTGCCAGTCACCTTGAAGTCCATATCACCCAGATGATCCTCGTCGCCCAAGATATCCGACAAAACAACGTACTTGTCGCTTTCAGAGTCCTTGATCAGACCCATAGCGATACCAGATACAGGCTTCTTGATCTTTACGCCAGCATCCATCAGTGCCAATGTGCCAGCACATACGGTAGCCATAGAAGATGATCCATTAGACTCAAGGATATCAGAAACCACGCGAACTACATAAGGGTAGTCAGCTGGGATCTGACCTTTCAATGCACGCCATGCCAAGTGTCCGTGACCAATCTCACGACGACCAACGCCACGCTGTGCCTTTGCCTCACCTGTAGAGAATGGAGGGAAGTTATAGTGCAGCAGGAAACGCATCTTGCTTTGGTCAAGTACATCGTCAACAATCTTCTCATCTTGCTTGGTACCCAAAGTACAAGTAGTCAGTGACTGAGTCTCACCACGGGTGAAAATTGCTGATCCGTGAGGACCAGGCAGCGGGCTTACCTCGCACCAGATAGGACGAATCTCAGTAGGAACACGACCATCAAGGCGAGTACCCTCATCGAGCACGCAACGGCGCATAGCGTCGCGGGTCACGTCAGCGAAGTAGCGGTCAATCATAGCCGCCTTCTCCTCCAGCTCTTCCTCTGTGAACTGAGCCTTGAATTCGTCGCAGATAGCTGTAGCGTTGTCCTCACGCTTGTGCTTGTCGGCGCAACCTTCCTTAGCCAAGTCATACAGACGCTGGTAGCTGAAGTCACGCACTGCCTTGCGCAGGTCTTCGTCGTTCTCCTCGTGGTTGTACTCACGTTTCACGGTAGAGCCCACCTCTTCTGCTAGCTCCATCTGAGCCTTGCACATCACCTTGATAGCATCGTGACCAGCCTTGAGGGCACCCAGCAGATCCTGCTCAGACACCTCGCTCATTTCACCTTCTACCATCATGATGTTGTCATAGGTAGCACCTACCATGATATCCATATCAGCTTTCTCAAGCTGTTCGAAAGTCGGGTCAATTACATACTGGCCATCTACGCGTGCTACACGCACCTCGCTGATAGGGCCATTAAATGGAATGTCAGATACTGCCAATGCAGCTGAAGCAGCCAAACCTGCCAAAGCATCAGGCATGTCAACGCCGTCGGCAGAGAAAAGGATGATGTTTACATACACTTCAGCATGGAAGTTGTCTGGGAAAAGAGGACGCAAAGCACGGTCCACCAGACGGCAAGTCAGGATTTCGTAATCAGAAGCTTTGCCCTCACGCTTGGTAAAGCCACCTGGGAAGCGACCAAATGAAGCGTATTTTTCTCTGTACTCTACCTGTAAAGGCATGAAATCTGTTCCGGGAACTGCATCTTTTGCCGCACAAACAGTAGCCAAAAGCATGGTATTGCCCATACGCAGCATTACAGAACCGTCTGCCTGTTTTGCGAGCTTTCCCGTTTCGAGTGTGATGGTTCTTCCATCAGGTAACTCGATCGTCTTAACAATTGGATTAATCATAAAATCTTTAAAAAACTGTGTATATCTTAATAAAAATCGCGCAAAGTTACACATTATATTTATCAAAACCTTATCTTTGCACCGATTTTTGTACAAATGAATTGAAAAATATGAATAAAACATTGATTTTAGTCCTTTTTGCTGCCTTGATGATCGCTTGTGATGGTAACAAACAGCAATTTACTGTAGAAGGACAAGTAGATGGTGCAAACGGTAAGACGCTTTATTTTGAACAGTCTGCCCTTAATGGTATTCTGTTGGCCGACTCTGTCAAACTGGGTAGCAGTGGCTCGTTTAAGTTCCGTCATGCGGCACCTGAGGCACCCGATTTTTATCGCCTTCGCATAGAGGATAAGATTATCAACTTCTGCGTTGATTCTACCGAAACCATCAAGGTGCAGGCCGACTTTGCCAAGTTTGCCACCGACTATACCATTGCTGACTCCGAGAATAACCTAAAAATCAAAGAGCTCAGTCTGAAATTAGCCGAGTTACAGAACAAGGTGAATCAGCTTGCTGCGAGCTACAATGCCAACAAGATATCCAATGTGCTGTATAACGACAGCCTGGACCGTATGATCAAAGCTTATAAGGAGGAAATCAAGGCCAAGTATATCTACTCCGCTCCTAATATGCCTTATGCTTACCACGCTTTGTTTCAGCGTGTAGGTCAATACACCCTGTTCGATCCACTGAATGACAAGGATGATGTGCGTGCTTTCGGTGCTGTGGCTACCAGTTTCAACAACCTTTATCCTCATTCCGAGCGTGCCAAGAACATCTATAACATCGCCATTAAGGGCATGCGAAATGTCCGTCAGGCTG
The DNA here is from genome assembly GCA_017651505.1 of Bacteroidaceae bacterium. Lineage (GTDB taxonomy): Bacteria > Bacteroidota > Bacteroidia > Bacteroidales > Bacteroidaceae > Bacteroides. The sequence continues at coordinate 4,205 of JAGCCV010000088.1, read as the reverse complement.
AGGCAACTGTTGATATCAACCGAAGCGAGGTGTCAGAAACAGGTCTCATCGACATCCAGTTACGCGACATAGATGGCAACATCCGTAAACTCAGTGATCTTGCAGGCAAGGTGGTGGTACTTGACTTCACGGCTTATCAGACAGACTATTCTGCCGATCATAATATGGCGATGCGTGAACTATATGCCAAGTATGCCGACAAGGGTATGGAAATCTATCAGGTGTCGCTTGACAATAGCGAGCACTATTGGAAGACAGCTGCAGATAACTTGCCTTGGGTATGTGTTCGCGAACCAAGAGGAGTATATTCAGATTTGCTCAACCTCTACAACTTCCAGTCGTTGCCAGCTGTGTATGTCATCAACCGCAACAGCGAGTTGAGTGCCCGTGTTGACAATATGGAAAATCTCGAGTCTGTAGTGAAGAAACTGCTCTGAGCAAAAAAAATGACTAATAGCTGTAAAAAAAAGCGTAACTTTTTGTTTATTATTACATAAAGGCTTATATTTGCAGAGTGAACTTAAGGTAAAAAGGAGTTCCAACGCACGTCAATGTGTTGGAATTCTTTTTTATCGTTTTCGTTTTTACTCCTGTAAAGAACAGGGGTACGAATTATAGAATAAATAAAAAACGTATAGATATGGGATACATTTCAGAAGAAGGCTACAATAAGCTCGTAGCACAATTAAGAGAGTTGGAAGCTGTTGAGCGTCCAAAGATTATCGAGGCCATTCGTGAGGCTCGCGACAAGGGCGATCTGTCGGAGAATGCTGAGTATGATGCTGCCAAGGAGGCACAGGGCATGCTGGAGGCTAAGATCAACAAGTTGAAGCAAACCATTGCCGATTCTAAGATTCTTGATACCTCTATGCTCAAGGCCGATTCTGTTCAGATATTAACCACAGTTACCTTGAAAAATGTAAAGGCCAATCAGCAGATGTCATATACCATCGTGTCAGACACCGAGGCCAACCTGCGTGAGGGCAAGATTTCAGTCAATACTCCCATTGCACAGGGTTTGTTGGGCAAGAAGGTAGGCGATGTGGTCGAGATCAAGGTGCCGCGTGGTGTAATGACGTTCGAGATTCTTAAAATCACCTTATAATAAATAATAGGAGGAAAGAATATGGCAAGCATTTTCAGTAAGATAGTTGCAGGTGAGATCCCTTCTCACAAGATTGCCGAGAATGATAAGTTCTTTGCATTTCTCGATATTAATCCTTTGGTAAAGGGACATGTGTTGGTCATCCCCAAGCAGGAAATAGATTATATTTTCGATGTACCAGATGATGATTTGGCCGAGATGATTGTCTTTGCAAAGCACATAGCAGTGGCCATTAAGAAAGCCTTCCCTTGCATTAAGGTAGGTATGGGTGTATTAGGACTTGAGGTGCGTCATGCACACATCCATCTCGTGCCTATGCAGAGCGAGAAAGACCTCATCTTCTCCAATCCTAAGCTGAAGCTCACGAATGAAGAGCTTGCGGAGATTGCAGCAAAGATTCGGCAGGAATTATAGTTTATCTGCACATAATATACTAACAATCCCCGCTCATCACTGCGGGGATTGTTGATTAAATAAAATCGTTTCCATATTTTATCTGCACCTCATTGACGTATTTCCTGATGGCACTTTCTTCGTCCTTCGGACAAATAAGCAACACATTGTCAGATTCAGCAATCAGGTAGCCCTCCATTCCAGCCACTACAGCCAACTTACCTTTGGGTAACACCACGATGTTGTTCTTACTATCATATAGCTGTGTTTGGCATTTTAGTGTCACATTGCCATTTTCATCCTTGTCCGACAGGTCATACAGTGATCCCCATGTACCCAGGTCGCTCCATCCAAAGTCGCCCAACGTCACATACACATTGTCGGCCTTTTCCATCACGCCGAAGTCAATCGACACATTGTTGCAAGCTGCAAAGTTCTGGTTAATAAACTCCATCTCCTTCGGCGTGCCATAGGTATCTGATGTGAGTTTGCTCATCACGTCGGGTAGGTATGTCTCCAAAGCTTTGATAATGGTGTTGACATTCCAGATAAACAGGCCTGAGTTCCAATAAAACTCACCGCTGGCCACAAACACTTTTGCCAATTCCAACTCGGGTTTCTCGGTAAATGTCTTCACCTTATACAGGTTGTTGCCTTTTTTCTCGGCTATCTGAATATAACCATAGCCAGTCTCGGGTCGGTTAGGCCTGATGCCCAGCGTCAGCAGTTTGTCGTTTTCTGCCACAAACTGCAGTCCGTTACTAATGGCGGTCAAAAACTCATCCTCTTTCAATATCAGGTGATCCGATGGTGCTACCACAATGTTGGCATTAGGGTTAATAGCTTTGATATGGTTTGACGCCCATGCTATGCAGGGAGCCGTATTTCTCCTGCTGGGTTCGAGCAATATCTGTGAGGGGTGCAATTGTGGTAATTGCTCTTGCACTAAGTTGGCATACAACTCGTTGGTCACAATCAAGATGTTTTCTGTAGGTACCACCTTGTTGAATCGTTCAAAAGTTTGCTGTAATAGCGAGCGCCCTGTCCCAAAGAAATCCAGAAACTGCTTAGGCAAGTTTTTTCGGCTATAAGGCCAAAAGCGACTTCCCACGCCACCGCTCATAATAACACAGTAGTTATTTTTTAGTTTACTCATATAAGTCAATAGTTAGTTTTATTCATTTGCTAATATACATCTTTTTTCTCATTAAGTGCAATTTTCTTCAATAATTTACCATGTTGATGTTTTTTTTGCGTTCCATGCTTGTAAATTCAGAAATTGTTTGTATCTTTGCACCGCATTTTTCAAATGCCCAGATGGCGGAATCGGTAGACGCGCTGGTCTCAAACACCAGTGGGGCAACCCATCCCGGTTCGACCCCGGGTCTGGGTACAAGTTAAGCTTGGAAGTAATCGCTAAATCCTTATCAACAAGAGTTTTAGCGATTTTTCTTTTCTTAGAATTCCCCATATTTTCCCCACATCTGCAAGTTTTTGAGCAAAGTGTAGCCTATTTCCCCACTAGAAAAGCACGAAACTGGGGTCAATTGTAAATTCTTGGCAGAATGAAGTGGCCGTGTGCCTTGCCATCTACTTCGGTAGTAACGCTCTGCTCTCCGCCATTTGGTAACACACTAACATGAAAAGCCCAGCTGACTAGGAAAATCAGTTGGGCTCTTTACTATATTGTTTGAACGCAAGGGCTTAAACAATAATTTCCCAGAAACCACCTTTGTCGGGACCAACTCGACGAACGACACCTTGCTCTTGTAGTTTCTTGATGTTTCTTGCAATGTTTCTTCTGTTAACGCCTATTATTTCAGCCATTTTAGAGGTTGAAATATAAGGATCCTCCTTTATCAAGTCGATAATTTTCTGTGACGTTTTCTGTGACGTTTTCTGTGACGTATCTGTGACGTTTTCTGCTAAATTCCCTCCGTTTTCTGTTACGTTTCCAATTACCTTATCACCATTTACAGTTACTTTTTCTGCTACCTTTGGCACTGTAATCTTCAGGATGAACTCGTCAGTTCTGAAAGATGGGACATTTGCTCCATTAGCCTCTTGCTCACGGCAGATACGGTCAAAACCCTCGCCGAATTCCTTCACAAAGTGATATGCTTTGAGGAAGGCTGCTATCTTGGGATTACGGGAGAAGTGGGTCAACTAATGTTTAATAGCCTACTCTAATTGCTTCCTATACACCGCATCCAATGTCTGACCATCCTTGTCTTTCCAGACGAGCCAACCGTTATTGCTACTGCCAATACAGAAATCTGCGGCTGTGCTGGGGCTTGGGAAGGTTTTGTCTGATTCCAATTCCAGCTTGTCACCATTGCTGACGGTATAATCTTTAAGTAGTTTCTCACGTTTCTCTTTCCAGGTAAAGGATGGAACAGATGATTTAGCAATGGTACTGCCTTTTAATACGGTAAAGCCATTGGCATCATAAAAGCCTCTGGCATCACAACCACGCCCCTTCGTATAGAATAGATGTTCTTCCTTTGGCTTTACCACATCAAAGATATTGCAGCCAATGAAGGAAGTGAGGAATTTCACATCTTCAAAGAATCCCTCCATATCATCCTTTCTGTATTCTGGGAGATTAGGAGCCTTTGGTGTTTGCTTGTTCTCATTCAGCACGAATAAGTTTGAAGCCTTTGCCTCTGCGATGGCCCGATGCTCCAAGTATTGCACATCAGCCTTT
>JAGCCV010000087.1 GCA_017651505.1 Bacteroidaceae bacterium | reverse complement strand
TCTTGGCATACAAGGTGTTCTCTATCTCGGCCGATTGAATGATAAGTGGCACGAAGGGGTCGTTTTTGCGCACATGATGTCAGAATTTGATGCCCGCCAACGGGTCTTTCTCCTGTCCTTGTACCTGTGGGAAACGTACATCGGTGATTACACCTAATATATTATTCTTATATTGTTCGTAGATGCTTACCGCCTCCTCATAGGTACGTGCCAGCGCAATCTTTGGACGACCACGCAAGCGCAAGGTACGTTGGTGCTCGTTCAGTGCCTCGTCGGCAAACTCCTGACTTTGTTGCAGGATGAATTTATAAAGGTTGGGCAGGATAGACGAGTAGAAGCGGATGCCGTCTTCCACCAGCAAAATGACCTGCACACCCACCTCCTGCACGTCGTGTTCCAGGTTCATCTTGTCCTCCAATAGTTTCAGGATAGACACGATGAGGTCGGTATTGCCTAACCAGCAGAACATGTAGTCGAAGGCACTCAAGTCCTCGTTGGCCATGCGTTTCGTGATACCATGACTGAAAGGCGTCAGTATCACCATCGGGATGTTGGGATATTGCTTCTTGATGCTGCGAGCCACACCGAATGTCTCGTTGTCGCCCGTACCCGGCATACAGATCACCAGGTCGTACTCCAGCATCGCCAACTGCTCAATCGCCTCCTCGTAGGTGGTTACCTGTGTGAAGCGGGGAGGGTAGCGCAAAGAGAGTGATGAATACTCAATGAAAATCTTCTCCTCAATGCGTCCGTCGTCTTCCAGCATGAAAGCATCATACGGATTGGCAATCAGCAATACGTTATAGATGCGCTTGGTCATCAGTTTGGCAAACTGCGTGTCACGCAGATATAACCGGTTTATGTTCTGCTTACTTAACATGCCTGTTATTATTACTTAAAATATTTGCAAAAATAGTATTTTTCAACTTTTCTGACAAGATATTTCGTAAATTCAAAAAAAAATCCTTACATTTGCAGAGTAAAACATGTAAAGAGTTCTTTGATATTTTAACCTGAACCTGACAGATTATTGTTAATAGTTCTAAATATTTTAGCTAAAAGGTATATGTAAAGAATTATTTTGTATATTTGCAGTACTTTCTTAATGACTTTTTGACGAAAGTAATGTGAGTGTAGAAAACTTTAAAATCTTATTTTGCTATGAATATTGATAGAATTATGTCGAATTTGGAGGCAAAGCACCCAGGTGAGTCTGAATACCTCCAGGCAGTTAAAGAAGTTCTTCTTTCTATTGAAGATGTTTACAACCAGCATCCGGAGTTTGAAAAGGCGAAGATTATCGAGCGACTTGTTGAGCCCGACCGTATCTTTACCTTCCGTGTTACTTGGGTTGACGACAAAGGTGAGGTGCAGACCAATTTAGGCTATCGTGTGCAGTTCAACAATGCCATTGGTCCGTATAAAGGTGGCTTGCGCTTCCATGCTTCAGTAAATCTGTCAATTCTGAAGTTCTTGGGCTTCGAGCAGACATTCAAGAATGCGTTGACCACATTGCCTATGGGCGGTGGCAAGGGCGGTTCTGACTTCTCACCACGTGGCAAGAGCGATGCTGAAATCATGCGTTTCTGCCAGGCTTTCATGCTGGAGTTGTGGCGCCATGTAGGTCCTGAGATGGATGTTCCTGCAGGTGATATCGGTGTTGGTGGCCGAGAGATTGGTTATGTGTTTGGCATGTACAAGAAACTCACCCGTGAGTTTAGCGGTACCTTCACAGGTAAGGGTCTCGAATATGGTGGTTCACTGATACGTCCTGAGGCTACAGGCTTCGGTGCCCTCTACTTCACCAAGCAGATGATGGCTACCCGTGGTCTCGACTTGAAGGGCAAGACTGTGGCTGTGTCAGGCTTCGGCAACGTGGCTTGGGGTGCTGTGACCAAAGCTACCGAGTTGGGCGCTAAGGTGGTTACCATTTCTGGTCCTGACGGTTATGTGTATGACCCAGATGGCATCAGTGGCGATAAGATTGACTATATGCTTGAGTTGCGTGCTTCTGGCAATGATATTGTTGAGCCTTACGTTGAGCAGTATCCTAACGCCAAGTTCTTTGCTGGCAAGAAGCCTTGGGAGCAGAAGGTAGATGTGGCATTGTGCTGCGCTACCCAGAACGAGCTGAACGGCGACGATGCCCAGATGCTGATTGACAACAAGACCTTGTGCGTGGCTGAGGTATCCAACATGGGTTGTACTCCAGAGGCTATCGACAAGTTCATCGAGCACAAGATGCTGTATGCTCCTGGAAAGGCAGTCAACGCTGGTGGTGTGGCTACTTCTGGTTTGGAAATGTCGCAGAACGCTATGCACCTGAGTTGGAGTGCTGCTGAGGTAGATGAGAAGTTGCACAACGTGATGCATAACATCCACGAGCAGTGCATCAAGTATGGCACACAACCTGATGGTTACATCAACTATGTTAAGGGTGCCAACGTGGCCGGCTTCATGAAGGTAGCTCATGCTATGATGGCTCAGGGCGTTATCTGATGCATGTTTATAAAATGAAATTGATAGACAGTATTCTATAAGAAACTTTGTTTAGTTGTATTTGTATTTGTGGTTTGTGCCGCTGGCAGTCTGTGAAGATAGCTGGCGGCTTTTTTTTTGACATAGTGCATTCAACAAAAAAAGAGACGGAACTTAAGCCCCGTCTCTTACCTTTAACTATAATATTCAATTCCCGATTCCCAATTGTCGGTTCAATGGGTTAAACAAGCTTTCCAATCCACTCGTCCTTGTCACCAGGCAGCAGGTCAACCACAGGCACCTCGATCATGGTGTAGCAACCAGGTTCACGACGCATGGTAGCACGAGCGGCACATACCAGTACCTGACCGGTAAGGGCAGGGTTGTTGATGTGCATGTTAAACTCAAACAGCTGGTTCTGTGTCTTGCCCGACACACCCTTGCGAGTCAGGTTCACACCATGACCCATGTCCTTCAGGTCGTCCACGCAAGGCACCTGAATGACGTGTGTCTCATCGCTGGCAAAATAAGGGTCGGTCTTGATGGCACGCTCCACATCCTCAAACTTGTAGCCGTCTTCCAGTTCCACATACACCATGCGGCGATGAATGCCGGTGCCCACAGGGATGGTCATCGACAAGGCAGCCTTTACACCCTCTTTAGACTTCACGGCTACGGTGTGACCCATGCTCATGCCCGGACCGAAGTTGGTATAGCTGATGCCCTTAGGAGCGATGGCCTGCATCAGGGTACGCACCACTGAGTCAGATCCCGGGTCCCATCCGGCAGAAATGATAGAAACAGTATTGTGAGCCTTTGCCACCTCTTGCAGTGATTTCCTGAGAGCTGGAATTTGCGTATGTATGTCGAAGCTGTCAACGGTGTTGATGCCCAAAGCCAAGATGTCCTTGGCATAGCTTTCAACGCTGCGTGTGGGGGTGCTCAAGATGGCCACATCCACATCGCCCAGCTCTCGAATGTCCTTTACTACCTTAATGTCCTTTAATTCGGCAGGACAGTTTTCTGCTCCTGCACGACGGACAATACCTGCTACCTCGAAATCTTGTGCTGCTTGCAACGCCTCCAGCGTGAAGCGCCCAATGTTGCCATAACCTACTATGGCTGCTCTGATTTTCTTCATAAACTTGTATGTATTTGTTGTAAAAAACTAAAGTTTGGTTGCAAAAATACATAAATAATCTGTATCTTCGCACCAGTTAATCGAAAAATATTTGTTCTATGCTGGATTATGTTAGGGGTGAGGTGGCGGAGTTGGCACCAGCCAATGCCGTAATAGATTGTCAAGGAGTGGGATATATGTGTAATATCTCCCTCAATACCTATAGTGCCATTCAAGGAAAGAAGGAGACCAAGCTGTATGTCTATGAGGCCATACGTGAGGATGCCCATGTGCTGTTTGGCTTTGCCTCTAAGCAAGAGCGCGAACTGTTTCTGTTGCTCATCAGCGTTTCCGGCATTGGCGGCAATACAGCCCGCACCATCCTTTCTGCCCTCTCGCCTAATGAGTTGGTGAATGTCATTGCCTCTGAGAATACGCAAGTACTAAAGGCTGTCAAGGGCATTGGGCTTAAGACGGCACAACGCATCATCGTCGAGTTGAAGGACAAGATACAGAACGATGGCTTGGCCATGGGTGGTGATGCAACTGTGGTGGATGTGCCTAAGTCTGATCCTGTTAACCGTGAGGTGCAACAAGAAGCCGTGTCTGCACTCACCATGCTGGGCTTTCCTGTGGCACCGTCGCAGAAGGTGGTCTATGCCATCCTCAAGGAAGAGCCCGACGCCGTTGTAGAACGTGTTATCAAACTGGCGTTGAAGAGATTGTAGGGCATACTTGTTTTGTTGCTGCTTTTTTGTTTTCTCGCCAAAGGATGAGGCTAAAAACCACCTCTACACCAATCATTACACATGCTAAGGTAAACGGGGTGAAAAGTAGTCCTACTATCAATGCTCCCACACTCACAATGCACGACATGGCATAATAACCCTTCGAGTCGTACAACCAGCCAAATGGCAAAAGGTGGGCACCGAATATCATGGCAATCACCATTACCATCTTGTCGGGTATGGCACCATATATCCACATGGCTATCAGCAGATAGAGCATCTGGTTGCACGACAGGATGATGCCTAACGATGAGAACGGACTCTCCTTGTCGCTAAATTCTACCCCGATGAAACGCGAAATCACCCACGCTATGGGCACCAGCGGGGCCGTGCAGCAGAAAGTAAGCAAATTCTTGGTCAGTGGGTCAAGGTCAGTAGCATGCACGCACGCCACCAATATCCATATAAGAATGGATGCCAATATGAAATGCAATCCACGTTGCTGCTTGCGCGTCATCTCTGTTTTGAGCTGGTTGAAATAACTTGTTTTCTCCATGGTCTTATAGATTTACACTGAGTGCAAAATGGGGTCTAATGGCTTACACATACTCTCAAAGTCAATCCTGTTATTGTGGTGCCTATACCCAAGAGCATAATAGCCGTAAATATAATTAGTTGCTTGTTGCTGATAAGGTGCTTGTCAATGGCTGCTCCCATTGGCAAGCAAAGTAATGTGTGGCGGTAAGTGTTTCTTGATTATAGATGACCGACCACAATGTCTTACCCGGATAGCTGGCAGCTTGTATGGCCTGCTGTGCCTGTAGCTTGTCTGTCACTGGCAGATGTTCGGCATAGAGCATGTTGAAGCGTCGAAGCGACTCCGCAATTGACTCACTGTCGCTTACTTCGCTCAGACAGTGGTTGGTGACTACTTGTGTTGGCGTTGCTTTCAACTCTCCACCTTCCCATTCCACTACAACACTATGGCCACTGAGGTCGCTCAGCGAGAGATGATGCATGCGGCTTACCGATGGGAACACATCATATTGTGAAAGCAATTGGATGGCTTCTTCCACGTTGGCGGCATAATCTAATACCAGTCGGATGGCACCCACAATCGTCAGGTCGGGCTTCTCAGTGTCTGGCACGTTCGTGTCGCCGTCAATCTCAATCAAGTCGGCCACACATAGTCCTTTCTCATTCATACCGTCAAGAGGTACATATATCGATGCTATTGACATAAACTTCTCCTGCATGCTCTGCGGTTTCCAGTCTTCGCCAAATCCCAGAAACGATAGGTTGCTGGTGGCTATTGACGCATAGCCATCTTCTGGTTCCGTATGGAGAATGATGTAATTACCCGCATGGTCCCAGTCAAAGTTACGTCCAAAGACTTTTCCTCCGCTTACCGTAGTGCATCCTCCCTCAGGCGTAGTCACTTGAGGTTTGTAATAGCCATGCGACAGAAATCCGGCTATGTAGGTGGCCATCTCCGCATCTGTCTTGGCACCACCCTGTTCCAGGAATCCCTTGAATCCGTAATCTCCTTTATAGTGGAGGGTGAAAACTCCCTCACCGACTTCCTCAACCGACTGCATGGCTGCTATTTCCTTACTGAACTGTTGATAGCCTCCATACAGGAACAATCCCAAGGCAGCCAGCACCACTACGACGATGATAATAAACTTTTTCATACACTATATATTTATCACGCTGCAAATATAAATAAGTTTATAATAATAAATCAAATTATTTTACAAATAATTCTAATGAACAAGCGCATGGTATTGTTGAGCGAAGATAACATGCCAAAAAAACGGACAGAGGGTAATGCTCTGCCCGTTTTCTGATTTTTCAGAAGAACTTTTGCCTTCTGTAGTCTTCGGTAGCTCGTTTGCCACCAACCGATTTCATCTCACGAGGCGTGGGCAAAAGTTACGGGTAAAATGTGACCCTCCTCCCGTTGCTTGATCCAACTCATCCTCGCTCAGCTCCTGGCGCATCACTACATTCTCGTTACCGTCCCTGGCAGTGATGCTTACCTTCTGT
>JAGCCV010000086.1 GCA_017651505.1 Bacteroidaceae bacterium | reverse complement strand
GGAAGGGCCTGTGGTGAGCAAGCTGCAGGATATCTTCTTGAAGATGTGGAATAAAGAGACAAAACAACACGTGCTGAGCGAACGGCGCACGCAAGTGGTTGACATGACTGCCGAGCGCACGCCTGTGGAAGACATATCAGAAAGTGAAGTGGCGCTACTGCCATTAGAAGAGCGTATGGAACTGGTGGGCAAGCGAACCCATGAGGAGGTGGACATAGCCATCGTGGACCGTTCACCGGGCAAGACTTCGGACGCTATCAGGAAGATGTATGCCAAGGCGTTAGACAGCGCCGAGGAGCATGTGCAGATAGTGAACCCCTACTTTGTGCCCACCAAGTCGGTACGCAGGGCCATTAAGCGGGCACTGAAACGTGGTGTGGAGGTGGAAATCATGATTCCTGCCAAGTCGGACATCGGGTTTACCCCAGAGACAGGTGAGCTGGTGGCTTACCGACTGATGAAGAAGGGTGCGAAGGTATATCTGTTCGACGGGGGCTTCCATCATTCGAAGGTGATGATGGTGGACAGTACGTTCTGCACCGTGGGAACTGCCAACTTGGACAGCCGCAGTTTACGCTATGACTATGAGACCAATGCGTTTATCTTTGACAAAGGTACCACCGACGAGCTAAGCTCAATGTTCGAACGTGACAAGCAGAACAGTCGTCCGCTGACCAGGGAGTATTGGAAGAAACGCAGTGGATGGAAGAAGTTTGTGGGATGGTTTGGAAATTTGCTTACCCCGTTCTTGTAAATTAATTATCAATTTTCAATTATCAATTTTCAATTATCATGAAGCAGTATTTGGACTTGTTGAGAAGAGTGAAGGCTGAAGGCGTAGAGAAAAGCGACCGCACCGGCACTGGCACCATCAGTATATTCGGTCATCAGATGAGGTTTCACATGGATGACGGCTTTCCGCTGCTTACCACCAAGAAGCTGCACTTGAAGTCGATTATCTATGAGTTGCTGTGGTTCCTCAAGGGAGACACCAACGTGCATTTCCTGCAGGAGAACGGGGTGCGCATCTGGAACGAATGGGCAGATGCCGACGGTAACTTAGGACCTGTGTATGGACACCAGTGGCGATCATGGGAAACAACCGACGGCAAGGTGATTGACCAGATAAGTGAGGTGGTGGATACCATCAAGCACAATCCCGACTCCCGCCGCATCATGGTGTGCTCTTGGAACGTGGGTGACTTGCCTCACATGGCACTCCCACCCTGCCATTGCCTGTTCCAGTTTTATGTAGCCAACGGCACCCTGAGCCTGCAGCTTTACCAACGCAGCGCCGATATCTTTTTAGGTGTGCCTTTCAATATCGCATCGTATGCCCTGCTCTTGCAGATGATGGCACAGGTGACAGGTCTCAAGGCGGGCGACTTTGTGCATACCTTCGGTGATGCGCACATCTACCTGAATCACCTGGAGCAGGTGGACTTGCAGCTGACGCGTGAACCACGCCCACTGCCTAAGATGCTCATCAATCCTGAGGTGAAGAACATCTTCGACTTCAAATACGAGGATTTTGAACTGACAGACTATAACCCCTGGCCACATATTGCCGGAAAAGTTGCCGTATAACCATGATAGCCATTATAGCCGCCATAGACAAGAACAACGCGCTGGGTTTCAAGAACCGATTGTTGTTTTACCTGCCTGATGACTTGAAGCGATTCAAGGCCCTGACCACGGGGCACACAGTGGTGATGGGCAGGAAGACCTTCGACTCATTGCCGAAGGGAGCACTGCCTAACCGCAGGAATATCGTGCTGAGCCGTAGCGCCAGACTGGAATTACCTGGAGCTGAGGTGTATGCCTCGTTGGAAGAAGCACTGCAACATTGTGCTGACGACGAACAGGTGTTTATCATGGGTGGTGCCAGCGTCTATAAACAGGCGATGCCCCTGGCCGACAGACTTTATATGACAGAGATTGATGCGGAAGCGGCAGAGGCCGACGTGTATTTCCCTGCTATTGACCACCAGGTGTGGCACGAGACAAAAAGAGATGTCCGCCGTGCTGACGACAGACATCCCTGTAATTATGCTTTCGTGGATTACGAAAGATAGCCTTTATTTATCTGTAATAATAGATTCTATAGGCAACTGACGCTGGATAGCCTCGTGGAACGAGATGATAGTCTCTGTGCGAGCCAGGTTCAAAGGTTGCAGCTTATCGTGAATAATGCTCAGCAGGTGATGGTTGTTGCGAGCATACAGTTTGACGAACATATCATACTGTCCTGTGGTATAGTGGCACTCCACGATTTCCGGAATCTTTTTCAAAGCTTGGGTAACGTCTTCGAAAGAAGCAGGATCTTTCAAGTATAGGCCAATGTAGGCACATGTCTCGAATCCCACACTCTCGGGATCAACGACAAACTGAGAGCCTTTCAAGACACCAAGAGAAGTGAGTTTCTGCACTCTTTGATGGATAGCAGCTCCAGAGACATTACATGCCCTGGCAACTTCGAGGAAAGGGACACGGGCATCAGCCGCAATCATTTTCAGGATTTTTTTGTCAAGGGCGTCTAATTGATGATGAGCCATATTAATTACAATTTAAAAGTAAAAATATTATTATTATACGCAAAGGTAAACAATATTGACTAAATTTGCAAGAATAATTGAACAATAATGATAAATTATGAAGAAAATACTTGTAGCGGCATGGATATTATCAGTTTCTACAGCCACCCATGCACAGCATTTTGAGGATTTTTTCAGTGAGGGAACACTGCGTGTGGACTATGTCTTCACGGGTAATGACCAAGGACAGCAGATAGCGCTTGACGAACTGAGCGCCCTCCCAGGATGGGCAGGCAGGAGGCATCATCTGGCGGAGATGCCCCTGAAGAGTCATGGTCAGTTGGTGATGCGCGACAAAGAAAGCGGTCAAACCATCTATGCCACTTCCTTCTCTTCTCTTTTCCAGGAATGGACAGCCACTGACGAGGCAAAGGTGGTGACCAAGAGTTACGAGAACTGTATCTTAGTGCCTTTCCCTAAAAGGACGGCAGAGGTAGAGGTGACACTCATGAACTATCGGCATGAGGTGATGGCAACCCTGAGGCACACGGTAAATCCGACTGACATACTGATTCACCAGAAAGGCAGGGAGCATGTGACCCCCTATAGATATATGGTGCAAAACGGAACGCCTGAGGAGTGTATAGATGTTGCCATCTTAGCAGAGGGGTACAAAGCCGAGGAGATGGAGTTGTTCTATGCGGATGCAGCTAAGGTGAGTGAGTTCCTGTTCAGTTATGAACCATTCAAGTCGCTGCAGAAGAAGTTTAACTTCGTTGCGGTGGCCAGTACTTCAGAGGACAGTGGTGTGAGCATCCCAAAGAAAGGGGAATGGAAGCACACGGCATTCAGTTCAAATTACAGCACTTTCTATTCCGACCGTTATCTCACCACCTCACACCTGAAGGCGGTGCATGACGCGTTGGCAGGCATACCCTACGAGCATATCATCGTACTGGCCAACACAGAGGAATATGGCGGGGGTGGCATCTACAACTCGCTGATGCTGACAGCGGCGCATCATAGTACGTTCCGCCCTGTAGTAGTACATGAGTTCGGCCACAGCTTTGCCGGTTTGGCAGATGAGTATTTCTATGATGACGATGTAATGTCGGGCAGCTATCCATTGGATATTGAGCCTTGGGAACCTAATATCACTACCTTGGTGGATTTTGACAGCAAGTGGAAGGACATGATGAAGAAAGATACCCCTATCCCTACCACCGACCAGAACACGGCACCAGGTGTATTTGAAGGTGGTGGCTACTCGTCAAAGGGTGTCTATCGCCCTTCATACGACTGCAGAATGCGGACTAATAGCAGTCCTGAGTTTTGCGAGGTATGCAACCGCGCAATCAGAAGAATCGTCAGCTTCTATACTGAATAACTATTACTGACGCTTTGCAGCAGGCATAAAAAAATCCCCGCCGGATGGCGGGGATCATCTAATATCGCTATTAACTATTACTGACGTTTCGCAGCAGAATAGTTAATCTTCAGTGCATAAGCCCAACGAAGAGCTTCCTTGATATCGGTCACGATACCCATCTTGGTAACACGGTCCACCTTCAATGAAACAGTCATCTGAGGCTGATCCTCTTCCTTCATACTGGCACGTTCACCAATAATGTAG
>JAGCCV010000085.1 GCA_017651505.1 Bacteroidaceae bacterium | reverse complement strand
GACCATCCATCTGGCTCAGCTCGTCGTGTGTGCCGTGCTGGGTGAGGTGTCCGTGTTCTACCACATAAATCTGGTCGCACTCGGCAATGGTCTCCAGGCGGTGGGCAATCGTAATGAAAGTGATGCCCATGCCATAAATATGCTCCATCACCTGGGCTTCCGTCTTGGGATCCAGGGCTGAGGTGCCTTCGTCCATCAGCAGGATGGTAGGCTCCTTGGCCAAGGCGGTGGCAATCTCGATGCGCTGGCGCTGACCGCCGCTGAAGTTCTTGCCTCGCTCTGCCACTGTTCCCTGATAGGCACCCGGTCGTTCCATGATCTCATGGTGTATCTGAGCATCGTTGCAAGCCATCACCATGGCGAAGTCCTCAATCGACTCGTCCCACATCTTTATATTGTCAGCAATGGTGCCCTCGAATAACGTCACGTCCTGGTTGACCACCGAGACAGAGTTGACGAATGTCATGCGGTCGATTTCCTTGCGAGGCTTGCCGTCGAACAGCACCTCGCCCTCCCAAGGCTCATACAGTCCTGATACGAGACTCAGCACCGTACTCTTGCCGCAGCCCGAAGGACCTACCAAAGCGATGCGTTCACCAGCCTTGATCTTCAGCGAGAAGTGGTTAAGTATAGGTGGCAAGTTGCGGTCGTAGCCGAAGGTGACGTCGCGCAGTTCTATCTCGCCCGAAAGTTTGGCCACATCGGGCAGGTCGTCATCTTCAGCCAGTTTCAAGTCCGGACTATCTTTGCTATAGTCTGAAACATCCTTGATGCGTTGGATAGACGAATTCAGGCCCAAAATGGTCTGTACGCAGTCAATGGCCTTGTTGATAGGGAAAAAAGAGGTGTTAATCAATCCCTGAGAGGCCAGTATCATACCAGGTGTCATCTCGCCTTGCAGGATAAGCCACGTGCCTAAACACAATATCGCACCGTTGGTAAACTCAAGCACCAGCACGGGCAGGGCACCTATGTAAACAGAGATGGTGGTGGTCTTGGAACGGGCATTCATAGACTGTGCGTAGGCATTTTCCCACTGGGTATAGAAGTATTGCTCGCCGCCCAAGGACTTGATGGTATCCAGATTACCCATTCCAGTCATTGTAACATTCTGCAGTCGCGCCTCGGTCACCTCCAAGTCCATGGCTAACTTCTTCTGTCTGTTGGCAGTACTGCGCATCACGTAAACGAGCAACAGGATGGAAAAAATTTCCAGCAGTCCCAGTTTCCAACTGAAAAGCATGACCAGGTAGCAGCAGATTGCAGGGAAAAAGGCAAAGGCTACGATGGGCATAGAGTGGTCTATCAGCTTGATTGTTTTGGGGATAGTCGTGTAGCGAGCCACCAGCTCTCCCGGACTGAACCGGCTGAGCAGGGTCATCGGCAGGCGCAATACCGTCCACAGATAGTTCGATGTAGTGGTGACGCTGATCTTTGCCTGGCTCGCACGGCTTAACAAGGAGAATGCTATCCAAACTACCAGTTTACCCATGAACAGCAGGAAATACAACGTTATCAGCGGTGTAAACCATTCCGGGTTCTTGCGTGTGATGATATTGTCGGTATAAACCTGCTGAAACAGTGGTGGGAATAAAATAACTATGGAATCGATGATATAAAGCACAATTCCATTAAGGGCAAACAACTTATTACCCTTCAGGAAATAGCTAAAAGCCCCTATCAACGATAGCTCAGATTCTTTTCCTTGTCTCTGATCTGTAGTCATTCAAACTTCAGTTTTAGGTTACGTATTTGTGTGCGTGATGTTTCAAACAAATACTGGAACATACTGAGCCGTCGGGTCTCGGTGAGTACTGAGCAGTAGGTGCCAAAGTCCATGCTCACGTTCTCTGGCACACCAAAAGACCAGTCATAGCCATTAGGGTCAGCCGGATCTCGCTGCAGGTCGATTAGCACCTCGTACACCGCATCGCTCTGTTCCGTCAACCGCTTGGCCAAGACTTCAGATTTCAGGGTTTGACGCACTTTGTCAACATTGGCAGGATAGCGCACCACCTGAATGACACGCCCACGCACATAGCCTATCTCGTCACGCTTCTCGTTGGCAGGCCACACCTGTGCCTCCATACCAATGCGCAGGTCACGTTGAGCGTCATTGTCGGCGTAGGCAACAAGCAGGGTGCGTTGCGACTGTTCGCCTGTGGGGCTTTCTTCCATGATACTTACAATGGGGTCGTAGGCCTCAAACGGCTCATTGTCTATCTTTGAACTGACAACCATACCGTTAACCGTACTTGTTAAGAAACTGTGACTGTCGTCAACAGATACGATTGCCACCGCCTGTCCTTTTTTCACGATGTCACCGTCGCGTACCATGATGGAACGCACAATACCCTTATGGGGCAAATAGATATCGGTAGTACCCTGTGTGGGGAACACTACTCCCGAATAATATACTTTGTCGCTCACGGTACCGAGCACACCCCATACGATGAATGCCACCAATAGTACTGCTGCTGCCGTAGCCAACAGATAGGTGGGAACATAAGTCACGCGAAGATGGTCGCCAATCTCCAAGGGTGATTGAAGTGTTTCATTAGAATCGTCTTTCATTGCATTCAAACTTATAATTAATGCTAAGGTAGCTAAATTCCCTCAAAAAATCATTCCCAGTATGCCTGTAATGAAAGATTTTGAAAATTTTGAAACTCTTTTTGCTAATTTTGAAAGTGGGACTACAGATTACTTGGCTGTTTCGCGCATCCAGGTTGATACAGACCGCCCCATACGTTGTTTGAAAGCAAGACTGAAGGTACTGTAACTTCGATAGCCACTGTCACTGGCCAGTTGCTGTGCAGAGATGGGTTTCTGATCATTGGCAGCCTCACGATAAAGGCTCATGAAATGATTGATGCGGAGATTGTTAATATAAGCATTGTAAGTAATGCCCTGGCGAGAAAAATATTGGCTGAGATAAAAGCGGTTAGTACCAACTGTTTGAGCCAACTGCAAAAGGGTCAGATCGTGTTTTAAGTAGAGCAGTGTACTCTCGCAGCGCTCTGCCAATAGCTGTTGGATATTGGAAGGAATAGTTATTGACTGTTGAGTCCGCGCGGGAAGATTGGGTTCTTGCAACATTTCTGGGGCACGTGGGCAATCCTCTTGTTCCTCGAGGACGTTCTCCAACTGTGGCAATGTCTCTACTCGCCACAACAGTAAGCAAATAAACACAAGGAAGAAAAGCTGTACGAGGTAGCTGAATAGCAAATCGCCAGCATCGAGCCCATAAGTGATGATCAATAAGAAGAGGACGATGACCAGCACATGGCTCGTCCAAACCTCTTTATGTTCCAAGTCGGCATAATTGTCACGCAGCCAACGCCCATATTGCCTGACTGCAAATACCATATATATAGTAAAGAGCAGGTAGAGCAACAGAAAGTATGCGATGGCAATATACATAAAAAGATCACTGGGATAGAGTACATTCAGCAACACAAACACCGCATAAGGTAAGGTGGCCATAATGATGGGCCAGAAGGGTCGCTCGCGATCTTGGAGCATGGCAAATAACGTACCAGCTATAGTGATGAACATCAGCACACAGTCAAGCTCAGAAAGAAGCAAATAATACACAGAATGGATATCATTGGAATAAAGATAGAAAAGTAGCCACCATATATGACCCAAAAACGCGATAAAAAAGAGCGACGCAGCCCAACGGCGCAGTCGCAACGGTGGCGTGACACCAGCCGCAAAGGCATTACCTTTGCGTACACAGAGGTAGATAGAAGCGATGAGAGACGTCAATGCTAGTCCACCATAGAGCATGAAAAACAATATAACCTCAGCAGATAGTTGTTCGAGAAACATGGATTCAAAAAAAACAATTGGGCCTTTATTCGGTAATACTAATTAACTTCTCAAACCTATTTAAAACTAACAAATATGTTTAGATGTCATGATGTTGAGCACCATGTCATCCGTCTTAACCATTGCATCAGCACCTATGCTGGTTAGGTTATGAATGCTTTTGTCCACATTGTCGTCAACAATACCTTCCGACGAACTGACACACTTACCCTCCATAGCCAACAGGGCTGAGAGCAGAGCAGTGGAAACCCCCGAGGTGATCTTCAGCGAACAAGCAGGCTTGGCACCATCGCAAATCATACCCGTCAGGTTGGCAATCATATTTTTCACCGAATAACAGATACGGTTGTAGTCACCCCCCATCAGGTAAGTAATACCACAACTACTACCGATGCTGGCTACCACACAGCCACAAAGTGCAGACAACGTGCCGAGTGACTGCTTTATGTAGATAGCTGTCAGGTGACTGAGCATCAAGGCACGGATAAGTTCTTCTTCCGTATTCTCGTTCTCCTTGGCATAGACACAGACGGGGTTGGTAGCACAGATACCCTGGTTGCCACTGCCACTGTTTGACATGACAGGAATCATGGCTCCCCCCATACGAGCATCACAGGCAGAGGCAGTACGTGAGATGATATGTGAATAAATGCTTTCACCGAAGATGCCTTTTGACAACGGGCGGTCGATGGTTTTCCCCAGGTTGTGGCCATAGTTACCCTTCAGTGACTCGCGTGCAGCATTCATATTTAAGGTACGGGCTTCCATGATGAATCCTATCTCATCGAGGGGAGCCGTAGTAGCAAAGTCATAAACCAATCGAAGGTTTAGAGCGGGGACATCGACTAAAGAAGAAACAACATTCTGGACCTCATCATCCAAAAAATGGGTATGACTGCCTATAATGATGGCCGTAGCTTGCTTGTCGCCTGCAGTGCAGATGACCTCTGCATATAGTTTTTCACATATATTCTCTTTCTGCTTGATGACAATGCGATTCTCAGCTACATACGCTTTACCTTCAGCCAAACCGCCAGGCGTTAAGTCCTTGAGCACCTCCAACTGATAAGCACTCTTGCCGATTAGTGCTCCAAGGGCAATAGCAATAGGCAGTCCTATCATGCCCGTTCCAGGGATACCTACACCCATGGCATTTTTCAAGATATTGGCACTCAGCAATGCTTCGATTCGCTCAGGACGGCATCCTAATTTCTCAGTAGCACGTGCCGTACATAATGCTACACACATCGGTTCCGTACATCCAATGGCAGGAACTACCTCCTGATGTACCAGTGCGATAATGCGTTCACGCAGTTCTTTGTCCACCATAATTATAAAATTCAACAAACCGTTCTTAATGGATATGCTAAGATACTACTTTTTTTTAAAAACGCACAAAAAAACAGTAAAATTACATTATCTTTGTGCTCACTATGATTTACCCGCAGAACTTTGAGCAGAAAATAGGCTTCAACCAGATACGCCAGCTACTGAAAGGCAAGTGCCTCAGTACCCTGGGTGAAGAACGTGTTGACAATATGGCGTTTGACACTCACTTTAGCATTATTAACTTACAACTTGACCTTACTTGCGAGATGCTGGCTATCCTACAGGGGAATGATGATTTTCCTGCTCAATTCTTTTTTGATGTACGTCCGGCACTAAAGCGTGTGAAGGTGGAGGGGCTTTTTTTGGAAGAGCAAGAGTTGTTCGACCTGCGCCGCTCGCTTGAGACCATCAACAACATTGTAAGGTTTCTCAAAGCAGAGGAGACGGTAGAGGAGGAATCAACATCTCCCTACCCCAACTTGTATAAGATGGCTGGCAATATATTGGTTTTCCCTAAACTGACGAATCGTATTAACAGCATACTGAATCCTTATGGACAGATTAAAGACAATGCATCACCCGAATTGGCTCGCATTCGCAAGGATCATGCGGGTGCGCTGAACAGCATATCTCGCATCTTAGCGAGCATACTACGCAGTGCCCAAAGCGAGGGAGTGGTTGACAAAGATGTAGCTCCTACTATGCGTGACGGGCGTTTGGTTATACCTGTGGCACCTGCCATGAAGCGCAAGGTGAGGGGCATTGTACATGACGAATCGGCCAGTGGAAAAACGGTTTTCATTGAACCAGAGGCAGTGGTAGAGGCTAACAACCGTGTGAGGGAGTTAGAAATGGAGGAGCGACACGAAATCATACGCATACTGATGGAGTTTACCGACGAACTGCGTCCACTGATACCTGATGTATTGCAGTCATACGAGTTCTTGGCAGAAATTGACTTCATCCGTGCCAAGGCATTGTTTGCCCAGCAAACGGGTGCCATCAAGCCTGCGTTTGAGAACAAGCAATGGATTGACTGGGGCGCAGCAGTGCACCCACTGCTGCAGATTTCATTGGCCAAGCACAACAAAAAGGTGGTGCCACTGGATATTGAATTGACAAAAGAGCGCCGCATCCTGCTTATTTCAGGACCTAACGCAGGTGGAAAATCGGTATGCCTCAAGACGGTGGGGTTGCTACAATACATGTTACAATGTGGTATGCTGATTACATTGCACGAAGGCAGTCATGCAGGTGTATTCAATAGCATTTTTATCGACATTGGTGATGAGCAGAGCATTGAGGATGATTTAAGCACCTACTCTTCACACCTGCTGAACATGAAAAACATGATGAAACAGTGCGATGGCAAGAGCTTAATCCTGATAGATGAATTTGGCGGAGGCACTGAGCCACAGATAGGCGGTGCCATCGCAGAAGCAGTGCTGAAGCGCTTTAACGAGAAGGGCACTTTTGGAGTCATCACCACCCACTACCAGAACCTGAAGCACTTTGCCGATGCCCACGAAGGCATTGTCAACGGAGCGATGCTCTACGACCGTCATCTGATGCAACCTCTCTTCTTATTACAGATAGGTATGCCTGGCAGTTCTTTTGCTGTTGAAATAGCACGAAAGATAGGACTACCAGAGGAAGTGATAGCTGATGCTTCAGAGATCGTGGGCAGCGACTATATCAACTCAGACAAATACCTGCAGGATATTGTGCGCGATAAGCGTTACTGGCAGAACAAGCGCCAGAACATTCACCAACGCGAGAAGGTGATGGAAGAGACCATCGCGCGTTATGAACGCGAGCTTCAGGAACTGCATCAGGAACGCAAGGAAATAATACGAACAGCCAAGAGCGAAGCCGAGCAACTGGTGCAGGAGGCCAATGCCCGTATAGAAGGCACCATCAAGGGTATCAAGGAGGCACAGGCCGAGAAGGAGGAGACAAAGAAGATTCGCCAGGAGTTGGCAGATTTCCGCAAACAACTGCAGGAGAAAGAGGCGCAAGAGAAGGAAGACAAGATTGCCCGCAAGATGGATAAACTGCGTGAACGTCAGCAACGCAAGAAAGACAAGAAGGCTGAGAAAGACAAGAATTCCACTCTATCGGCTGAAGAGCAAGCTGCAATAAAAGCCCAGCATGAGGCGGAGTTACAGGCACAACTAACTGAAGGGGCAACAGTAAGATTAAAAGGCCAGCAGACATTGGGAACCATCATGGAAATTCATGGAAAAGACGCTACTGTGGCCTTCGGCAATATCAAGACTACAGTAAAACTGAGCAAGCTTGAACCTGCGCAACCACCGACTAAGCAACCTAACTTTACACAGAAAGCTACCTATCTGAGCGAGCAGACACAAGATTCAATGCACGACCGCAAGTTGAATTTCAAGCAGGACATAGACGTAAGAGGCATGAGAGGGGACGAGGCCATACAGGCAGTGACTTACTTTATCGATGATGCCATATTGATAGGCGTAAGCCGAGTGAGAATACTGCATGGCACCGGTACTGGCATTTTGCGCACCTTGATACGTCAATATCTACAAAATGTGGCTGGCGTGAAAGATTTCCACGACGAGCATGTACAGTTTGGCGGTGCTGGAATCACAGTTGTAGATCTGGAATAAAGAGACCACCTTTGGTCTAAGTCAGTTTTTGTTGGATTCGGATGCAGGCTCCGCTTCGGGTTCATAATCATCCATCAAGTCGGCCTTATCAATAGAAAGTGCTCCATTCGGCAGTACCGTTACATGGAACGGAACATAGAGATCACTCTCAGGATAGCTCACACTGGCTGCAAACATCAGACCATAGTCAGTCACCTTGTCGAACACCAAACCTTCCAAGATGGCATGTTGAACGAATTCTGGCTCAAGGTAAGAAGCAAATGTATTCTTATTGAAGATCTTATTGACAAACAACTTGCCGCCCGTCGATACTTCCAATGTGATGGTATTGTCGTAATACTTCTGCCCTTGCACATCAGTCACCACCGGCAAAGTGCTATCTGGCCTGCGAACCACTTTCATGTCGTAAGTCCTGCCCTTAAAGTCGGCCTGAGAAGAAGCGCTGATAACTTGTAACTCTTGGATTGCTGTGCTAACAACATCCTTTTGAATAGACTCAACTATATAGTTGTCGGGGTCTTTCTTTTTGTTTTGGCTGCAAGATGCCAACGTCAAAAGGAACAAAGCTAATAATATATATAACGACCTATTCATCGTTTCCTGATTTTAAATCACCGCACAAAGGTACAACAAACTTGCGAATTATCAAAACTTACACTAAATTTGCACACAATATGACAACGGAGAACGAGATGCTCTATTGCACATACAACTGCTGTGTTTGGATTTATATTGGCAAGTTTGATTATTAATGACATTATAAATTAAGGTATGAAGAAGCTTTTTTTAGGAGGCATTTGTCTGGCATTGGCTCTTGCCTCATGCAAAGGAGGAAAAGAGAATGGTAATGGCTACTTGATTAGCGGTGAGATATCCGACATCAAGAGTGGCATGGTGTATCTGAAGGAGTACCAAGACAAGAACTACACTTTGGTGGATTCGGCTGAGGTAGAAGGAGGTCATTTCGAGTTTCGTGGTTTTGCCTTGCAAACATTGGCATATGGCCTGACTACCGACAAGGAAAGCAACAACCCCTTGGTGTTCTTCCTTGACAACGAAACACTGAACATCAAGATGAGTGAAGAGAAAAAGAAGATGGAGATTGAAGGTTCACCCATCAACACACTATATCAGGAAACAGTGGGCAAAGTGGGCAAGGAAGGATTCGACATCAACGAGTTTGTGGCTGCCAATCCCGCATCAGCCCTTGCACCATATTATATTATGCGCAACCTGGCTTGGGGACTTGACCTTGAGCAATTGCAGACCTTGCGTGGCAAGTTGGACGCATCGCTGGATGGCAACAAATATGTGAAGCAGATGGAAGACCTGATTGCCCGTAAAGAGGGTGTGCAGGTGGGCAAGATAGCTCCCGACTTCACATTACCCGATCCCGATGGCAATGCTGTTAGTCTTAAAGATTTTCGAGGTAAGTATGTGTTAGTAAGCTTTTGGGCTGGATGGTGCCCCGACTGTCGCAGGGAGAATCCCTTCATCGTGGAGGCATACAATAAATATAAAAACAAGAACTTCACCGTTCTGGGTGTTTCCATCGACCGTGACCGCAAGACTTGGCTCAACGCCGTTGAGCAGCAAGGACTGGTGTGGACACAAGTATCCGACTTGAAATACTGGCAAAGTGATATAGTAGAACTATATGCCATCCGTTGGGTACCTACCGGCATATTGCTGGATCCTGATGGCAAAATACTCAACATCAGCCTCAACGAGGATGAGCTGGTAAAGAACTTAGCCAGTGTCTTTGAATAAAAATGTCTATTTGTCATTGATTAGCCCCATTTATTACAAGACAGCTGACAATTTTACAGGGAATACCTTCATTTATTGACAAATTGTCATCAAATCACCATTGGCACATAGGTTGCACTATGATAGGTGCAAGCCGAAGCGAAAGCTGAGGTGAGTGGATGTATAACAATTAAAAACTAAAATAAAAATGGAGGTATTTACTATGTTACCAGCAATGTTTAGAAACACTTGGTTTCCTACAGTATTCGATGATTTTGATTTTACACCTCGTGCCAACACAACCGCACCGGCAGTTAACGTAATGGAAAATGAAACGGCATA
Source organism: Bacteroidaceae bacterium (assembly GCA_017651505.1). Classification (GTDB taxonomy): domain Bacteria; phylum Bacteroidota; class Bacteroidia; order Bacteroidales; family Bacteroidaceae; genus Bacteroides. Next base: position 27,375 of record JAGCCV010000085.1, on the reverse strand, counting down.
TACTATGGAAGTTGCCGCTCCTGGCATCAAAAAGGAGTTTTGCCGCGTCAATATCAACGAAGATGGCAATTTGTGCGTAGCTATCGAGAACAAATGGGAGCACAAGGAAGAGGACAAGGAGAAGAAGCAGCACTACCTGCGCCGTGAGTTCTCTTACTCAAACTACCAGCAGAACTACACCCTGCCGGAGGATGTGGATAAGGAACATATCTCTGCTAAGGTGGAAAATGGTGTCCTGACCGTGGTTCTGCCTAAATTCAAGAAAGAAGAGGTCAAGAACGCTCGTACCATTGAGATTGCATAACCTCGTTCGCTGAACTGTAAGAGCTAAAGGCTGCGCCCTAACAGGTGCAGCCTTTTTTTTGCATGTCCAGGGGCGTATATAGGTAACACAAGCTGATAATTCGGCTCATTGAGTAGCTGATAATTCTGAGCTCCAAAAGGAAGAAAAAATGTATGAAAAGTGGTTATGTGAAAACATTGAAGTGACCCTGAAAAGTTGGACATTAAATTAAACATTAATTATTTAACTCTCTATAGTAGTAAGCTCGGTATTGTAACAAACTCATTCCTTTTCACCCTCAAAACATCCTTGAATAAGCCCTTCGTGAAGGAGATGCCTCCTTCGCCTCTTCGCAATATCTGCTTCAGAGTGTCGGAACGTCATCTACGAGGGAAAGGAATAATCCCTATGGGGGTATAACAAATATCTCTTTCCCTCGTAGATGGCTTTCCTTTCCTTCGTGGGGATTATCGAAGCGGGGGAAATATGCCGCCACTGCCCTCTACTTGCTGTAATTATTCCTCAACAAGAGTTTTTTGCATAAACTCCTCACTCCTCACAGAAGTAAGCTAAAAGTCTGAAAGACTGAACATAGTAAACGTGAGGAGTTATTCAGAAAATTTGTAACATGCATACTATTTCATGGTAGGCCATAAAAAAGTGGTTGCTTGCTTTGATTATTTCCTAATTCCATTTACCTTTGCGATTGAAGGGATGCAAATCCTTCACGACATTGTGGATTATTAAGAAGCGTTATGCTTATCCCGAAACTTGGAAAAGTAAGAAGCTTTCAAGATAGATACAAAGATAGCATGATGGTTCTCGCGCATAGCGTGGGCTGCTATCATTACATCTGTTCGTAAAGGTTTTCCTATGGTCTCTAATTAAAGAGCGGTATAGTCAGTGCCACGCTTCCTTTTATATATAATAGTCCCTTGGGGTACTGGGGGCATATCATTCAAAACCATGAGAATACTAAGGTTTATCTGCGGCGGTTGTCTGCTTTTAGCTCTTGCTTCCTGCGGTGGTGACTCAGGAGGAGGAAGTGGTGTCCCAACACCTCCAACTCCCACCCCAACGTCCACCCCTGTTTCTGGCGTATCTTTAAACAAAACATCACTCACATTAGTAGAAGGTAACACTGAGACTGTTACGGCTACGGTCACACCCTCAACCGCTCTTAACAAGAGCGTGACATGGAACAGCAGCGACAGCAACATCGCTTCGGTGGATGGCGAAGGAAAGATTCCTGCATCTTTGAGCGAAACTTTGGCGGTGACCCGTGCATGGAACGAAGCGACAACTCGAGCTGAAGAAAACATATCTATTTTAGGCAGTTTGAGAGAACTTGATTTGAGTAATAATGACATAACAGGCTCAATACCAAATGAGATTGGCAATCTTACTGGCTTGAATAATCTGGATTTGAGCTCCAACAACCTCACAGGTGGTTTGCCATCCACCATAATCAATCTCACAAATCTCGAAACGCTATCAGTTGAGAACAACCAGCTTTCCGAGGAGGTCTCAAGTGACATCTTGAATTCCGGCATGTGGAAAAATCTAAAGTCGGAGCCTGACCTTACACAACAAGGAGGCACTACGCTGAATCCCTCGCCATCAAAAACAAGCAGTAGCGGAGGTATTGAAGGCTATGGTGAAGAAAACCAAGGATGGGGAGACTAAACAATGGAGGAATAAACATGAAAGAATTGAAATACATCATATTATTTTGTGCTGCATTAATTGCTGCCAGTTGTACTAAAGATGACTTTGGAGGTAAAGATGCTTTGACCTCTTTCAGTCAGATTTCTGTTGGAATGGCCGACTTGACCACCACTCGTACCCATTTAGGCGAGAATAACAAAATGTTTTGGAATAAACAGGAAAGCATCGGCATATATAGTGATGTACAAGATGTAGAATTATATACACTTAATCAATCAGATGGTGAGAATGCATCTTTTACTGGTAACACAGTAAAGGGAAATAAATTCTATGCTTTTTATCCATATAGAGAAGGTGCTATTGACAAGGATAACAAGAAAATTCTTCACATGCGACTGAATAATGGTTGGGTTAACAATGAACAGTCACGGCTGCCGATGGTGGCTACAAGTTCCACCAACTCTTTCTTGTTTAAGCAAGTGGTGGGTATTATTAAAATTTCACTAACAGGTGATAGCTATATTAGTAGTGTAAGTATTTGGGGTAATAACAAAGAGTATATTTCTGGTTCAGGAATAATTGACATAAGTGAAAACACTCCGTTGTTCAGAATTGATGAGACTTCAAAAGAGATTCATTCTTTGAATAGTTGTATCTTTAATTCATATCTCGACAAAGACACACCTACAGAATTCTATTTCCCTGTGCCTGTAATGACATTTGAAGAAGGCTTTACTGTTTCTATAATTGGTAAACGAGCAGATAGTAATGAGGACTTCACTCTTGAAAAGAAAACGCATGAACCAGTTGTAATATCAAGAGCCATTATTAAGAGTTTTTCAAGTCTTGATACGGATGAATTGCTTCAAGCCGAAGATGACCAAAAAGTGTTAGAAAGAGATGCCTTGATAGCATTGTACAATTCAACTGATGGGGCAAACTGGATTCACAACGACAATTGGGGAACAGATTTGCCCCTAGATGAATGGTATGGAGTTTCCATTGACGAGAGGGGACATGTATATTCAATAGGTTTAGCAGAGAACAATCTAACTGGCACCATACCTGAAAGCATAGGGAATTTAGGAAATCTCGATAATCTCTATTTAAACGATAACCAATTAACAGGAGATATTCCTGAAAGCATAGGGAATTTAGTAAACCTCACGAGACTCTATTTGTACAATAATCAATTAACAGGAGGCATACCTGAAAGCATAGGGAATTTAGGAAACCTCACGAGACTCTATTTAGACAATAACCAATTAACAGGAGGCATTCCTGAAAGCATAGGGAATTTAGGAAATCTCGATAATCTCTATTTAAACGATAACCAATTAACAGGAGATATTCCTGAAAGCATCGGGAATTTAGTAAACCTCACGAGACTCTATTTGTACAATAATCAATTAACAGGAGGCATTCCAGAAAGCATCGGGAATTTAGGAAACCTCACGAGACTCTATTTGTACAATAATCAATTAACAGGAGATATTCCTGAAAGCATCGGGAATTTAGTTAATCTCAGTTACCTCTATTTAATGAATAACCAATTAACAGGAGGTATTCCTGATTCATTTATGAATCTTGCTAAATTAGAGGACTTTGCCTTTTATCTCAATAGAATGGATGGGACCTTATCAGAGACTTTGTTAAAATCGGAGTGGTGGGCAAAAATAGATAGAAATAACCTTCGTCAACAAGATGGATATAAGCTTAAATATGGTTGGTTATATGAATCTACCGATTTCTCTCAAGATGGTAAGGTTACTATACTTCAGCAACATCAGAAAGGAAATGGAATAAAGATAGTCATCACAGCAGAAGGTTTTTCAGACCGCATGGTGAATGATGGGACATTTGATGCTGCGACAAAATGGGCCATGGAAGCATTCTTTAACGTGGAACCATATACAACCTTCCGAGACTATTTTGATGTATATAGTGTTGCCGCAATTTCTAAAAATGAAATGATAGGAGAGGATGTCGTTTTTGGCACGAAAAATGGAAACGCAGGAGAGGGATATCAAACAAACCATGAAACTATTATTGAATATGTAAAGAAAGTCACTGATTTGAATGACGATCTTTCCAATGTTACCACAATTGCCATCTTAAATAACGATAATGCCTACAGTAGGGCATATTGTTCAATGTATTCTAATGGTTTCTCAATAGGCATAACCGAATATGGCAGTGATGGAGCTTTGCAACATGAAGTAGGTGGCCATGGTTTCGGAAAATTAGCTGATGAATATACGTATGACGACAAAACAAGTAGTGCAGTATTTACAGACACTGAATGGCTTCATTCAATCCATGAATCAGGCCAATATCTAAATATTGACACAAATAGTGATAAAACAAAGGTTTTATGGAAAGATTTCATTGCCAATCCTGATTATGAAGTAGAAAACCTGGGGATTTATGAGGGTGCTTTGGGAAGTTACTCAAAAGGCATCTATAGAGCTACCCCAAATAGCATGATGAGCGACGGATATGGTGATTTCAATGCCCCATCTCGCTGGGCCATCTACGAGCGTATTAAGAGACTGGCAGGTGAGAATTATTCGTTTGAGTCGTTCTTGGAGTACGATAAGAAGAACCTGGAGGCAATAGCGGCCAAGGCGACAACAAGGAATTACGTGGAGAAACTGCCTGAAAGCAAAGTTCAGCGTGGTGCACCTCCTGTGTTCCACAACTATCCTTCGTCAGAGATTGGCAGGCATTAATCTTTATTTAACGCATTCAGCAGCATCCACTTCCCAAGTGGGTGCTGTTGTTGCTTAAAGTGGTTTACACCTCAGGCGTGTGAGCCACTACTTCAATTTCTGAGAGCTCCAGCCAGCGGAAGGATTTCTCATCCAACTCGGCCTCCAACACCGGGAGGCGCTTGGATTTCTCTGTGAGAGCATCCACCGACAGGGTGCCACTGCAGAGATCGGCCTCCAGTTGCTTCTTCTCGGCTTCCAACGCCTCGATGTCTTTTTCCAGTTGCTCAAACTCACGACGTTCTTTGAATGACATGCGTCGTTTGTCATTCTGTCTGGGACGTTCTGATTTGGGCGCTACAGGTTGCGTAGCCTTAACCAGCTCACGGTCGCGCCGATCCTTCTCCTCTTTCCAGGCACGATATTGGGTATAATTGCCTGGGAAGTCACGGATATCTCCTTGTCCATTAAACACCAGGATATGATCTACCACCTTGTCCATGAAGTAACGGTCGTGGCTCACCACAATCACACAGCCGCCAAAGTCTTTCAGGTATTCTTCAAGCACCTGCAAGGTCATGATGTCGAGGTCGTTAGTAGGTTCGTCCAATACCAGGAAATTGGGGTTTCGCATCAGTACCGTACACAGGTAGAGTCTGCGACGCTCACCGCCACTCAGCTTATAAATAAAAATATGTTGCGTCTCAGGTGAGAATAAGAAATACTGCAAAAATTGCGACACGCCCAGTCGCTTACCATTGCCCAAATCCACTACCTCAGCTATGTCACGAACGGCATCAATCACTTTCATTTGTTCATCGAACTGCATGCCCTCTTGCGAATAATAGCCGAAGCGAACAGTAGAACCAATCTCCAACGTACCACCATCCAAAGGTAGCTGCCCCAGCAATATCTTCAGGAACGACGACTTGCCCGTGCCATTATTGCCTACGATGCCCATCTTCTCATAACGCGAAAAGATGTAGGAGAAATCATCCAATATCTTCACATCACCAAATGATTTGCTGAGGTGATTGGCCTCGAATATCTTATTACCGATATAGGATGATTTTACGTTGAGCTGCACCCTATTGTCATAGATGCGTTGCTTCGCCACTTTCTCCAACTCGTAAAAAGCTTCTTCACGATAGCGTGCCTTGTGCCCTCGAGCCTGGGGCATGCGGCGCATCCAGTCCAACTCGGTACGATACAGGTTATTGGCTCGTTCAATCTCAACTGCTTTGGCATCCAACCGCTCTTGACGTTTCTCCAAGTAATAGGCATAGTTACCATCATATTGATAAAGCGACTCTGCATCCAGTTCCATAATCTGGTTACACACGCGGTCAAGGAAATAACGGTCGTGCGTCACCATGAGCAAAGTCATGTTGCTACGTCGCAGGAAGTCTTCTAACCATTCCACCATATCCAAATCGAGGTGATTGGTAGGCTCATCCAATATCAGCAGTTCGGGATCATTGATGAGTGCATTGACCAGGGCAATGCGTTTAACTTGTCCACCTGAAAGCTCTGATACAGGTTGTTGCAAGTCAGTTACCTTTAACTTTGTCAGCATCTGCTTGGCAGCCAACTCATAATCTTTGTGAGGATCCAATTGACAACTGCCATGTTGCAGACAAGCCTCCAATACGGTAAGATGATCTGGATAGTGCGGTGTCTGTGGCAAATAGCCTATACGCAAATCACGACGGAAAGTGATCTTTCCGTCATCATAAGGTTCCTCACCAGCCAATATATTTAATAAGGTAGATTTGCCTGTTCCATTCTTGGCAATAAGACCCACATGCTGACCTTCCGACAGACCGAAACTGATGTTGTGGAACAACACCAACACGCCAAACGACTTGGTAAGGCCATCTACCTGTAAGATAGGATTAAGAGTAACTGCCATCAGAGAATATGTTCGTAAGTATCAGCCAAATTGACAACCTCCCCATTCTTAACTTTGCTCCACACCAGCTTCATCGGGTCGATGGTTTTGCCATCAGCCTTATTCACCACTACTGGTACCTCACGACTACCATCAATCAGTGTCATCCACTCTACCCCATCCACTTCGTTGACAAGAATGACACAAAGAGTGATGCCCAATGCTATCCAGGCATCTCGCTTACGAGGATTCAGCGAACCGTTATCGATGATGTGTTGCATATTCCGTATATCCCCTTCCTCACCACGGAAATCTTTCTTGAGCTGTTTCTTGATTTCCGACTGAACCCAGTCATAAGCCTCGTCAATCTGGTAAATCTCAATAAGACGTACAGGGATGGTCTCAGCATGGTATTTCACCCCTGGATAGCGTAATTCCAAGGAAGCAATCACCTCCTGCGCCTTGCGGATAGAGGCATTCTTAGGAGTAGCGAACGAAACTTCAAAAGCGACATCACCTATGCCTGTCACCCATTGGTGGTTTTCGTATGCCTCTCCGTCTTCTGTAAAGACCTCACAGCTATAGGCACACTGGTGGTCACCAACAATAACTGCCTGCGCCCGTTTGCTTCGTTTCAGTTCTTCGTTCACCGCAGCCTGTCCGTAGTCAGCATGATTGCCACGGAATGCCGATATGCGAAAATTACCATCCCAATCATCGGGGTTATAGAAGAGAAATGACTCTTCCCCTCCCTCAAACTCATGCCAATCTGCTGGATAAGTCATGGCGAACCATGCTCCTGGTGCAATAAATTTCTTGCCTTTAGTCATAGTAAAAAAGTAATATGGTTGTAAAGATAAGAATAATTATTGATATGATGGGACCTTCAGCTCAATAAAACCATCTTGATGCAGTCGAGAGATATACAGGGCGAGGCGTTGGGGGAAGTTTTCTTCATTAGGATGACGCATCACCACCTCATGTATCACCTCTTCAGTTGTGCGGATGCCATCCATCAATTGCCAGACCTCAGAACCAAACTGCTCCAAAGGGACATGTATCAGTGGAGAGTACCAACGAGAAAAGAGCTTTGACAGCCATACTTTAGGGAAACGATGATAAACCACTACCAGACATCCATCGGGAGCTTGTTCAGTCCACACATGAGGAGCATGTGTGGGGATAGTATCTAACAAACTTATCTTATCCTTCATTGACAATATTAGGTTTTTCCAATCCGTAACCCATTTTCTTGTCCAAATACAGCATTACTACAGCTACCAGTACCCCAGCCAGGCCGGTGCAAGCAAATATCTGCATACCTGTAGTATAGGTAGGATCGGTTTCATTGGCCTTACCCACAAACATAGGAATGATGGCACGCCCAAAATTCTGAATGAAGAATATCAGTGAATAGGCTGTGCCCAGACACTTCATCGGCATAATCTTCGGCACAATAGGCCACAAAGCTGCTGGTGTAAGTGAAAAACCTATGCTCAAAAGTACCATCATAGAGATTGCAAAAGCACTGGCATGTATCGGCAAGGAGAAACCGAAATGAACCAATGTCAACAAACCAGTGCCGATGATAATCAGTGTTACACCACGACCGTATTTATCATAGACAGAACCGAAGAGTGGTGTCATCAAGATGGTGCCAAACGGCACAATCGAAGTAAAGAACCCCGCAATGTCGGGTGCTACCGCATATTTATCAATCATCAGACGGGTGGCGAACTTCAAGAATGGACTCACAGCTGAATAGAACAGCACCACGAAAAGGGTGATAAGCCAGAAACCAGGACTCTTCAAGATTAAGCCAATATCACGAAGGTGGAATTGGTCATCGTCTTCAGATTGATGATTGGTAATTGATGATTGAAGACACTGCTCATCCTTATCCAAACGAATGTCGAGGATGCAGAACACAAAGAACGATACCAGCCCGATAAGCAAACAGATCAAGCCAACGAGCAAAGGAGTAGAAAGTGTGAAATACCTGGCAAGAGGCGCACTAACGCTCAAAGCAGCAGCCGTACCCAAACGGGCCATTGCCAGTTGGATACCCATTGCCAATGCCAACTCGTGACCAGTAAACCATCGTACCATAGCCTTACTAACGGTGATGCCACACATCTCATAGCCTACACCAAATATGGCAAAGCCCAAACTGGCTATAGCAGCAGAAAGAGGAAGATGAACGTCCCAAAACAAAACATTAAAGTTGAAAGTCTCTCCTGCCAGTGGTGCCGTAACGGCATAATACTTAATACCTACACCTATCAACATCAAAGAGCAGGAAAGTACACCAGCAAAGCGTACGCCCATCTTGTCAAGTATGAGCCCACTGAAGAATAGCATCAACAGAAATACGTTGATAAAGCCTCCCGAGCCAGAAAAGAAACCATAGTCGGTACTTGTCCAACCTAAGCCACCTTCCTCTATAGGCATCTCCAGCAGTGTTTCCAATGGCGACATGATGTCGTTCAGGAAATAACCCATCATCATGGCGGTGGCCACAATGACCAGCACTAACCAGCGCACAACTGGGGTGTCGTTGATTTTTTTCCTCAGTTTGTTCATAACAGGTGTCAGCTATTAAAAAATAGGAGTTAGAATATGGGATATCCATCTCTAACTCCTAACTATATATGCTAAATTAATATCATTTAATGTTGGGTTCCTCCAAGCCAAGACCTTTCTTCTTATCCACAGCCTTGAGCACTAAACCCAATATCAACGCTGCCACACCTAAACAAGCCAGCATCACCAACGGCCAGGTATAGTCAAATTGTGTCGGGTCGGTCACACCAGGGTTAGTATTGTCGAGCACCTTGCCAATCAGCAACGGGAAGAGCCACAAACCAATGTTCTGTATCCAGAATATCAGTGCATAAGCAGAACCGATAATCTTGGCATCCACCAGCTTTGGTACACTTGGCCATAATGAGGCGGGTACCAGTGAGAAGGAAGCGCCCAGCACTAAAATAGTAAGGTATGCCACAATGATACCTCCCACCATATTGCCCTTGAATCCAGGCAGGATGAAGGCAAATGTCAAGTGACAAGCAATCAACAGCAATGAACCCAGCACCAACATGGAAGCTGCCTTACCCTTGTGGTCAACATAGCTACCCAAGATAGGAGTAATTCCCATTGCCAATAATGGAAATACGGCAAACACTGATTCTGCACTCTGACGCATGTAACCCATGTAGCAATATACTACCAATGCTACAATTGCCAATACCAGCAAACCATATTTTTTTGCCTTATCCTTCATGAAATTGCTGGAGAACGATGCGATAGCCACCACCAGCATAATCACATACTGAACAATGGTCACACCCGTATTTGCCCAGAAAGAGTTAGGGTCAATCTCTGAAAAATCAAGGTTGCACTGTAACATGTTTACAGCATATTTCTGGAATGGGAAGATGGCACTGTAATACAGCACGCATAGCAATGATACCAACCAGAAGCCAGTGCTTGTGAGAATTTGTCCCAAGTCGCTAATTTTGAACGGATCGTCTTTCTCTTCTGCCTCACCTGTCTGTGCATCCAGCTTCTTGTCCATGAAGAAGTAAACCACAAACATAATCAAGCCAATGGCTAACAGCACTACGCCAAATGCCACAGAACGGCTTACACTGATGTTACCGCCTAACTTAGCGAAGAAGGGTGAGAAGATCATGCAAGTGGCTACGCCCAAACGAGCCAACGCCATCTCACTGCCCATAGCTAACGCCATCTCACGACCTTTAAACCACTTCACGATACCGCGACTAACCGTGATACCAGCCATTTCACAACCGCAGCCAAAAATCATAAAGCCGCATGCTGCAAACTTAGCAGAAGCAGGCATTCCTTCATAGAATGGAGAAACGCCCAACTCGTCGAAGACAGGTATGTAATTCAGGTTATTGGTAAACCATTCTTCCAGACCGCTGCCCATGAATGACTCAGTGACAGCATACCACTTGATAATGGCACCTACCAACATCACTGCGCCAGAGAGTACAGCCGTAAAACGTACCCCCATCTTGTCGAGGATGATGCCAGCAAAAATCAGGAAGAAAACAAATACATTGAGGAATACCTCACTGCCCTGCATGGTGCCAAATGCTGTGGAGTCCCAACCACGAGTTTCCTGCATCAAGTCCTTGATAGGAGACAGGATATCCATGAAGATATAGGCAAAGAACATGCCTAACGCCAAAAGCAGCAAGGCTGTCCAACGCATTCCCGCGGAGTCACGCAAGGTTTGTTGAATCTTGTCTGTTGTCATGACAATTCTTATTCTTCAAAAACTTCAGTTAGCAGGGTTCTCTGCAGGAACTTCTGCAGGAGCCTCAGTTGCAGGAGCATTGGTACCAACAGGCATGTTGTAAGGATTGGTATTGGCATTTTTCTGAGCCTGCTCCATGATAGCATCCTGACTGCTTGAGTTAGCAGAAGGCAATGAATAAGCAGATACAACACTGCAGATTACCATCACAGCAGCCAATGTCCATGTAGCTTTTTCGAGAAAATCGGTGGTCTTACGAACACCCATAATAGCATTTGATGATGAAAAGCCTGAAGCCAAACCGCCACCTTTTGAATTTTGAATCAACACAATGCCACACATCAAGATAGATGCTACCAGCATTAAAATAATAATCAGTAGATACATTTTTAATTATGATTTTGTTTTCTCGTTAATAACTAATTTCTCTAAAAAACGAATTTGGTCTGCAAAGTAAATACTTTTTTTTGGATATTTCAAGTTTAATTTTCTAATTATTTCCAAAGCTTTGCCATATCGTTGCTGTTTGATGTAGATTTTAGCCAAAGTTTCTGTAAAAAAGCTATCGTCAAGTTCTTCCCCCTCAGATTCCCCTTTCTCATCAACACTGATATTATCTTCTGTCAGTACATACTCCTCAGTAGCTGGTGCCAATGTCAATTCTTCATCGGCAGAAAGCTCTCCCGGCATCTCAGCCAAGAAGGAATCGATGAGCGAAAGCGTACGACTTTCGGAAGGTCCCTCTTTCTGTTGCATCACTGAAGGTTGAGTGCCTTTGGTTGGTTTTACTGTCAATTTATCTCCCTCAATAAGATAATATAACTTACTACGATCAGCAATAAACAAAGCAGACTTTCGTAACTCAGAACCGAAAGTATCATCATGCAACAGATAAAGGTTCTTCAAGTACAACAAGCGAAGCGTCTGGAAATATGGATAGCGGGCCACCATGGTGCGTAGTTCGTACAAAGAGCTCGTATTCAGTAACTCGGGATGCTTGATCCATTGTATGATATCATTGGCATTCATCTTACCAGTTGGCTACAGTTGAGTTAAATATCTGTTCAGAAATATCTTTCACCATCACCTCTATCAGCTGATCTTGCACCGCAGTCAGCAACTGAGAGGCATCATAGGTCTGAAACGCACTAAAAGTACGATCCTCGAAATCTTCTTCATGATTGGTATTGTTGGTAAATGACACTTTTACAGTCAGTGTTAGGCGAACCTTAGAAGAATAGCCACTGGCATCTATCGCCTCGTTAAACTGGTTATAGCCAACAATCTCACCTTCTATGACAATATCTCCGTTATTGTTCACCAAAGACAATCGAGTCTGTCGCATGAACAAATCCTTCATCTGGTCATTCAAAGTAGTGGCCAACGGGCCATACACATAATCAGCATGGTTCTGAAAATCCACAATCTGCATCGTATGCACCTTGCTATAGTCTATGGAAGAGATAGGTGCCAGGCCTAACGACACCTTGCAAGCCACCATGATGACAGCTAAACCCATCATCCATACGCCATGAACCAAATTCTTACTCCAAGTCATACAACTTAATCTTTCTATATAAAGTACGTTCAGAGATATTGAGCTCTTTGGCTGCTGCCCGACGCCTTCCACGGTTTCTATCCAAAGCTTTCTTGATCATTTCCTTCTCTACCTCATCCAACGACATCGCCTCTGCCTCTTCCACGGCCTCGGTATCCTGGATATTATCATCATTATGCAACGAAGCAGTTGGTCTTCCTGTGGCAGTAGGATGCTGTATGATGGGAATAGCGGTATCCGTTGACGAAGTAGCAGGCGCATAATATGGTGTATGAGGCGTTTCTGCTGCTACCGTTACCTGCTCACCCGCCATCAGTTTCTTGACTACCTGTTTTAATTCAGTCACTTCATTATTGAGGTTATAGAGCATCTTGTAGAGGAACTCACGTTCTCCCTCAAAGCCCTGTCCGAAATCATTGGTCCCAAACAAGGCTGGCAACCGCTGACCTTGTTCCTGTTGAGGCAGATAACGTTTCAGCATATCAGCCGTCACCTCACGGTCGGTCTCTATAATAGATATCTGTTCAGTTACATTCTTCAACTGGCGTACATTACCAGGCCAACGATAGTTAACCAACATGCGTTTTGCCTCCTCTGTCAGCTGGATGGCTGGCATACGGTATTTCTCTGCAAAATCAGCGGCAAACTTACGGAACAGCAAAGCAGCATCATCCCCACGCTGACGCAATGGGGGTATCTTGATGGGCACAGTACTAAGGCGATAGAAAAGATCTTCACGGAAGCGTCCGTCAGTTATTGCCCTGTCAAGATTCACGTTGGTGGCAGCCACAATGCGCACATTGGTTTTCTCCACTTTGGAAGAGCCTACCCTAATGAACTCGCCATTCTCTAACACACGCAGGAGTCTTGCCTGTGTAGGCAACGGCAACTCTCCTACCTCATCCAAGAAGATGGTACCTCCATCTGCCTCGCTGAAGTAACCCTTACGGTCACTAATGGCACCAGTAAAAGCTCCTTTCTCATGACCGAAAAGTTCTGAGTCAATGGTACCCTCTGGGATGGCACCACAGTTTACAGCAATGTATTTCCCATGTTTCCTGCGACTGAACTGATGAATGATCTGAGGAAAGCTCTCCTTACCTACACCACTCTCGCCAGTGATAAGCACAGACACATCTGTAGGTGCCACTTGCAAAGCAGTATCGATGGCATGGAGCAGGTTCTCATCGTTGCCGATGATGCCAAACCTCAGCTTCACTTGTTGTATCTCAGTCTTTGTCATAATGTCTCTTCCTCAGGTTCCTTCATTTGTTTCAGTTTCTCGCTGTCGTCACGTTTATCATAATACTGCTTACGCAGAGGGTTAGCCAATGCGTCTTCTTCACGATGCCTGTTGCGCAATACGTCTATTCCTAAAAAAATGGCATTTCTCAACGACGACTCGTCAGCCACTCCTTTTCCTGCCAATTCATATTCCACCCCATGAACAGGTGTAACACAGATAGCAGACATACCCGTAACAAACTTCACACCACTATTCATACTCAGAGCCTTGAACAATCCCATGCCTTGATCATGATACATGGCGAAGATGCCATCGAAATGTGTATAGTTGCTCGTCTCTAAAAGTGAATCTACTGAATAAGGACCATAGCAAATCACTTTCTCCTCTATCAGCTCTTCCAAAACTGGTTTTATAATCTCTTGTTCCTCCTGTCCAACTGCATCATTCAATACAGATCCGGGGTTCAAGGAAAGCACGGCGATGCGCGGCGCACTGATGTCGAAATCGACTTTCAACGACTGGTTAAACACAACCATCTTTTCCTTGATTAACTCTTTGGTCAGCAAAGAGGCCACATTCTTCATAGGTACATTTTCTGTAGCCAAAGCCACACGCAGGTCATCCTTAACCAGTATGGATAAAGCCACCTCTCCCTCTTCTCCCAATTCTCTTTGCATCAAATTGGAGAAGCCTGGATAATCAATATTAGCCTGCTTAAAGGCCAATTCGTTGACAGGAGCCATCACCAGCACATCTGTCAGTCCGTCACGATACTCGTTCATAGCCAGCTGCATAGCACCCCATGCTGCCTTGCCAGCCTCAGCATCTGTCTTGGCAAATTCCACCTTGGGATCATCGTCATTGCAAGTCACAATATTAACTGCATCATCAGCTTCTGCAGCTGATTTTACGATGGTGAATGGCGTTTGAATCTCCATCGTCTTACGATGGTAAGTAGCCACCTTGGGCGAACCATATATAACAGGTGTACAGAGTTCCAACATCGTAGGGTCTTCAAACGACTTCAACGCAACTTCCCAACCTACTCCGTTGATATCTCCTTGTGTAATTCCTATTCTAAATTTTCCTTCCATAGAAAGTTATCTATTATGTAATAATTGTAAAATCATTCATCTTGCAAAGGAATCTGTGCATCATCCATCACTTTGCCTGGCAATTTGATAGTATAGAGTGAAGCTTCCATGCCACGTACCAGGTTACGCTTCAGCTTCTCGGGTGCATAGATAAAAATCTCTTCTGTTATCACCCGTTGGTTGATGGTATCCACACGACTCTGCGAGACAAACGGGCCGCCCATCATGTCACCCTTCACTCTCCACAAGCCACGTGCTTCAAACACGTATTCACCCTTTAGCATGAAAGCACGGGTAGTAACGAAACGGGCATCGGTCTGCATATAGGTACCTTCTGCCGCTCCTGGAATATTGATCTTCATCACAGAATCACGCTTCTGCACGAAAAAGTCCTGGGTAAAGGTACGACGGTCTCTGTAGGGATATGAGTAAATCACATAGTTCTGGTCGCCCGATGCTGCATTGGCACCTGCCCAGAAGAAATTCTCCCCGCGTTTGGATGACTTCAGCTCGCCCGATACCCATACATCACAGTCGAACATCTCCTTCACGTTCTTGGATATCATGTCGCTATGCTGGTATTCCAACACTTGTATCTGGCGGTTCATCTCGGCACGGGTAAAGAAATCAATGATGGCTTGTCCGTTTTTGGTCACATATTCAGCTACCGACTCGGCATCGGGGCCCTGAATGGTCAAGATGGCCTGCGGATTGGCATACACATTCATCTCTGAGCGAAACTTAGGCTGAGTATAGATACTCGGATCAATGTCCACTTTGATGATATTACGCAGCATCTTCAACGTTGCATTATAGCCATAAGGGGTGGTATTCATGATGCGGAAAGAGCGTTCCGATTGAGGCAAGCCCGGCACATCTGTATCCAACACATCATATAATGCACGACCTGCCACGCCTTCCCAATTGGCATCGTCGCAGACCACTAACAACTCATACGCCCTACCACTGGAAGTAGGGGTAAAGATATTCAGTGAAGAGCGTTTGTTGCCTCCACGGTTACAGGCACCCAACAACAAGGCAACCAGTACAATCGTCATCAAATAAGCTGTTCTTCTCATATTTTCTTTCTATATTGGCATTATCTCCACAAAACTACGAATAAGTGGGAATAGAAATCTTATCTTTCTTAATAATTAATATTAATTCTTGTTAATCCTCTCCTGCTTGGCGGTAGATAACATACCACAAGCCGCGAAGATATCTTCTCCACGTGAGGCACGGATAGTAGTAAACAACCCATGCTGTGTAAGGTAATCTCTCAGCTCAGTCATTTTCTCCATATCTACCCCTTGTAAATCCACATTTGGAATAGCATGAAATCGTATCAGGTTCACCCTACAATCCAAACCACGTAAGAGTTTCAAAAGCTCTTTTGCGTATAACACGCTATCATTCACACCCTTGAACACAATATACTCAAAGGATAATCGGCGTTGGTGACTGAAGTCATAATTATGCAACAAGTCAACCACCTCAGTAATGGAATAGGCTTTCTCTGCTGGCATCAGTTCCCGGCGCAAGGCAGGTACAGGAGCATGCAGGCTCACAGCCAGGTGACATTCACTTTCTTCCAGGTAGCGTTGCAAACCTTTCTTCAATCCTACTGTAGAAAGGGTGATTCGTTTAGGGCTCCAAGCATACCCCCATGGAGCCGTCATAATTTCCAGTGCCTTCATCACCTCATCAAGATTGTCGAGAGGCTCACCCATGCCCATCATCACCACATTGGTCAGTTGCCTATACTCAGGCAACGATTGTATCTGGTTGATTATCTGGTTGGCTGTGAGATTTCCACTGAATCCTTGCTTACCCGTCATACAGAACTTACAATTCATCTTGCAGCCCACCTGAGAGGAAACGCACACGGTGCCGCGGTCTTCATCGGGGATAAATACCGTCTCCACGAAATGATTGTCAGGTGTATGATAAAGATATTTCACCGTACCATCTTGAGAACGCATCTCATTGACTGGAGCAGCTGCTCCTACCACATAACGTTCAGCCAGCAGCGTACGATGCTTCAATGAGAGGTTGGTCATCTCATCGATGCTACCTACCCTCTTCACATAGAGCCACTGCGCTATCTGCTTGGCTGCAAAGCCTGGCATCGCCATGCCTTTTGTCACCTCTTGCAGCTCGCTGAGTGTCATTCCCAAAAGTGGTTGTTTGTCCATCTGTGCACATTCATGTATAATCAGTTGCAAAGTTACGGATATTTACGGAAACTGCCAAATTGTCACATCACTTTCTCAACGGTAAATCTCCTTCAATCAGCTACTCAGATGACAACTATTCTCAACATACTATAATTAGAGGAGGCAACCTCAAAAGGCTGCCTCCTCTATATATAAATCTGGTAGTAACAGATTAGTTGAAGTAGTACTTCACACCAAACTGGATTCTCCAAGCCTGATCCCAAGCGCGGTTATACTCCCAAGTCTTGGTAGGAGCATTACCGTTAGCATCGCGATAGAGAGAGAAGGTAGGCTGGTTAGCCTCATTCTTACCCTCATATTTCAAGATAGCACCATTGTTGGCAGGGGTCATAATCTTTTCTACGCCCCAATTAGAGTTAAACAGGTTACCGATGTTCTCAACATCCATTGAGAGTTGAAGCAGATGCTTGGTACTGCCGATGTTCAGAGTAAAGTCATGTGCCCAACGGAAGTCAAATTTATGTACCCAGGGAGCGCGTACTGCATATGCTTCTGCGTATTCGCCCTTATGGTTCCTAAGATAAGAATCCTGCTCAACAAATTTCCAGAAGTCTGCACGATCTTTATCAGCATAGATGGTCTGATTGCCATCACTGTCGAACTTGTCAACGAACACGATTTCGCTATCATTTTTTGGAATGTACATCAAGTCAGTACCTACACCGTCATTGTTCATGTCACCAATGTAATAATAGGTATTTGAACGGGGATAATCACTTGAATATGCAGGATTATAACCTGTATAGAACAAGCTGAAATGATCCTTGTGGTAAGTATAGCTTACAGAAGCGATAACACGGTCAGGAATTACGTACTGAGAGTTCTGAACTGTTGCACGGTTAGGACCATCGATGGTATAAAGACCAGACCATGCAGAGGAAGCGTTTGAGCCAGGCATGCCTGATACTTCCTTCATTACCGTATGGGTGTAAGAAGCCATGATGTTCATGTTCTCAATAGGCTGAGCGTTCACTGTAAAGTTAGCTGTCCAGCCATAACCTTTTGAAGTGTTGGTCAGTATATAAGCTGGATTCTTCTGATAAGTATAGTTTGCTGGATAAATCAGACGGTTGTCTGCACCAGAGAAACGTTCCCAACCACTGGTATTATCCATGATGTTCCAATCTACCAGACGTACAGCGTTAATGTTCTTGGTATAGTTGAACTCACCCGTTACAGTCAATGGGAATGACACAGGTACCTGGTAGTCAACTGCGATAGAAGTCTTCCATACCTGCGGCATTTTAAAGTTATTATCTATTCCATTCACAGCACTTGGCACAGTACCGTCAGCAGGAGTGATGGTGGTAGGAGTACCCAAGCGGCTGATAAACTCGTTACGGTCGGTTACCATCTGACCTGCGAAATTAGCTAATCTTGGATCCACACTGGTTACAACACCGTTCGTATATTTTGTATTGGCAGTTGCCTGATACTGTACCATACCTGAGTTAGTAGGCATGTTGGTAAAGAACACCAAAGGCAGACGGCCTGTGAATATACCTGTACCACCACGTACCTTCAACGACTTGTCACCTAACACATCCCAAGAGAAGCCCAAGCGAGGAGAAATCTGGATATTGCTCTTAGGCCATGAACCAGTATCAACATGCTTGCCGTTGTAATCTAACTCGTAAATGGCGTTATTACGCATAATATCATCCTTGTCGAAGTGAATGTTATCAAAGCGAATACCACCAGTCAATTTCAGATTGTCCAGTACGTTCCACTCATCCTGCACATAAACACCTATCTGGTTGAAAGTAACCTGAGCTGTTGGATTAGCATTACCACTGTAACCATAGGTTAATGCCACTGCCTCAGGAGTGCGCTCATTCAGGAAGTCATCCAGTGAGCGATAGCGGTAATAACCTGTACCGTTGCGCATATAGGAATTGTTTGCCAGCTGATGTTCGAAATTGAAACCAGCAGTCAGCTTGTGAGCACCCAAGTAAGCGGTGAAGTTATCAGTGATAGTAGTCACCTTGTTTTGCACCTTATTGTTCCATGTAAACAGCTCATAACCTAATGACATATAAGGCTCCAAAGTCTGTTTGACATTGTATCCACCAAAGTCGTATGCATTAGGGACATCCGCAGAAAAATCACCCTCCTTATAACCATACATAATGTCAATGAAAGGGAACTCAGATGAGTTGGTGCCACGCACATCCTCAATATTAGAATAAGTGAACAGCAACTGGTTAGACAGGTTGCTTCCGAAGTGGCTGTTCAAGTCAACAGAGATGGTGTTCACCTTGTTATCCTGAGAAAACATCGCATTAGCAAATGCCATGGAATAATGAGAGAAACGATCCATATTTCTCAGACGGAAACCTGTGTCAGCAGAGTTACCGTTGGTTGGGTTCCAGGCAGTGTTCTTGGTGTAGTTATAACGAACTGCCAAGTGATGATCCTGTGTAATGTTCCAGTCAATACGTCCTAACAATTTGATGTTCTTCTCATCAGCAGGGAAGCTGGTATAAGAACCGGTGTCATAACCATATCTCTGCTTCACAAAATCGCTCACTTTTTTCATATCGGCCATAGTAGTACGGGAAATGTACTGGTCTGGCACAGCTACACCATTTTCTGATGCTCTCCAACGATTTACTTCAGTAGGCACCTTAGAATACTCAACATTTGCGAAGAAGAACAACTTGTTCTTAATGATAGGGCCACCCAAGGTCGCACCATATATATATTTACGTTCCTTGCTACGAGCCACATCTACACCTGCGATGTTGGTACCATGCAGATTCTCATTAGTGTAGTAAGTATAAGCTGTACCCTTAAAGGTATTGGTACCCGACTTGGTAACAGCATTGATACCGCCACCAATAAAGTTGCTCTGACGAACATCGAACGGAGTCACCACCACCTGCATTTCCTCAATAGCATCCACAGAGATGGGTGAACCGCCACCAGGCAGGTTTGGGTCCAAACCAAAGTTATTGTTGAAGTTGGCACCATCCACTGTGAAGTTGGTGGAACGGCCGTCACCACCTGCGAAACCCATACCATTAGCGTATGGAGAGAGGCGAGCGATATCCGTAATGCTTCGGCTTACGGTTGGTAACTCACGGATAGTAGCGTTGTTGATGTTGGTTGTAGCACCAGTTTTTTCCTGTGCGAACTTTGATGCGGTTCCAGTAACAACTACCTCACCCAGCATCTCAGCTGACTCAGAAATCTCAACATTCAGGTTAAAAATTTCACCCAGCTGCAGTGTGATGTCCTTGTAAGTCCGGGTAGAGTAACCGATATAAGAGATGGTTACTGTGTAAGGACCACCGGTACGCATACCTTGGATGGCATAACGACCGTCAACATTAGTAATCGCACCGTAAAGCGTACCTGAAGGCTCGTGAACAGCCTGTACAGTCGCGCCAATGACGGGTTCGTTGGCATCATCGACTACCTTACCACCCATAGATGAGGTAGTGATCTGTGCCTGTGCACTTACAGCCACTAAAACAGCAGACAGTGTAAGCAGCAAGAATCTTACTTTTCTTAACATAATACTTTGTATTAATTTAATAAAAACCATTTTGGCGGTGCAAAGATAGCTATTATCTCAATACAATTAATTAATTCTGTAAAAAAAAGTTTTCAACACGCCCTTAATCGTTCGTCAATTTCCTGTATCTTACCCTTGTAGGTTCAGTCTTACCAAGCCTTTTAAGTTTGTTTTCTTCATAGTCAGAATAAGAACCTTCAAAGAAGAACACGTTAGAATCTCCCTCAAAAGCCAGTATGTGGGTGCATATTCTGTCAAGGAACCAACGATCATGGCTGATGATGACTGCACATCCGGCAAAGTTCTCCAAACCCTCCTCAATGGCACGCAAGGTATTCACGTCGATGTCGTTGGTAGGCTCGTCAAGCAGCAACACATTGCCTTCTTCCTTTAGCGCTAAGGCAAGTTGCAAGCGGTTACGCTCACCACCAGACAACACACCACATAGTTTTTCCTGGTCTGCGCCAGAAAAATTGAAGCGCGACAGATAGGCACGGGCGTTCACGTCACGGTTGCCTATCCGCATCAAGTCCATGCCACCGCTTACCACCTGGAACACAGTCTTGTTGGGGTCAATACTGGTATGCTGCTGATCAACATACGCCAGTTTTACAGTTTCTCCTACTTCAAATGTACCACTATCAGGCTTGTCCAAACCCATAATCAAACGGAACAAGGTAGTCTTGCCCGCACCATTAGGACCTATCACACCCACAATGCCATTAGGTGGCAAGGTAAAGTTCAAGTCATCATACAACAACTTATCACCAAAGGCTTTTGCCACATGATGTGCCTCGATTACTTTATTGCCCAAGCGTGGACCGTTTGGTATAAAAATCTCCAGTTTTTCTTCCTTTTCCTTCACGTCAGCGTTCAGCAGCTGCTCGTATGAGTTCAGACGGGCTTTTCCTTTTGCCTGACGAGCCTTCGGAGCCATACGAATCCACTCCAATTCACGTTGTAAGGTCTTCCTACGCTTGCTCTCAGTTTTTTCTTCCTGTGCCATACGCTGTGTTTTCTGGTCCAGCCAACTACTATAGTTGCCTTTCCAAGGAATACCCTCACCACGGTCTAATTCCAGGATCCAGCCTGCCACATGGTCAAGGAAGTAACGGTCATGGGTTACAGCAATCACAGTTCCCTCATATTGCTGCAGGTGCTGTTCCAGCCAATCGATAGACTCTGCATCCAGGTGATTGGTAGGCTCATCGAGCAGCAACACATCGGGCTTCTGCAACAACAAACGGCACAAGGCTACTCGTCTGCGTTCGCCACCGCTCAGGTGTTCACACAGCTGGTCACTGGGCGGACAGCGCAAGGCATCCATGGCAATCTACAGCTTGGAATCCAGGTTCCAGGCATCGGTCGCATCAATAATGTCCTGCAATTCTCCCTGGCGTGCCATCAGCTTATCCATCTTTTCGGGATCTTCGTAATACTCGGGTTCGCCAAACTTGAGGTTGATCTCCTCATACTCTTTCAGCGCGTTCACTGCCTCGGCAGTGCCTTCCTGTACAATTTCCTTCACTGTCTTCTGGGGATCAAGGAAAGGATCCTGCGGCAGATAGCCCACGGTATAGCCTGGTGAGAACACCACCTGCCCCTCGTACTGGTTATCCAATCCGGCTATAATTTTCATCAAAGTGGATTTACCTGAGCCGTTTAGGCCAATGATTCCTATCTTGGCTCCATAGAAGAACGAAAGGTAAATGTTTTTCAATACTTGTTTATTGGTCTGCCTGATGGTCTTGTTCAGGCCAACCATAGAGAAGATAATCTTCTTGTCATCAACTGTTGCCATAATTCTTTTATTTATTTTTAGTGGGGTTGGTGGGGTTGGTGGGATTAATAGGTTTAATAGGATGAATGGGATTAATAGTCGTCCCATTTGTTCCATCTGTCCCATTTATCCCAGTCATCCTAGTCATCCCATCAGTCCCAATCACTTCTTATTCCTCTTCATCCACTCTACTCTCGCCTTATACATCTCCTCCTTAATACCTCCCCGCTCGATAAAATTGCGCTTTTTCCACTCTATCAATCCCCTCAGCAGTACATCACATTGGTGAATTAGCGTAATGGCGATATTGGCAATGGTCTCATCAGACCTAACCTTAATTTTCTCACGGTAAATGGCTGAATTAAGATGAGCCTTGCAGAATCTCCTTGCCTGAACACACCTCTGGTCATTAAAGGACCACTGTTCCAAGCCGCGAACCCGCAGATAATCTTCATAATCCAGCAAAAGCTCATGCAGTGAAGCCCTATTCACATTCAGCAGTTTCAGCTCCATTTCTCTCGATGTCACACCATCTATGCTTCCTTCTGCCAAGTTCTGTTTTCCAGAACGTGCCGCCTGCACCATCTGGTCTATCGTACGGTCTCCTTTTTTCAGAAACATATTCGCAAAATAGAATGTCACATCATAAATGCACTCAGCCTTCTGAAAGGCTTTCAAGGCACGATAATCGCTATCTTGGCATATAAAAAACTTGTCCTCTTCCATAGCAGCATTGTTGAATTTTTGCAAAGATAAGAAGAAACTCCGAGTTTTTCACTATCTTCGCAGCTGTTTTAAGCAACAGGCATGATAATTGTCACCACCATATTGGTTTATTTCGCGGCCCTATGGATTGTGAGCCGTTTCGTTACGCGCAAAAGCAATAACGACGTGTTTTTCCGTGGCGAACGCAAGTCGCCATGGTACATGGTAGCATTCGGAATGGTAGGTGCCTCCATCTCGGGCGTAAGCTTCGTGTCGGTACCAGGCATGCCCATACACATCAACATGTATTACCTACAGATGTGCCTGGGCTTTATATTGGGCTATTTTGCCATTGCCTTCATCTTATTGCCTATCTATTACAAGTTAAATCTCACCACCATATATAGTTATCTTCGCCAACGCTTAGGCATCAAGGCCTACAAGACGGGGGCATGGTTCTTTCTACTAAGCAAGATGACACGTGCCGCCGTAAGTTTCTATGTGGTGTGTATGTTGCTGCACCAATTTGTGTTCGAGATGCTGGGCATCCCCTTTTTTATTACAGTGATAGGTCTTGTGTCACTGATCTGGCTTTACACATACCGAGGTGGTGTGAAGACGCTGGTGTGGACCGACACATTCCAAACCACCTGCCTTTTTGGTGCATTGATACTGATAATCATCAATGTTACAGACGCTTTGGGCATGTCATTAGAAGAAGCTATGAGGGCTGTATGGGAGAGTAGTTATAGCCAGGTATTCCTGTTTGACGACTGGTTTTCCAAACAGAACTTTTGGAAGCAGTTTTTTAGTGGCGTTTTCGTGGTGATTGTGATGACTGGACTCGACCAGGACATGATGCAGAAGAACCTTACTTGCAAAACGTTGCGTGAGGCACAGAAGGACATGTGTACTTATGGTTTCTTCTTCGTGCCAGCCAACCTGCTATTTCTCAGTTTGGGTGTATTGCTCATCATGCTTACCCAGCAACAGGGATGGGAGTTACCTGCCAATACCGACGACCTACTGCCTATGTTTACCGCTTCAGGCAGGTTGGGAACAACCGTCACTGTATTGTTTACCATCGGCATTGTAGCTGCCTGTTTCAGTAGTGCCGACTCTGCGCTAACCGCCTTGACCACCAGTTTTTGCGTAGATATCAAAGAGCGTCCGAACGATGAAAGCCTGCGACGCATAGCACACATCGGCATCTGTGTGGCGTTCACCGTGTTTATCCTGGCATTCCGCATGGTAAACAGCACCAATGTCATCGACGCCATCTATACACTGTGCTCTTACACCTATGGACCGCTACTGGGCCTGTTTGCCTTCGGTTTGTTGACCAAGCGCACCACGCAAGGCCGCTATGTGCCATATATCGCCATTGCTTCTCCTGTAGTTTGTTATCTAGCCGATGCCATTACTTCACTTTTCACTGGCTACACCTTCGGTTACGAACTACTGATGCTGAACGGACTTCTTACCTTCGCTGGTCTGTGGCTGATGAATGAGAAGCCCAGCTCCATCCATCAATAAGGCCATTCTTTACAGCAATATCTGCCGCATCACGACGTGAAGCCCGCTATGGGTCGAAGGAAAGCTTGCCATCACCCGTCGCAATATCTCCCACATGGTGACGCAGTATCTGCCATCACCCGTCGCAATATCTCCTTTACCCCTATGGGAATGCCTCCTTTTGCACGCGCGAGGCGCTGTGTTCACCCGTAGTAATATCTCCGTTTGACAACAACAAAATAACGTGACTTGATTTTTCATCCCTTTTATATAGAACACCCCCCTATACACCCCTCCCCTATGTAGGCTCCCCCTCCTCTCTATAGAGAGGGGGAGCCAGAATAGGGAGGGTGTTACTAAGGGGGTTAATATATAAACGGATGAAATCAGGTATTTTGTTTTGCCAAGTCGGAAACATTCACTAACTTTACAAAAAAATAAACATAAAACCTTTGTTATATGCCAACCAAAAAGACTACAACCAAGAAGACCACGAGGAATGGGGTGACAGTAACCACCACAACCACCACTACTTCATCTTCAACCAGGAAAAGACGCAAGAAAACATCCGGTTCCCAAATCATCCCAGGGGTAAATCTTACCATTTCGTGGAAAAAACTGCTGGGAATCACCAAACTGAAACGTTGGTTTACCAGCAAGACTGGCATACCGACTTCAGAGGCTGGTATTGAACGTAAGATAGGGCGATGGCTCATCAGTTTGATTTCAGGTGGCAACAAGAAAGAGGAGAAGAAAAAGGAGAAGTTCGTTGACATCCAAGTTGAAAAACAACCTAAAGAAAAGGCTTCACCCCAAACCATTGAAGAAAAAGAAGGGTAAATTCTTAAATATTATAAAAAAAAAGAGAGAAAAATAATGGGTTTTGCAAAAGTTTTCCTAACTTTGAAACCGATTACGAATTTATTTATCAATATTTATTAACAATATCATGAAAGAAAAGAACGGAATTTCAAGAAGAGATTTCCTGAGCTATTCAGCTCTGGGTCTGGCCAGCTTGACTATTTTACCTAGCTGGGCCAATTCTAATGGTGTGAAGGTTGCTCCAAGTGACCGTGTAGTTATGGGTTTCATCGGCTTAGGCCAGCAGGCACTGAATGACTTTGGTGGCTTCGCAGGTGTTGATGGTGTTCAGGTTGCAGCTTGCTGCGATGTTGACACTATGAAGACTGAGCGTTTCCGCAGAAGAGTTGCAGCTTGGCAGAAGCAGAAGGGTATGAACGAGCGTTGCGACAAGTATGAAAGCTATGAAGACTTGTTGGAGCGTAAGGACATTGACGCAGTTGAGGTTTGTACTCCTGACCACTGGCATGCACTGCAGGCTATCCACTCAATGCAGGCTGGTAAGGATGTTTATTGCCAGAAACCTCTGACTTACACTATTACTGAGGCTTATGCTGTTGAGGCAGCTGTTCGTCAGAACAAGAAGGTATTCCAGGTAGGTAGCCAGCAGCGTTCAAGCGGTGAATTCCAGAAGGCTATTGAGCTGATTCAGGCAGGTAAGATTGGTCATGTTGAGAAGATCTACTCTAAGGTAGGTGACCCTGCACGTCCAATCGCTAAGATGTACGAGGAATTTGGTGGCGTTCAGCCTATCCCAGCTAACCTCAACTTCAACCTGTGGCTCGGCCCATTGAACGATCCTCAGATCGAGTACAACTACCAGCTCTGCCCACCTATCAGCTTGGATCCTGAGAAGCGTGAAGAGTTCTGGGGCGCATGGCGTTGGTATCGTGAGACCGGTAACGGTTACACCGCTGACTGGGGTGCTCACATGCACGACATCGCTAATGCAGCTATGGGCTTCGACGGCTTGCAGCCAGTTGAATACTACCCACGCGACAAGTGGGGTGAGGGTGAGGCTTACTCAGCTCGTTACCCGAACGGTACCATCCTGATGGAGCATCCATACCTGACTAAGGAGATGGACGGTGAGGACAATCCTGGCGCACAGGGTCTGAAGTTCATCGGTACTAAGGGTTGGATCAACGTAGCTCGTGGTTATCTGGAGTGCTCAGACAACTCACTTGTTCCTGAGAACCTGCGTGGTAACAAGCCTCGTATGATGACTCCTGAGGAGCGTGCTAAGATGTTCGAAGAATATCGCCGTCGTGCAGCTCAGGCTGAGCGTGGTGGTCAGCGTCAGGCTGCTCAGAACTTCGAGACCAGCTCACCTCACATGCAAAACTTCATCGACTGCGTTCGTAGCCGTCAGAACCCAATTGCTCCTGTTGAGGCTGGTACAAGCTCTGCAGTATTCTGCTGCCTGTGCAACATCGCATACGAGCTGAACCGTCCTGTTAAGTGGAATCCTGCTACTCGTACATTCGTTAATGACAAGGAAGCTGCTGCTCACCGTCTGTACTACTACGACTATCGTCGTCCTTACGAGTTGCCTTATCTTGACAAGCGCTGCTAATTCCCTGTTAACAGGTTTTAGAAATAAGAATCCCCGAGGCGAAAGCCTTGGGGATTTTTACTTTACTACATTATGACAAAGCTTTTAACCCGATAATAGAGCCAATAAGGGTAGTCAGAAAGAATAAACGCCAGAATGCCGCTATCCAGCTCCACCATTCACCGCCAACAACCTCTTTTGCTCTTCCGAGACAATACGTGAAGCCTACTTCACATAGTCCTGCACTAATCAATATTAACCAATTCATTTGTAGGAAAGCCTGTTTGAGGGCTGCAAGACTATCTCGGCGACTCCTTCTAAGGCATTGCAAAGATACACAATTATCTACTACAACAATGTTTTTTTGATTTATATCAAGTTAAACAACAAGAAAATATGTGTATCTTTGTAGAAAGTCTACTACATGACTATGACAGAGACAAAAACATCCTTAGACATAGCT